>JASBVV010000028.1 GCA_029960885.1 Kyrpidia sp. | reverse complement strand
CTCGCGGCCGGGAGGCCGGCGCAGCAGCAGGGACAGCTCCCGGTAGGCCGCCGCCTGTTTCGACAGGTCGTCGTACACACACAGCGCGTGGCCTCCGCGGTACATGAAATACTCGCCCATGGCGCAGCCGGCGTAGGGCGCCAAATACAAAAGCGGCGCCGGATCCGAGGCCGAGGCAACCACCACGATGGTGTATTCCATGGCCCCGTGCTTGCGCAGGGTCTCCACCACCTGGGCCACGGTGGACTGCTTCTGGCCGATGGCCACGTAGATGCAGATGACATTCTGCCCCTTCTGGTTGATGATCGTGTCGAGGGCGATGGCCGTTTTCCCGGTCTGGCGGTCGCCGATGATCAGCTCCCGCTGTCCCCGGCCGATGGGCACCATGGCGTCGATGGCCTTGATTCCCGTCTGCAGAGGTTCGTGCACCGACTTGCGGTCGATCACGCCCGGTGCCGGCGACTCGACGGGACGGAACTCTTTGGCCTCGATCGGTCCCCGGCCGTCCAAGGGCTGACCCAGGGGATTGACCACCCGTCCGATCAGGGCTTCGCCCGCGGGCACCTCGACGATGCGGCCCGTCCGCTTCACTTGGTCTCCCTCTTTAATGCCGGCGACCGTCCCGAGGATGATGCATCCGACATTGTCTTCCTCGAGGTTGAGGGCCATCCCCATCTGACCGTTCGGAAATTCCAACAGCTCGCCGGCCATGACGTTGGCCAGACCGTGAATCCGGGCGATCCCGTCACCGACGTAGATCACCGTACCCACGTCGTACACTTCTACTTCCGCTTCATAGTTTTCAATCTGTTGCCTGATGAGCGCGCTGATCTCTTCCGGACGAATGCTCATCCGCGCAATCCCCCCTGTTCACCGGGCTTGGATCTGCTTGAGCTGTCCACGGAACCGCTCAAGACGCCCCGATATCGTCGCGTCCCACACCCGATCGCCGACCCTCAGCCGCGCTCCGCCGATGAGCGCAGGATTCACGTCCAGCCGCAGCGAGACGTCTTTGCCGGTCTTACGCGCCAACCGGCTCTTCCACTCCCGGGCCTCCTCGTCGGAAACGGGAAGGGCGGTCTCGATCTCCGCGTGAATGCGGCCCAGAACTTCGTCCACCTTCCGCCGGTACTGGGCGATGATCTGGGGCAGGGTATCCTGCCGTCGATGATCGAGCAAGACATACAGGAAATTCAACACCGGCCGGGACACCCGTTCCCCGAACACCCGGGCGACCAGCCGCTTCTTCGCCTCCCGGGACACGGTGGGATGATCGAGAAAATCGACCATCTCCGGTTCGGCGTTCCAAACATCCAGAACCGCCGCCAATTCCTTCTCCACATTCTCCACGCCCGAAGTCTCACGGGCGGCCTCCAACAGGGCGGCTGCGTACCGTTTAGCCACGACGCCGTCTTTCATACCCGATCACCCATTTCGGCCAGGGCCCGTTCCACCAGCTCCCGGTGGCTTTTGGGATCCAGTTCACGGGCGAGAATGCGGCCGGCCAGAAGAACGGACAACTCGCCGACCTGGTCGCGAAGTTCCGCCAACGCCTTTTCCTTTTCGCTCTGGATTTCGGCCAGCGCCTCTTCTTTCAGGCGCCGGGCCTCGGCTTCGGCGGCAGCCAGGATCTCCGATGCCTGGCGCTCGCCGGTGCGTTTGGCGTTCTCCAGCCATTGATGCGCATCCTGACGGGCTTTCTCCACCAATTGCCGGTGCTCGTCCAGGACCCGCTCCGCCTCCTCCCGCTCGCGTTCGGCGGCGGACAATTGATTCTCAATGTATTCCCGGCGGTCGTTCAACATTTTGACCAGAGGTTTCCAGGCATATTTGGCCAGAAACCAAAAAAGGATCAGGAATGCGATCAGTTGAACGAGGGCCGTGCCGAGCTCAAATTCCATCTGCTTGGTTCACTCCCTTCGACCGAACAAAAGGAAGGCAGGGCCGCGTCGCCCCGCCCGCCGGCCCGTCCGTCAGCTGCGCGCAAACAGCAGGAAGCCCATGACCAGCGAGATGACGGGCAGCGCTTCGACCAGGCCGATACCGATGAACATCTGGGTTTGCAACATCCCCCGCGCCTCGGGCTGCCGGGCGATTCCTTCAATGGTGCGGCTGATGACCAATCCGTTGCCGATACCGGCACCCACGGCCGCCAGACCAAACGCAATCGCTGCAGCGATACCAAACAGATTCATCCAGTGGACACTCCCTTCGAAATCTG
>JASBVV010000027.1 GCA_029960885.1 Kyrpidia sp. | reverse complement strand
TTGAGATATTGCAATCCAACGGATTCACTGGGATTGGGCTTGGTCGCCGGAATGCCGCCCCAACAGGCGCAGTCGCCGATGGCCACCACGTACTGGGCCATATGGGCAAGTTCCCAGACCCAATCCTTCTTCGGGCGATCCAGAAACATGTCGTAGCGACCGGTGCCGTTGGGGCCCTGGATGACCGTCCCTTCGAAAACGAAGATGTCCAACGGAATATTCCCGCTGAGAACGCGCTCGAGCAACTGCCGAACTTGATCGCCGAATTCCATGGACAAAGAATGGTGGTACAAGATCCGGATGCCGAAATCGGTAACCAAATCCACAACGGTGGGTTCCTCGGCGTTTAAGAACGATTGTGTGTTCCCGTTACAGGCACCACCGTGCATCCAAAGCACATTCGCCATGGTTGTCCTCACCCCCGAACAATTTCCCTCACTCCCCTGGAGCGGCACGCTGGTGCGCTTCGACCGGTGAGAAGTCCTCTTCACGCCGGATCGGAGAGGATCCATAACATATGGACAGCAAACTCGGATCGCAACAACACCGAGAATATCCTAAAACTTCGAAAAAAAAACGAATCGCAAGCCTTTCTTGACCGGTCCTCCTACGTCCACGCCACCCGTTCGCGCAGCGCCTGCCTTCCGGCTTCCACATGCGCCAACCAAGCAGACATACCTTCACCCGTTCGCACCGAAACCTCAAAGACCGGAAGCCCCGGCCTGGCCTCGTGCAATGCTTCATAAAAACGGTCCCGTTGAAAACCCACCGGTTCCGCCAGGTCAATTTTCGTCACAATCGCCACATCGGCGCTATTGACGATCGTGGGATATTTTAACGGCTTGTCCTCGCCCTCGGTGACAGAAAAGAGCACTGCCCGCTGGTTCTCACCCAAATCATAGCTCGCCGGGCAGACGAGATTGCCGACATTTTCAATGAAAAGAAAATCGAGTTCCTCCAGATTCCATCCTTCCAATGCCCTCCCGATCATTTCCGCCTCGAGATGGCAAACCGTCCCTGTGGTGATCTGACGCACCTGGGCCCCGCTTTCCCGCAGGCGTTGCGCGTCGTTTTCCGTCGCCAAATCTCCGACCAACGCCGCCACGCGGTAGCGCTCGCCGAGGCGAAGGAGCATTTCCCTCAGCAACGTCGTCTTTCCGGTCCCGGGGCTCGATACCAAATTCACCACGAACACCCCGGCTTCCCGGAAACGCTCGCGCAGTTCCCTAGCCAAAAGGTCGTTCTTCTTGAGAACGTTCTGCCTGATCTCGACGATCCGGGGCATCATCCGTATCTCCCTCCTCGCCTTCCAAAGCGTAAAGCTCCATCTCCCGCCCGTGCAGCACTTCCGCCGTTCGCGTCCCGCAGACGGGACAGCGCATCGGCAACGGCTCGGGCAGTGTGCGCTCCTCTTGGCAACGGGAACAATAAACCACCACGGGAACATCTTCAATGATCAGTTCGGCCCCCTCCAAAGGGGTGCCCTGAATCACGACATCAAAGGAAAAATGCAAAGCTTCCTTGACCACTCCCGCCAACATGCCCAGCTTGACGTAGAGAGCCCGCACGCGCCGCATGCCCAGGCTTCCCGCTTCCTCGATCGCCAACTCCGCCAAGCTGTGGGCTATGGACAGTTCATGCATCGCTAAACTCCCGGGACAAACGTCTGGCAAAACCCAAAACAAAGTTGAGCGCCGGCTGCACCTCGGGATCTCCCAAAGCCCGCATCAGCCCAACCAGTCCGATCCGCTTGGTTTCGCCTTTCGAAACATCCTCGGAGGCCTCGATCATCGCCCGGGCCAAGTTTCCCACCACCCGGATTGAACGGACGTCCAGCACATCGGATCGCAACAACGACTGCAACTGGGGCGAATCGAGGAAATCCTGGAGTCGGCGAGCCACGTAGAACAGGTTTTGCCAACGAGGGTTCCCCTCGGACGGAGTCAAGCTGTGGCGCAACGCGACGACGAGATCGTTGATCGAATCGGCGAACTCCGGCCCGCGACGCAAAAATTCCTCCATCATGTCAAGCAAAAACACGACCTGGTCCAACTTGTCGAGAAGGCGAATCAGTTGTTCCATCGTGTGCGGGTCCGAGAGGCGCTCCGTCAGCACTTGATCGGGAAACACATCGGTCGCCGCTCCTTGATCAACTCCCGCCATGGCCATCCCTCCTTTTGATCTCCGAGTCGGTTTGAGGTCCCCACTCTGGCACGGCCCCGATCGCCCGGCCGTTCACCTCCGCTTTACCAAAATTTCAATGGAGTCATACAACGTCTTATTTTAAAAGCTCAGGATAGCACAATTCGGAATCGGCAACAACATCAAAACTGTACCGGGACGTGTCAAGTCTTTCCTGTCACTCGCCGGTACTCGTTCCCACGTGGGGCGACTCCATGCCGTCCAACTCGGCCAACCGGCGCACCAGATGCTCCCGGGCCGCCTCCTCCCACCGGTCCGCCAAGGCCCTGAGACCCCCCCCCGTTCCCTTGCGTTCCAGGGCGAGCCCCAACAGCCAATCCGCCAGCCGCGGATTTTTAGCGAGCAGCGGGCCGTGCAGGTACGTGCCGAACACCCTGCCTTTCCGCGCCCCCTCGGTGCCGTCACTTCCGTTATTTCCATCCCCCCGGACCACCCGCATCCAAGGGTCGGTCCCCGCCCGAAGATACGTCCGTCCGGAATGATTTTCATACCCAAAAATCGTCTCCGTCGGTCCGTCCAAGGGACACTCCGCCATGACGTTCCCCACCATCCGCCTTTCCCCGGCCACAGTATAAGCGTCCAGCAGCCCGATCCCCGGGATCCTCTCACCAGATCCGGTTTCAAAATACTCCCCGAGTAACTGGTACCCGCCGCAAATGGCCAGAACCACGGCACCCTCGGCCACAGCCTGCTCCAAGTTGGCCCGGCGGTGCTGAAGATCCCGGGCCACTAAACTTTGCTCCCGGTCCATGCCCCCGCCCATCAGCAACAGGTCGCACCCCCGCACATCGGTGGCATCCCCGGCATCCACCCGCACCACCTCCACCTCGATCCCCCGCCAGCGGGCCCTCTTTTCGAGAATCATGACATTGCCCCGATCACTGTACAGATCGAGCAGATCGGGATACAGATGGCCGATGGTCAGTTTCATCGTCATGTTCCTCCTCGCCCCGCCGGACCAGCCAGTCTCTCAGCGTGTATAACGATGAATAAGTCGTCAACACATACACTGTTCCCTTTGGCCTGCCGGATCCGCCCCTCGTCACCGCCAGGTCCGACGGGTTGGACGAGGCCGCCTCCACGCAGGCGACCGGATCCCGAATGACCCGAATCTCCGCCGGCCATTCCGCATACCGAACGCGAATCGCCATGTCCTCCGCTCGGGTGCCGGCACACCAGGCCCGCTCGATCCCCTTGTCCTTCAGGCGCTCCAGATCCGCATCCCAAATCCACGACACATCCGTTCCGTCGGCGTAAAGATCGTTGAGCACCAACACCACGTCCGTGACTTCCGGGGTCCGCTCCACCACCTTTAATTGCTCGTTGAGGCCGGTGGGATTTTTCACCAACGCCAAAACAATCGGCCGCCCGGCAAGCCGAAACCGCTCCAGCCTCCCGAGCCCCGTCCGGATCCGGGCCATGGCTCCCAGTACCTGTTCCTGGGACAGGCCCACTGCCCGAACCGCCCCGTAGGCCGCGAGCACATTGTAGACGTTGTACAATCCCGGGGAGTCCAACCGGGCGGGGAGCCCGTCCACCTCAAAGGCCAAACCACCCTTGGCCACGCGAATGTGCCGGGCCGCGGGCTCGGGAAGGGGACGTTCCCGGCCGCACCCCGGGCAACGCCAGATGCCCAATTGCCCGTAGAAAAAACCCGCATAGCTCAGGGGATGACCACAAAACCCACAAAATTTCCCGTCCCGCACTTCCCGGGAGCGGGGTTCAAGCCACTCCGGCGCCTGGAGCCCGTAAAACTGCACCCGCCGGCCCTGCGGGGCCACCCGGTAGGCCACCGGGTCATCCCCGTTAATCAGGCACACACAGCCCTCCGGGACCCGGGCCAAAGCCCCGGCGACAAGATCCACCACCCGGTCCAGCTCCCCGTAGCGATCCATTTGATCGCGGAAAAAGTTGGTGACCACAACGACCCCCGGACGGAGATCCTCGACCACTTTCTCCATGGTGGCCTCGTCCACTTCAAACACCGCGGCCTCCAGGTATGAACGGCGTCTTTGCAACTGCTCCACCACCGCCGTGGCAATGCCCTGGACGAGATTCGCCCCCAGGCGATTGCTGACCACCTGCCAACCGTTGTCGTTCAGCCATGTCCCCACCAGGTTACTCGTCGTCGTCTTGCCGTTCGTCCCGGTGATCAGCACCAATCTGCCGGCGAACCGATCCCCCACTGCCGCCAAGAAACCCGGGCACAACCGCATAGCGACGACGCCGGGCAACGTCGTCGCCTTCCGGCCGGCGACCCGCAGGAACCGGTACACCATCCGGCCCGCTGCCAGAGCCGCCCAAAACTGCCATCGTCTCGCCACCCCATCCGACCCTCCCGCCCACATCCGTAAGACTATCATACCATATTTTCTCGGGAGGACAGGGGATGTTCCCTGAAAGCCGACATCGATGCCATCAGGCAGGAAAAAGCGCCCTGTGCAGGGCCGCCAGCTTGTGCCCGCACTCCCGCCACTCCATCTCCGGCACGGAATCCGCCACGATCCCCGCCCCCGCTTGCAGGTAAAACAGGTCCCCGATCTGGACGACGCTTCGGATCATAATGGCCAGATTCACATTGCCTTTCCAATCGATAAACCCCACCGCCCCGCCGTAGGGGCCTCGGTCAAAAGACTCCAACTCGTCGATAATCTCCATGGCCCTGACCTTGGGCGTACCGCTCAGGGTGCCCGCCGGAAACGTGGCCAGAATCGCATGAAGAGGCTGGACGTCCGGCCGCAATTCGCCGTTGACATGAGAGACGATGTGAAAGACGTGGGAGTATTCTTCCACCACCATCAGTTGTTCCACGATCACAGTCCCCGGCCGGCACACCCTTCCCAGGTCATTCCGGCAAAGGTCCACCAACATCAGGTGCTCCGCCCGTTCTTTCTCATCCCCGAGCAAATCCTCCACCAGCCGGCGATTCTCCGCGTCGGTCTTCCCCTTTCCCTTTGATGTCCCCGCAATGGGGCGCATCTGGGCCACCCCTCCCTGGACCCGGAGCTGGACCTCCGGACTGGCTCCGAAGATGCGAAAATCCCCATAGTCGCCGTAAAACATAAAAGGTGAAGGATTCACCCGGCGCAGCCGGTCGTACACCACCAATGGATCGGCCTTACTCCTGACCCGCAGGCGCATGGAGGGTACGATTTGGAAAATATCCCCATCGGCAATATACTTTTTAGCCTTTTCTACCCGGTGCACATATTCCTCTTCGGTGACGTCGTGGTACACCTCGATCGCCGGCTCCACATCCCCGGGCAGATCCGGCAAATCCTCAATCCCGGATATCCACTTCAAAGCCCGATCGAGATCGTCGTGTCCCTCCCCAAAGCGGTGGGCGTACACCTCGAACTGGTCATCCGAGACATGAATGACCGTTCGGAAAACCCGTAGACGGATGTCATCCAGACGCCGGTCATCCACCGTGGTGTGGGGCAGCCGCTCAAAATATCGAATCGCATCGTAAGCCACGTATCCGAGAAACCCGCCCGCAAAGGCAGGCAGATCCTCGGCTGGCGCAAACACATCCGAAACCGCCGCCAAAACCTCCGCCGGGCCCGCGACCATCTGACCGTCTTTCACCAACCTCTCCTGATCCAGCCGCGCCCGGACCGGGGCGGCCACCGACTCTTCCCCAGAAACCGCGATACCCTGACCTTTGAACCTCAGCTCCAACACGGGGTCCGCTGCCACCACGGCCAGCCGGTGCTGAGCCCGGGGGTCTGACACCGAGTCCAGGAGAAAAGCTCGCTCAGCCCCGATCTCTCCTGCGATCACCCGAAAGAGCGCAAAAGCGTCCGCACCGGCCCGGCGGGGCAGCGTGTGGCGCCGGGTGGATACCGCGACCCGCAGGCGCTCCACCACGCTCACCGCACACCACCCCCCGCCGCCAAAAGGACCGGTTCCGCGTCGGCCACACCGAGAAAATCCGCCAGGATCTTCATCCCGCCATCGGTCAGGATCGATTCGGGATGAAACTGGACCCCGTACACGGGCAGGTCCCGGTGACAGATGGCCATGATTTCGCCTTCCTCACTGCGAGCTGTCACTCGAAGCTCCGAAGGTAAAGTGGTTTCATCAACAATCAGTGAATGATACCGAGTGGCTCGAAAGGGATTCGGGAGACGTGAGAAAAGAAACGAACCATCGTGGAGAATCATCGAGGTCTTTCCGTGCATCGGCCGCCTGGCGTGAACCACGCGCCCTCCGAACACCTCGGCAATGGCCTGGTGTCCAAGACACACTCCGAGCACCGGCACCCGGCCGGCGAATCGTTCGATCACCGCCATCGAAACCCCTGCATCCCGGGGCGTTCCGGGTCCCGGCGAAATCACGACATGACTGTAAGCGTCAGGATCCAGCTCTTGGGCGGAGACCACATCGTTCCGAAGGACAGTTACCGGCATTCCCAGAATCTCAATATACTGGACGAGATTGTACGTGAAAGAATCATAGTTATCGATCATCAAAACCAAGGGTGACCCTCCTCATCTCGACTCCACTCAACTCCGCTCTTCTCCGACTCTGCTTCGGGCGAGCGACGCGCCTTCGCTCTCCTTCAGATCCCCCGGATTGGCCTCATTCTATCTCTGCCAATTCTCCCTGTCAAGCAGCTGACCGCCGGGGT
>JASBVV010000026.1 GCA_029960885.1 Kyrpidia sp. | reverse complement strand
CCCGCACGATTTTGAGTCGTGTGCGTCTGCCAATTCCGCCACTTCGGCATCGCTACTGAAAATTCCGGAGTGTGGCACCCGCTCCGAAATCGCATGAGCTTGAGCAACGGCCCTGCAGCCGTTTTTCGGGATCCGCCGGCATCCAATCCTCCGGGATCCAGACGCAATGATGATTATATAGGCGGCACCGCGTCCGTGTCAACCCCTGAATTCGTTTTTCGAGCGATCCCCGTCAGGCGAGGGATCTGCCTCCGCTCTCCCGCAGGAACACCGAGGCGGACCCGGGTCCGCCCCGCCGCCGACAACGCACCCTCCGACCCGTCCGACGCCGAACGACATGCGGTCAGTTGCTGACCACCCACCGATCTCCTTCTTTGGTCAAGACCAAAACGGCGTTCGGATCGTTGTAGAACTGCACCCGGGCTTCCGAACCGGTGTTCGACACCAACCTCACATTCACCGCACTCTGGTCGAGATTCTGCCACAACTGCCTCAGGACGTGATCGGCCTGGCCGCTGCTGCGAAACCCGCTGCTCAAAAACTGGCTGGCTTTGTCGAACTGCTGCAGTTCCACATAGCCGAGAAAATTATTCGCCACCGCAACGGGATCCTTGGCGTGCCGAACGGGATCCATCACGAAGTGCATCGCCACCAGGAACAATACACCCAAAACAAAAATGATGCCGGCCACTCTCCGTCCCTGCAACATCGTTCGCCTCCATCATGCTCGGCATCCCAGGCCGAATCTCATTTCCCGCCGCGCAGCCCTTCCCTCACAACGGCCGTTGACGGCACTCCCGGCACAAACCGTGAACCTCGATTCGCTGTTCCGTGACGACAAAACCCAGTTCCTTCTCGACCGCCTCGTCCAGCCCCTCCACGTGCGGATGGTAAAAATCGACGATCTTGCCGCAGCGATCACAAATGGCGTGATGGTGGGGGGACATGTTCACGTCGAACCGGCTGGCGTGGTCCCCCGCGGTCAATTCCCGCACCAACCCGGCCTCTTGGAACGCGCGCAAATTGTTGTACACCGTGGCCACGCTGACGTTCGGATACGACGGTTGAATGGCCCGGTAGATCTCATCCGCCGTCGGATGCGTCCGGTGGGCCAACAGATACTGGAGGATGGCCGTCCGTTGCGGGGTGATGCGAACACCGCGCCCTTTCAACAGACCCACCGCTTCGTCGTAAGACCGCATGGCCATCACCTCCTCACCTCTCTCTATAACATTCATTATATGAGAAAATCGCGGTCTTTGCATAGATTTAAAGTGGGACACTTTTTGACGAGCCCCCGACAAAACATCGTCCGCCTGATCAACCGTGCGCGCCCTTCCATCCGCAACAGGAAGGCCGCCCCGAGAGAAACCCTCTCCAAGGCGGCCCGGTCCCCCATCCATGTTCCCACGACCGTTTAGCGCACACCGGACACGACTTGCACGGTGACCCGCTGCATCCCGATGTCCAGCAGTTCTTGCCGGCTCAGGGGCAGGTACACATCCAAGCGGTTCCCCTTGATGGCGCCCCCCGTGTCCGAGGCCACCGCATAAAATCCGGACGGAGAAATGCCCGGTGCGTGCAGCCCCTTGATGAGTACCCGCGATCCGAGGGGGATCACTTCGGGGTCCACCGCGACAACTCCCACGTGCAACGGCCTGCCAAAAGCGTCCACATCACCGTACTCTCCGGAATTCCCCGGACCGTACACCGTCGCCGTCATCGTCAGACCCGGCCCTTCGTCGGGAGGCGCAGGCGGCCGTCTGACCGCATCCGGTCCGCCCGTTGCCGATTGCACGGCCGGCTTGGATTCGGGAGCGGCCCTGCGGTTTGTCGTCGCGGTCGCCGAAACGTTCGGCTCGGGCGCAGGCGCCGGAACCTGGGACCGAGATTCCACCCGGGTCTGCGGCGCCGGCGGAAGCGCTGGGGAAGAGGTCGGGTCGAGCTTCGGGGCCTGGACAGGCATCCCCATATCCGCTCCGGTGTTCGTCCCTTCTTCCCCGCGATGCGCGGTCACGATCGCTCCGGTTTCGATCGGCGACAGCGAACGACTCGCCAATCCGGAGACACCGTCACCGTCATCGTGTTTGCCGGAGAAAACATCATGGAGAGAAGAACTCCAGGATGTCACCCCGATCGATTGCATGGCGAACGAAATGGATGTCGCCAGCACCAACCAGACGGAAGTGCTCACTCCTCTCGCTCCTTTCAACGGCCTCCGGGGTTAGCTGTCGGGTTCGGTCGAAAGGCGCCCGATGACCCACCGGTCATTTCACCCCACTGTCTCTGGTTCCCCCGTACCCCGCGATCCCTTTCGGGACCTCGGACTCGGATCGCGGCGATTCGGCCTTTGGGTTTTCAAAGGTCGCTCACCAGTGTACACGCGACATCCTTCCGAGGCCATATGAAGTTGTCGGTTTAAATTCCAATTTCAACTAAATCCTGTAGAGACAAGGCTGACCGCATGGCAGATCCCGGGTATACTGTCTCCCTGTTTGACGCTGGTCGGTGAGTGAAGCGCCCCGGTCCCGCACAGCAGCACCCGGCGATACCGGCCCTGTCTCATTTGGTTGACCACATAACCGTACATCACCACGGCGGAACAGCCGGCACCGCTGCCCCCGGCGAAAACCCCCTGATCCTCCCGGTACAACAGTACCCCGCAATCCTCGATCCGCTCGGTTTGAACCCATCCCTGACCCGCCAGCAGTTGTTTGGCGAACGCCAATCCCACCCGGGCCAAATCCCCGGTGACCACCAGGTCATAATCCTCCAGGGTGCGGTCCATATCCCGCAGATGCGCCACGATGGTCGACGCGGCGGCAGGAGCCTCGGCAGAGCCCATGTCAAACGGATCCTTCAACCCGGGGTCCACCACCCGCCCGATGGTGGCCGCCTCAATCCCGGGCCCTGCACCGGGCTCCAGCAGCGCCACTCCGGCGCCGGTCGCCGTCCGCTGGGCATACGGCGGCTTTTGCGCGCCGTACTCGTTCGGAAACCGGTACAGTTTTTCCGCCGCATAGGTATGGCTCACCGCCCCGGTCATCACCCGGTCCACCATCCCCGCTTCCATCAGCATGGCAGCGAGTGCCAGACCCTGGACCGTCGTCCCGCAGGCGCTGTAAACCCCCAGGAACATCGAACCCAAACTTTTCGCGGCAAACGTCGACGTGGTCAGTTGATCCATCAGGTCCCCTCCAATGTACAGAGGGATGTCCTCTTTTTGGAGCCCGGCCTTGCGCATGGCCACATCCATGGCCTCTTTCAGCAGCGTCCGTTCCGCCTGTTCCCAGGTCTTCTGCCCCAGGCGCATATCGTCATGCAAACGGTCGAAATACTCGGCCAAAGGCCCCTCGGCTTCCTTGACGCCTCCCACGACCCCGGTGGTTCGAATGCCCACCGGCCGTTCAAACACATACGTCTGATGGCCCGCCCGGCCCATGCCGTCCCCTCCTCCCGCACCTCAGGAGCCCATCACCCACAGCGTTTTCACCAAAGCGACAAAAAAGGCGGCCGTGACCCCAAAAGCGATGATCGGCCCGGCCAATTTGAACATTTGGCCGGCCGTGCCCAGAACCAGTCCCTCTGCCCGGTGCTCAATCGCGGCACTGGCCATGGAGTTGGCAAAACCGGTCACCGGAACCGCAGAGCCCGCCCCGGCCCATTGACCAAAACGATCGTAGATCCCCAGACCCGTGGCGAGAACGGAAAAACCGATCATTGTCGCCGTCGTCGGATTGGCGGCCATCTCGTTGTCCATCCCGAGGATCCGCACCCATATGCCCTGAATCAGTTGGCCCAGCACACACAACGCCCCTCCCGCCATAAAGGCCCGGAGGCCGTTCCCCAACAGCGGGACAGACCTCCGCGCCGCCACCACCCGTTCCCGATAGGCGCGCTGGGCCGCCGTTGCTTTGGCGTCTTTCGGTTTCATCCGCCCCCACCTCCCTGCAAAAACGGTTGCACCTGCCGCACCACCTCTTCCAATTCTCCGGCCAGGCGCTCAAACTGGCCCTTGGATGAGACCTTCCCCGTCTGCAGGGCAAACAACTCCAGGCTCGCCTGGGATTGTTTGAGCAGTGCCAATGTTGCCTGGCGATGGGTGGACACGGGCACCGGCAGATTGTCGTCATACAGATCAACGTAGAGATGACCTTGGGAATCCACCTGTCCCAAGAACACGTTCGACAACATGACCCCTATGCGCTCCAGTTCCGCCAACAGCCAACCCGGATCCAAATTGGCTTTGGTCAGGGCTTCGTGGTTGATGTGTCCGTCCTCAATGACCACGTGGGGTTCGTTGCGGATTTCCGAAGGAATCGAGAGATCCCGGCGGATCGGCTGTTCCATGTCCGATTTTTTTAACACCGTCAGCTGACCGCTGGCCTCGAGCACGGCGAATTCCACGTCCGCCACGTGAAACACGTTGCGCTGGCGCAATTGTTGCATCAGATCGTCGATGGAATAGCGGACCTTTCGCAGGTTATCTTCCATCACCTTCCCCTGGCGAATCACCACCACCGCATTTCCGTTGAGAAATCGGCGCATCCATTTAAAATGGAGGGCCAGATAGGACAATAGAAAAGGGAGGAATACCCACACCATGAGGCTGGAAAATCCCTTTGCCATCTCACCTTCCAGATTGTAGGACAAATTCGCGGCGATATCGCCCATGGTGATGGCCGAAACGAAGTCGATAAACGACAGTTGGGAAATCTCCCGTTTGCCGAGGATTTTGGTGAACACCAGCAGGACGAAAAAGATCACGATGGATCGTACAAAAGCGCCGACCGCCCCTTCCACGACCGCCCACCTCCCCGCCGGCTCTCGGGTCGAACGGACGCCGTTCAGCGGGAATTCCGGGCGAATTCCCGCTGAAGAACCTGTCCGTCATGCGATCAAAACCCTTTGTACTCCGGCTCCTGCTGTTCGATTTGATTGACCCGGCTCTGCAACGCATTGATGATGGACTGGGTCTGGTTTGCGGCATCGGTGAACGCTTTTTTCGCGGATTTGTCCTGGGTCTGCAATGCAAACTGTTCCAGCGACGCCTGAGCCGATTTCAGACCGGCCAGGGTTTGTTTCACTTGAGACGCCACGGTCACGGTTCACTCACCTCCCCGTGACAGTGTGTCCGCTCCAACGGCTTTTCCTGCGGTTCTGCATCCGGAAATTTATTCCTCTCACCGGCCGGGCGGCGCGTCGGGAGTCGGTGCCCCTCGCCCTTTCACGGCGTCGGCCGCCGTCGGCAAGCGGACGACAAAGGTGGTTCCCACCCCCCGCCTGGACTGCACCTCGATTCGCCCGCCGTGGGCCTCAACAAATTCTTTGGCGATGGCCAGCCCCAAGCCCGTTCCTCCCGCCTCCCGGGAACGGGCTTCATCCGATCGGAAAAAGCGATTAAAGATATGGGGAATGTGTTCCGGAGGAATTCCGGGCCCAGTATCGGACACGGAGAGGCACACGGTGGAACCCTCGGTTTTCACGCCGATGCGGATCCGACCGCCCTGGGGAGTGTAGCGCAGTGCATTGCCCACCAGATTGACGATCACCTGGGTGATGCGGTGGGGATCTACCTCCGCCACGGCCGCGTCATCTCCCTCCACCCCCAAGGCAATCTCTTTGGATTCGGCCTCGACCTGAAAATTCTCCGCAATCCGCCTCGCCAAAGCCGCCAGGTCCGTCGGGTGTTTTTCCAGCGGCAGGCGACCGGCCTCGGCCAAGGAGAGTTGGTGCAGATCTCCCACCAACCGGGCGAGCCTCATCACCTCATCTTGGATGGGCAGGAGGGTTTCGGGCTCCGCCGGCTTGACACCCTGCTGAATCAACTCCAACTGTCCCTGGATGATAGTCAGCGGGGTGCGGAGTTCGTGGGCGACGTCCGCCACCAAGTGCCGGCGGGTCTCTTCGATTTTGGACAATTGAAGCGCCATGTCGTTAAAAGCCTGAGCCACTTCATTGAACTCATCCCGGGTGCGGATGGAAAGCCGGGAGCCGAGGTCTCCGCCCTGTATCCGCCTGGCCGCGGCGATCAGCGCCTGGAGGGGCTCGGTGATCCGCTTGGCCAGGCCGGCCGCCATGAGCAACGCCGCCGCCGAGGTGAGAATCACCCCGGTGACCGTGGCCAGGGTCATTGAATGGAGCACGGTGGCTTCGATGCGGGTCAGGCCTTGAATGTTGCGGTCCGACACCCAGAGCGTGCCCACCGTCCGCCCACCCACGGTGACCGGCACCTGCCATCCCGAACCGAAATCGGGCGTGTTCCCGGATACACCGAGGGACAGAACGACGCGCTTCTGGTCGTCCAAAAGAAGAAATCGCAGGGGCTCCCCTTTTTTCGTCGCCAACTGCTGACTGACCACCGCCGTGACGAATTGGCCGACTCCGTCCCAGGAGCCGTCGTTTTGCACATAATAATAGGCCAGCAGTTGTTCCCACTGCTGGACCTGGCCTTGGCGGGCAGCCATGGCATACTGTTGAAACAAATGCCTGACGTATCCCTGGGAGATGGTCAGGAAGACCACGGCCATAAACACGATCAGGGCCGCCATGCCCAGGAACAGCTTTTCCCGCACTTTCACACGCGCTCACCGAACCGGTACCCGACGCCGTAGACCGTCTGAATATATTTCGGTTCCGCCGGGTCGTCCTCGATTTTTTTCCTCAGATGGCTGACGTGCGTGTCGACAGTCCGTTCATAATTCAGATAGGTTTCCCCCATGGCGGCCTGAAGCAGTTGAAGTCGGCTGTATACGGTGCCCGGGCGTGAGGCCAGGGTGAGCAAGATTTTGAACTCTGTCGGGGTCAGGATGATCTCCTGATCCCGTTTCCACACCCGAAATTTTGCCTCGTCGATGGTCAAATCCCCTCGGCGCAACACCGAGCTGTCTTCCGTTTTTTCCTGGGTCCGTCGCAGAACGGATCGGATCCGAGCGGCCAATTCCCGAAGGCTGAAGGGTTTGGTAATATAATCGTCCGCTCCCACCTCCAGGCCGACAATCTTGTCCGCTTCCTCGGTCCGCGCCGTCACCATGATGATCCCCACGTTCCCGGACTGGCGCAACCTCCGGCACACCTCCAACCCGCTCATTTCCGGAAGCATCCAGTCGAGAACCACCAGGTCCGGCCGGTGCTCTCGGAATGCGTCCAGGGCTTGCTGCCCCGTGGCCGCGGTCACGATGCGAAACCCTTCCCCTTGCAGGAAGCTGGCCATGACATCCAGCACTCTCGGCTCATCATCCACCAACAACAATGTGGCTTCCATCTGAACTCCCGCCCTTTATGTTCGATTGATGCCAATTATAGCGGACAATCTTCAAGACTTGTATAAGGCCGCGCAAAACCCGGGGCTTTTGCCCGGCCCTCCGCATAGTATGGCCGTGAACAACGCCCGCGGGAGGGAGAGCCGTGTTTACCCAGCAAAAAAGGTACTATCCCTACGTGAGTCCCTATGATCCCTGTGCCCCCATCCGGCAAAAGTTCTACCAGACACCTCCGGAACTCTATCTGGGCTTCCAGCCGCCGGGTCTGCCCCAGTACTCCGCCCGGGAGGCACTGGCCCGGGGAACCCTCTGGCCGGCCCTGTACAGCCCGTACGGAAAATCATCGAGGGAGGCCCAGCGATGAAACCGCCGGTACCTCAAGAGTATGACCAGTGGCTTGAACAACTGCAGACCGTCGATTTTGTCCTGACCGAACTCCAGTTGTACTTGGATACCCATCCCTCCGATCCCCAGGCTCTGCAGCAATTTCGGGCTTGGACCGAGCGCCGCAGGCTTATCGCGGGCCAGTTCGAAGCCCAGTTCGGACCCCTGGAGGCCACGGGCGGAGCGCGATCCCTCCATCACTGGGACTGGGTGGAGAGCCCTTGGCCGTGGCAGGTCTGAAACACCGGCCAAAAGCGGAGGAGGAAACCGAATGTGGATCTACCAAAAAAAACTCCAATACCCCGTGCGGGTGAGCCAGTGCAACCCCCGCCTCGCCAAATACCTGATCGAGCAGTACGGCGGCGCGGACGGTGAGCTGGCCGCCGCGCTGAGATACCTCAACCAGCGGTACACCATCCCGGACCGGATCATCGGGCTGCTGACGGACATCGGGACCGAGGAATTCGGTCACCTGGAGATGATTGCCACCATGGTCTACAAGCTCACCAAGGACGCCACCCTGGAGCAACTCCGGGACGCCGGACTCGGGGAACACGCGGCGGACCACGGGCCGGCGCTTTTCTATCATAATGCGGCGGGAGTGCCCTTCACGGCGACGTACATTCAGGCCAAGGGAGACCCGATCACCGACCTGTACGAGGATATCGCCGCCGAGGAAAAAGCCAGGGCCACCTATCAGTGGCTCATCGACATGTCGGACGACCCGGACCTCAATGATGCCCTCCGGTTTCTGCGGGAACGGGAGGTCATCCATTCCCAGCGGTTTCGCGAAGCGGTGGAAATTTTGAAACAAGAGCAACAGCAAAAGCATTTCTTCTGAGCCGCCGATCACCCCGCCTTTCGGGCGGGACGAGGCGCAAATCCGCCGGCCTGTTTTTGCATGACCTCCCTTCCTTCGGTTCAGATTAATCGACAAAGGAGGTCGGGACCGTGCGAAAAACAGCCTGCCTGGCGGCCGCGATCCTCGTCGCCGCCCTTTGCCTCTGGGGGAGTGTCCAACCTTCCGCCGAAGGATTTGCCGACTGGCACTGGAATATGATTCGGGGAAGCCGGGGCGCCGATGTGGCGGAATTACAAGGGCGGCTCCGTTACGTCAATTATTATCAGGGGGCCATAGACGGCGTTTTCGGCTGGCAAACCTATTGGGCGGTCAGGCGATTCCAGCGAGACGTGGGGCTTCGGGTCGACGGCATCGCCGGACCGGCCACCAAAGCCGCCCTGGCCCGCCGATCCCAAGGTTACCGCCCTTCCGCCGCCGGGTCGCCCCCGGCTCGGGACACGGGGGTCGGGCGCTTTTCCGCCCGGGACATCGATTTATTGACCCGGGTGGTCTACGGGGAAGCCCGGGGTGAGCCCTATATCGGCCAGGTCGCGGTGGCGGCGGTCGTCCTCAACCGATTGGAAGACTCACGTTTCCCGCATACCATCCCGGGGGTCATTTTCCAGCCCGGAGCATTCACCGCTGTCTCCGACGGACAGATATGGTTAACGCCGAACAGCCAGGCCCGGCGGGCGGCACTGGACGCCATTCGCGGCTGGGATCCCACCGGCGGCGCGATCTATTACTTCAACCCGGCCACGGCCACCTCACGGTGGATTTGGTCCCGCCCGCAGGTCAAACAGATCGGCAGGCACATTTTCACCCGGTAACCGCGGCACATCGACATTCATCCCGGAAGGAGGATCCAAGCGTGGGTGCCGAACCGTTGCGCTATGTGGCCCTGGGCGATTCCATCACGGTCGGCAAGGGCGTTCCACGGGGTGCGGCGTATCCGGACGTGTTGTTTCGCCGGCTGCAACACAGTCCGGAATGCCGCATGGAGAATTTGGCCATCTCCGGCCTGACCAGCGGGGAACTGCTCACATTGGTCAAGAATCGGTTTGCTTCGCGGCTGGCTTCGGCCACCTGTATCACCATGTCCATCGGCGGCAACGACCTGTTGCGCCGGTTGCTCGCCGGTCACTGGAATCCGTACAGCTACCTGTCGGCCGTTCAGCGCCTTTGGCAAACGGTCCCCGCCATCATTGGCGAGCTTCGCCGGTGCGCCCCGGAGGCTCACGTGTTTGTGCTGGGGCTGTATAACCCGTATCCCGTGATCTGGCGGGGGCATCGGGCGGCCGAGTGGGTCATCCGGCGCATCAACCGGGAGTACCGCAGCCGGATCGCAGCCGCCCGGGTCACGTTCATCGATCTGGCCGATGTGCTGCCCATGGCTTCCGCGTCCTGGCTGTGCGACGGCATCCATCCTTCGGTGGGCGGACACCGGCGCATCGCCGCCGCCTTGCTCGACGCCTACCGTTCGGCTGCTGTACGACCGACCCGGAGGCCCGCCGCCGTCGTGACCAACCCCGCGCCCGCCGTCAACCGCTCCGTTTATCCCGATCCACCGGATGAAGCGCCGAAATCCGCGTCCTGATATCGGGCAAGGGCTCGCGAATGAGCATTTGCTTGAATCCATAGGTGTTGAACGGAAAAATCGGCCAAAAGTACGGCACGCCGAACGAACGGCTGCGCGCCAGGAGAAGCAACCAACCCAGGATGCCCGCCGCACACCCCCACGGCCCAAAAACGGCGGAGAGGATCAGCAGCGCCATGCGGATCAGCCGGTTGGCGGCCGCCATTTCGGGGCTGGCCGCGGCAAAGGCGGCCACGTAGGTCACCGCCATGAGAACCATGACCTCGGCGCTGTACAGTCCCACCGACACCGCCGTCTGTCCGAAGATCACCCCGGCCACAATGCCGATGGCGTTTCCCAGAGGTACCGGGGTGTTGATCACCGCCCGGCGAAGGATGTCCATCCCCAATTCGGCAAACATCATCTGGAGCCAGACCGGAACCCCGCCGGTTTCTCGGGGCACCACCCAACGGAGGGCCTCCACCTCCGGGGCGGCCTTGATCAGCGCGAGCCACACCGGGGGAAGCAGCACGGACAACAAGACGCTGAGCAGCAAAATCCAACGCATGTATGTGCCGCCCAGGGGAGTCTGATGATAATCCTCCGGATGCTGAACATGATCGACAAAGGTGGCGGGAAGAATGATCACCTCGGGGGATGTGTCGACAAAAACGGCGATGTACCCCTGAAGCAGATGCGTGGCCACCACATCCGGCCGCTCGGTGTAGCGGGCCATCGGGTACGGGTTCCATTTGTTGTCGATCAGGAACTCTTCAATCGACTGTTCGGCCATCGGGATCCCGTCCACGGAGATCCCGCGGATTTTGTCCCTGACGGCGGTCAACAGATCGGGATTCGCGACGTCGTTGATGTACACCAAACACACATCGGTTTTGGACCGCTGCCCGACCTGATGAAGTTCAAAACGCAATCCGGGGTCCCGCAACCGCCGGCGGGTCAATGCCACGTTGGTCACCAGGGTTTCGGTGTATCCGTCCCGGGGCCCGCGGATCACCCGTTCCACCGCCGGATCATTCGGATCGCGGTCGGGGTACAGCCGGGTATCCACCAGCACGGCCTCGGTTTCTCCGTCCAGGAAGATCGCCATGGGTCCCGACAAGACATTGACCAAGGCCTTTTCCAAATCGTCCGTTCGCGCCACTTGGACGAAAGGCAATTCGGCCATGATGGCCTGTCCCAGGGCCTTGGCCCCGTGTTCCTCATGTTCCGCCAACCGGCCGGCGATCTCCTCCACCGCTTTGACGACGTCCAGGACAAACAGGCTTTGAAAAAATCCGTTCAGCGCATACACGGCCAATCGCATGCCCGAGTAGTTCACGGGCCGGTACAATACGTCGAAACTGACTCCCACGCCGAGGATCCGGTTGACCTCGTCCACGACGCGATCCAAATCGGCGTCGATCGGGCGCACGCTCCCATGCCTCCCTTTCTTCATTCCCCCAGTGTTTCCCCGGAACACGGCGGATAATCGAAAGGGAAGGCGCGGGCGGGCGTGACGCGCCCCGACCCCAAAAGGATGTCGAGCGAAAGAGACGGCTCCGGAGGTCGAAAAGGCCCGCCCCGACGTGTCCCTAAACGCCTGAATCAGTCGATCTCGGGAAGCCGGTCCGTCTCTCCCCGCAGGTAGGCGATCTCTTCGCCGTAATGGCCCTCGGGGGTCTCCAGAATCAAGGGCATGTCCCGAAGCACCTCATGATGGCAGATCCGCCGCAACATCTCGGCTCCGATGGTGCCGTAGCCGATATTGGCATGGCGGTCCTTGCGCGAGTCAAACGGATACTTGCTGTCGTTGATATGAAACACTTTCAGCCGCTCCAGACCGATCACATCGTCAAAGGTGTACAGCGCCTTGTCAAAATCCGCGACGATATCATATCCGGCGCTGTACCAATGACAGGTGTCCCCGCACACCCCGAGGCGCTCCGACCGGTCCACCCGGCGGATGATTTCCGCGATCTCCTCAAACCGGCTGCCCACCTTGGAACCGTCTCCGGCCATGGTCTCAAGCAGCACCGTCGGCCCTTCCGCGGCCTCCTCGAGGATCCGGTTCAGCGCCGCCGCGATCCGCTCAATCCCGTACTCCACGCCCGCCCCGGTGTGCGACCCCGGATGAAAAACAATCCACGGAATGCCGAGATAGGCGGTGCGATCGATGTCTTCCCGCAACAGATCGATCCCGTACTCCCAGGTATCGTCCTTCGGACTGGCCAGGTTAATCAGATACGGAGCATGGACCACCGGTTCCTCAATGCCGTGTTCTTGCATCAAAACGTGCGCCTCGTCCCGGTGGAACTGCTCGATGGGTTTGGCCTTCCCGCCCCGGTTGGATCGGGTGTAGATCATGAGAGACGTGGCCCGGTAGCCGATGGATTCCTCCACAGCGGCCAGCAATCCGGTTTTCGCGATGGACACATTGGCCCCGATTTTCATCTCGATCACCTCGTGGTATGAAAGATCGCCCATCCCGGCACCTTAAGGATATCATTCGGAATGCGGAGGCACAGGATGGCACAACGCGTCATTTCTCTCGCCGCCGTCGGGTTTTTGACGGCGGTCATCGCCTCGGTGTCGGCGGGTGTCGTTCCTCCGCCGGCAGCCCGGGCCCAGGCCGCGGGCCCGGTTTCGCGCGGGATGTCATCCGGGATTCTCGGGCCGGTGGTGATCGACCCCGGCCACGGGGGAATCGACGGCGGGACGTCATATGGCGCGATACTCGAAAAAGATCTCGTTCTGGACATCGGATTGCAACTGCGGGATCATCTTCAACGGGACGGATGGACCGTGGTCATGACCCGGGAGAGGGACGAAGATGTCAGCTCCCGGTATCCCTCCACCCTTTCCAGCCGCCACGCCCGGGATTTGCGCAACCGGGTGCGGGTAGCCCGGGAGGCGGGCGCGCGCCTGTACGTGAGCATCCATGTCAACCATTCGTCGTCCCCCGTCCGGCGGGGGGCGGTGATCCTCTACGCCGCCGACGATCCCGACGGGGCGTGGCTGGCCCGGATCGCCCAAGGTCAACTCGCCGCGGCGGCGGGTCGGGCGTGGACCTTTCCGAATCGCTCCCTTCATGTTCTGCGGCGCTCTCCGTGTCCGGCGGTCCTGGTCGAGGTGGGCTTTCTGTCGAACGCCTCGGACCGAGCGGCCCTCCTCCATCCCGAGTATCGCCGGCAACTGGCCGAAGCCCTG
>JASBVV010000025.1 GCA_029960885.1 Kyrpidia sp. | reverse complement strand
GCAAAATATATTTTCAGAAGATGCATACATCAGGAAGGAACTGCGAATGGCCCGTACCGTTCAGAAACCCGAGAAAGGGGAATCGACCATGACCGCAACGCTGTCCGCCATCCAACGGGAAGACCGTTACGGAGCTAGAAATTACCTTCCCCTCCCTGTTGTCTTGTGCAAAGGAGAAGGCGCGTGGGTCGAGGATCTCGAGGGGAACCGCTATCTTGACATGCTCAGCGCTTATTCCGCCCTCAATCAGGGGCATCGCCACCCCCGGATTATCCGGGCCCTCAAAGAGCAGGCGGACCGGATCACCCTCACGTCCCGGGCCTTTTACAACGATCAGCTCGGCCTCTTTTATGAACGAATGGCCAAATTGACGAAAAAAGACATGGTGCTCCCGATGAACACCGGGGCCGAAGCGGTGGAAACAGCGATCAAAGCGATGCGCCGCTGGGCCTACGCCGTGAAAGGCGTTCCGAAAGACCGTGCGGAAATCATTGTCGGATCGGGAAATTTTCATGGGAGGACCACCACGGTCATTTCATTTTCCTCGCAGGACGAGTATCGGGAAGGGTTCGGTCCCCTCACCCCGGGATTTCGGATCGTCCCTTACGGGGATGCCCGGGCGCTGCGCGATGCCGTGGGGCCCCACACCGCCGGGGTATTGCTCGAACCGATTCAAGGGGAAGCGGGAATTGTGATCCCGCCGGAAGGGTATCTCCGGGAGGTCCGACGGATCTGCACCGATCAAGGGGTTCTGCTGGCCGCGGATGAAATTCAAACCGGCCTCGGGCGAACCGGTCAATGGTTTGCCTGCGATTGGGAGGTGGTCGTTCCCGACCTTTACATCCTCGGCAAAGCCCTGGGGGGCGGTGTTTACCCGGTTTCCGCGGTGGCGGCCGGACGGGAGATCCTGGGGGTGTTCGAACCGGGGTCCCACGGGTCGACCTTCGGCGGAAACCCGCTGGCCGCCGCGGTGGCCGTGGCCTCTCTGGAGGTCATCGAAGAAGAAAGACTGGTCGAGCGATCCCGGGAGCTGGGGGCGTATTTTCTCGAGCGGCTCCGCACCCTGCACAATCCCGCAATCCGGGATATCCGGGGCCGGGGACTGTTCATCGGTCTGGAGCTGTCGTCACCCGCCCGCCCCTATTGCGAAAAACTGAAAAATCGGGGAGTCCTGTGCAAAGAGACTCATGAAACCACCATTCGCTTCGCCCCGCCCCTGATCATCCGGCGGGATGAACTGGACTGGGCTTTTGAACGCATCGCCGAGGTATTCGACGCAATGGAGGCGTAGGTCCTGAAGACCGGCCGTCCTTTTGCCCCACCGGCACCGTTCGGGCCGATGTAATAAAATGTTCGATTCGAGAATGTCATTCCCCCGGATCCCCTGCTACCGGGATCGTATCGTCATGAAAACTGCCACGAAGCGACCGTCGCCAAGGAGAACCCGTCACGGCTCAATACGCACAGCTTGTACAAAATCTTCGAAGGACGTTCTTTCTTTTTTCACAACTTTTGCATTATGATTAAAGGGTAGAGCGGCAAAATCGCATAGGAGGGGGAAGACGCCATGGGGACCTCATCCAGATTGGAAAGGCGGTTTGGGCTGGAACACAAACTTCCATTCGCCGGGGACCTGAAAAAAGCGGTGGACGCTGTCGTCTCTTCCCTGACCGGGCATGGTTTCAAGGTTCGCGGTGAACCGGTGTACAGTGCGCGGATCCACTATTTTCCGGCCACTCCAGCCTACGATGCCCCGATTTTCGCATACCTGGAATTCATGGTATGTCTGAGGATCGGCTCGAAACCCGCAGCGGTTTACAGACCGGCGGTGCCCGATGGGCGACCGCCCGTTTCACTCTTTGAGCATTCCGGCGCCCTCGTGTGCCCGCGAGCCGACTCCACCATTGAATTGTTTTTCCGTTTTCGTACCACCGGAGATCTGCATCCGCCTTCTTCCGCGAGAACCGTCGATGCCGTTCAAACCCTTCGCGAACAAATCCTCTCATGGATCCGGGAGTTCGAGTCCCGCATTCACCATGGATAAAATCGGCCCGTATAGGCCAATATGAGACAGACAGTGAAGGGTAGTCGCGCCTCCGGTCCCGCCCTCCGAAGCGGCGGTTCACCTTACAAGTTTGCTTCAAGTCGACCCGCCACGCCCCCAAACTCGTTGGAAGGATACCAACCGGGCGGGTGGGGAGCCCCACGGAGGCGCAGAACATCTTTGTATCCGTTCAAAAAAAAAAAAAAAAAATGAGGATCCCTCCCCTTGAAACAGCCCTCGGTTTATTCCTTGGCGTGCCCGGAGAGATTCGAACTCCCGGCCTTCTGATTCGTAGTCAGACGCT
>JASBVV010000024.1 GCA_029960885.1 Kyrpidia sp. | reverse complement strand
GATCGGATTCCGAAAGCCCGTGCCGTTACGGAAACTTTTTTGGAGCCACCTGGCGGATTCGAACCGCCGACCTGCTCATTACGAGTGAGCCGCTCTACCGACTGAGCCAAGGTGGCATGCTGGTGGCTCGGGACCGGGATGGAACCGCCGACACGAGTTTCAGTCCTCTGCTCTACTGACTGAGCTACCGAGCCCCGGAGGCTCCATCGCCAGTCAAGACGACCCGACGGTGGAGCCCGTTTGTTTGGTGCGCCTACCAGGACTCGAACCTGGGCACCCGGTTCCGGAGACCGGCGCTCTATCCTCTGAGCTATAGGCGCACATGGTTTGGCTCCCCGGGCAGGATTCGAACCTGCGACCACCCGGTTAACAGCCGGACGCTCTACCACTGAGCTACCGAGGAACGCCCCGTCACCTTCCGGGACGGCAAGAGATACTTTATCAAAATCCCGCCTCTTTGGCAAGAGGTCCCGCCGCATCACTGGCGAATGTCGAACGTCCATCGCCGTCCGTCATACGCCGCCAGATGAAGCGTATTGACCGGCTTCGGAGCGGATACGGCGAGCCCCCGCTGCTGCAGCCAATCCAGAATTCCGCCCCTCATGGACAAGGCGGTGATTAAAACCGCGGGATCACCCACCGCCTGGACCTGATACGGGGCGCGCAGGTGGACCGGGGCCGAATCCGGCGCCGCACGATCCACCAAAGCCCACCGCTGTCCGTTCACCGCCACTGCTTCGGCACCACCGGCCAACAGTTCCTGCACCAAACGGATAATGTCCCACTCTTGGACCATCGGACGCTGCCCCGAACCTGCCCCGGGAGATCGTCCGTCATCCACGGTGACGGTCACTCCCGGGCCGGTGACCGGCGCCCCGGTCAGGATCCGGGCCCGGTCCAAATCGGCGCGGAGTTGTTCATACGACGCCAAGTTCCCGCCGTACTGTTTCTCGATCCCATCGATCTTTTTTTGAAGGTCGCCCACCTGGGACTCCAGGTTCCGGTTCTGCGACTTCACGGCATCCAACTGTTGGGCCACCTGGGTTGCATCTTCGGACGGAGCGGTCGGTTCGCCTGCGTGAAGGGAACGGTATTGAACGGCGAGCAACCACCCCAACACAAAAAACACGCCGGCCAACGAAACGTGCCACTTCAATTCCTGCTTCACAGTGTCACCCCACCGCCCGGTCGTCGAGCAACGGATCCGCGCACAACCATCGCGTGCCGCCGGCCTATATGTCACTGAACTCAGCCAACACCATTCGATCGGACAATGCGGAGGTCTCTCCGAACCACTCCATTAACCCGCCGATGGACAGCCGCTCCTTTTCCGCTCCCCGGACATCCACCACCACCGACCCCTGATGGAGCATGATCAGACGATTGCCGTAGTCCAAGGCATTCTTCATGTTATGCGTCACCATAAGCGTCGTGATATGATGCTCGGCCACCAGATTCCGGGTCATCACCATGATCGTGTTCGCCGTTTTCGGATCCAGAGCGGCCGTGTGTTCATCCAGCAGGAGCAGCGACGGCGACACTTCGGTGGCCATCAGCAACGCCAAGGCCTGGCGCTGGCCTCCGGACAGCACCCCCACCTTGACATCCATTTTGTTCTCCAACCCCAACCCGAGCGACGCCAAACGCTCTCGAAAATGCTCGCGCTTTCGCCGGTCCTTCGCCAAACCCAACCCAAAAGGCCGCCCTTTGTTGACCGCCAGAGACAGGTTTTCTTCAATCGTCAGCGCGGGCGACGTTCCCAGGGCGGGATTTTGAAACACCCGACTGATGAAGGCAGCCCGGCGATGCTCGGGCATTTTCACCACATCCCGGCCATCCACAAAAATCCGCCCGGACTCCGGGGCCAAGCTCCCAGCAATGAGGTTTAACAAAGTCGATTTTCCGGCCCCGTTGCTCCCGATGATCGTCACAAAATCCCCGGATGCCACCGTGAGGGAAAAATCCTTAAACAGGGCGATTTCATCCGGGGTTCCCCGGTGAAAGGTCTTGCACAACCCTTGGATTTCAATCACGGCAACCGCACCTTCTTTCGGACGGCGGGCAGTGTCAATGCGAGAAACACGATCACGGCGGTCAACAACTTCAGGTCCGTGGGCTCGAAACCGACCACCAGCGCCAACCCGATGCTGAACCGGTAGACAAACGTACCGAACAAAACCCCCGCCAACAGCCAGCCGATGCTCCGGGCACCCACGAAAACTTCGCCGATGATCACCGAGGCCAACCCGGCGACAATGGTGCCAATGCCCATACCCACATCGGCAAATCCCTGATACTGGGCCACCAGAGCCCCGGAAAGGCTGACCAGCGCGTTGGAGATGGCCAGCCCCCAAACCTCCATCCGGTCGGGGTTCACCCCCAAAGACTTGACCATCTGTACATTATCCCCGGTGGCGCGCAGCACATAGCCGAACTGGGTGTGGAACAGCCACACCAACAGTGCGAGAACCACCCCCGGAAACAGCAGAAACACCAACCATGCGCTGATATTGGGAGACAAACCGAAAGGCTGAAACACCCCGAGAATTCCCTGGGTATTCAACAGAGGAATGTTCGGACGCCCCATAATCCGGAGGTTGACCGAGTACAAGGCGATCATCGTCAAAATCCCGCTCAGCAACCCGGTGATTCCCGCTTTGGTATGCAACAGGCCGGTCACCGCGCCGGCGACAAATCCCCCGGCAAGGGCGAGCGCCACGCCCGCCCAAACGGACCCGCCGCCGATCACCACGGCGGCATACGTGGCCGCACCCAATGCAAAGGTACCATCGACCGTCAGATCGGCAAAATTCAGGACCCGGAAAGTCAAGAAGACCCCCATCGCCATGATGCCGAACAGCAGCCCTTCCCGCACCGCCGTGAGCACAATATCAAACAATGTCATTCGCTCCTATTGGATCTTCTGGGCAGACTGCAGCAGAGAATCGGGAATCTTGACGCCCAGTTCTTGGGCGGTCTTGAGGTTCACCACAACATTCATGTCCTTGGCCGTCTCCACCGGCAATGTCTTCGGATCCGCGCCTGAGAGGATCTTCACCGCCATTTGCCCGGCTTGATACCCCAACTTCTTGTAATCGATTCCCTTGGTAATCAGGGCGCCCTGTTTCACCTGGCCCTCTTCCGAGGCGAAGACGGGAACGTTCTTCTCTTTGGCCGCTTCCACCACTGTGGAGATAGCGGAAACCACGGTGTTGTCGGTTGGCACATAGATCGCATCCACTTTGCCGGCCAATTGGGTGGTGGCCACCTTCACATCATTGATCCCGGACACCGGCTGCGGAACCAAAGTGAAACCGAACGGCGGAGCCGCCTGTTTCGCCTGATCCAACTGCACCACAGAGTTCTCTTCGCCGGGATTATACAGAAATCCGATTTTTTTCGCATTGGGAAGAATCTGTTGGATCAGCTTGAGCTGTTCCCCGATGGGCACGGCGTCGGACGTGCCGGTGACGTTGGTCCCGGGATGATCCATGGATTGAACCAAGCCCGCCTTGACCGGATCGGTCACCGCCGTGATCACGATGGGCGTGGTTTTCGTGACGTTGTACACCGCCTGGGCGGCGCCTGTGGCAATGGCCAGGATCAGGTCGTCCTTGTCCCGGACGAATTTGTCCGCGATGGTTTTTGCCGTCGTCTGGTCATTCTGCGCGTTCTGCCGGTCGTACGTCACATTCTGCCCCTCTTTGTAACCGGCATCGGCCAGTGCCTGAATAAACCCGTCCCTCGCCGCATTCAGAGCGGGATGATCAAGGATTTGGATAATACCGATTTTCTTGACTTTTCCCCCATCTCCGACCCCGGGAGCATTCGAGTTGTTCTGGGCTCCGCAACCCGCGACGGCCACCGCCATCGCCAACATTCCGGCCACGAGCCATGACCGCCTTTTCTTCCGTTCCATGGTGAACCCCCTTTCTCTCGCCAAGCCGCTTGCCGGGCACCCCGGGTTTGACTTCTCCCTCTGTTGAAGGCTCGCCCAATCAAGCAAGACTCGTCACTGACGCCGATTATACACCAGCCGGCCGGGAACGGGTCAACCTCCTCCAAATACAACAACAGCCATTGACCTTGCGGACAATGGCTGAGCGTGTCTTCCTCCCGGAACTCGGTTCTCCGACGCCCGACGTTTACAACTTGACGACGTTGGCTGCCTGGGGACCCCGCGGACCTTCCACGATGTCGTACTCCACATCCTGGCCCTCTTCCAAGGTCCGAAATCCTTCCTCCTGAATGGCGCTGTAGTGCACAAACACATCCTTTCCGCCGTCGTCCGGCGTGATAAACCCATAACCTTTTTCCGCGTTAAACCACTTGACTTTGCCCTTCACAAAATTGCCTCCTTGCGCCTTTATGACACCATCATAGCATACAATGACCGACATGCACAGAGGGAATTGGCAGACGGATCATAAATTTTTTATGCTTGGCTCAACGAATCCTTACAATCTCAAACCGAATCTCTCCCGCGGGAGTCTGGATCTCCACCCGTTCGCCGACTCGCCGTCCCAAGAGCCCCGCCCCGATGGGGGACTCGTTGGAAATCCGGGATTTGCCCGGATCGGCTTCGGCCGTCCCGACGATCGTGTATGTCTCCTCGACCCCATCCGGAAGCTCCCGAATGGTTACCGTCGATCCGATGCTTACAATACCTTCCACCTTATCTTCCGCTCGAATAATCTTGGCCCGGCGAATCTGGTCCTCCAACTGCATAATGCGCGATTCCACGAAGGCTTGTTCTTCTTTCGCCGCATCGTACTCGCTGTTTTCGGACAGATCCCCGTAACTCCGAGCCACTTTAAGCCGTTCTTTGACCTCCGCCCGTTTTTCCGTCTTCAGCCATTCCAACTCTTCTTTCAACTTGCGTAACCCTTCTTCGGTCATATACGCCGCTTGTTCCTGCTCCACCGTACTCCAACCTCCCGCTTTCCCGCTCGAAACATTCTCGAGCCTTCTCTATATTATTGTTTCACAACCCGTCGAAAAAGCCAAATCATCCTGCGGCTCGCCTGGGCCGGAACGACCGGATCAGCCCGGTCATAGGTGAACCCCGGCACGGTTACACTATGTTCCGTATCCCGGAGCCCGAGGGGGAGTCCACGATGTCTGCCATCCATCCCCGCACCGCGCGCCTGCTCGGATCCCTGAGTCTGGCTGCGGCGGTCGTTGGAGCCGGAAACCCTGAGGCGCACCGACCGGCGGTGGACCACCGCCCGACGGAGGGCTGGTTCGGCCGCGCGACGCCTGCAGTTCCCGCGGGGAGTCCGACCTTGGGACATTCCGCGCCCATACGCACCGTGGCCCACAGCGGTCAATGCATCGCCCTCACTTTTGACGACGGTCCTCATCCGATCTATACCCCGCAATTGTTATATATTTTACGACGACACCGTGTGAGGGCCACCTTTTTTCTCACCGGCATTCAATGTGAAAAATACCCGACCATTGTCAGGCGCATTGCGGACGAGGGGCACGAACTCGGAAATCACGGATATCTTCATGCGCGGTTGGATCAAATGGCCGCCTCCGCCATCGCCGAGGACATTCGCCGGGCCGACCAGGTGATCCTTCGCATTTCCGGGATCTGGCCTCGTTACTTCCGGCCCGCGGGCGGCGTGCTCACCCCTTCGGTGCTTCAGGCCGCGGAACACAGCGGCCACCCCATTGCCATGTGGTCGGTGGATCCCAGAGACTGGGTGGTCGGCCGAGACGCCACCGCGATCACGGCGGTGGTCAAAGATACGGTCGGTCCGGGACGGATCGTCCTGTTCCACGACGGAGGGGGCAATCAGCCCCGCATGCTGGAGGCCCTTGACAATCTGCTTGATTTCTTGAAAAACCAGGGCTACCAATTCGTCACATTGAGCGAGGAGTGAAGAATTCCCTTCATAAAGACCGGATCTCTGTTGCTTTAAAGCAGCAGAACATGCTATACTGAGTCCAGACCCCCTTTGAAGATTCTGTGGCCTGGGTCCCCAAGAGGGGGACTTTTTTTTTTTGAAGAAGGTTCAGATTCAGCCCATCACTCTTTCTTTTCCCCGGCCGGAACCCTGATATACTGGTCATTGAAAAACAAGTGTGCCGAAACGGACGTATTTTCGGCACAATCGAAGGGCACTGCCGCGCCGGGGGAGGCGAGCACGATGGAGATTCTTCCTGAAAAAACCAATGACGAAGCGACGTATTACCGCGCTTTGCTGCAACATGCTTCCGACGGATTGATCGTGGCGGACGAACGACGGCGGATCGTTTTTATGAACCAGGCGGCAAAAGAACTTCTCGGGATCGGCGCCGGGGATCCGGTGCCGCAAACCTGCGGGGAATTGCTCCTTTGCCGCAACGAGGAAGATGAAGACCTCGCGCTGGACGCTCTGTGTCTCGGGCGGTGCGTGTTGCAACAGGGCACTTCTTTGGACTACGTGGAAATGAACATTCGCACGCTGAAAGGCAGCGTTATACCGGTGGCTGTCTCTTATTCTTATGTTCCCGTTGGACGCGAACGCTATTTTCTCATGAGCATGCGGAATCTGACCGAGCGCCGCCACCTGGAACAGGAGCGCAGAAAGCGCGACGAATTGTATTTTGCCCTCCAGGAACGCGAACGATTGGCCTGGGATCTGCATGACGGAGTGATTCAGGACATGGCCTACTCCCATATGCAGCTGAAACTGGTTCAGTCCTTGCTCGCCCAAGGCCGGGTTGCGGAAGCTCAGGACAAACTCCAGGAGGTCACCGGGGTCATCCACGACAGCTTCATGGAGTTGCGCCATGTCCTGTACGACCTGACCTTCCATGCGGGCAAAGAATTGAAACACTTTCTTCACAAGTGGATCGTCGAATTCCAGCACCGGGCAGGGATTCCCGTGGAATTGACCGAAATCGATTTTCCGGATTGCTGTGATCCCTATACCGGCGACCAGGTGGCCAAGATCATTCAAGAAGCGCTGTCCAACGTCCGTAAACACAGCGGCGCCGCCAAAGTTTGGATCACTCTCGGCACCCGGCCGGCCGGGCCGTATCGCCGCCAGTACACCGTGACCATCGAAGACGACGGACGAGGGATTCCGGATGAGATTCTCAGCCAACTCAACCGGGGATGGACGGACGACAAGAACGGCACCCGCCACTTCGGTCTCAAGACCATGTACCAACGGGCCCTGTCCCTGGGCGGGATGTTGACGATATCCAAGCGTGAACCCAAGGGAACACACATTGAATTGCGCTGGATTCAGGACATCCGCGAAGAAAACGCCGTGGAGCAGGCCGGCTGACACGCCCATCGGGCGCGCCCCCGAGGGTACGCCCACCCGGTTTCGAATGAGGAAGCAATGGGGGGACAGAAGATGGCGATCCAAGTATTGCTCGTGGACGATCATGCCCTGTTGCGCCAAGGCGTACGGTCGATCCTCGAAACCTCGGACGACCTGACCGTGGTCGGTGAAGCCGGCAACGGCAAACAGGCGGTGGATCTGTACGCGGAACTGCATCCCGACCTTGTGCTCATGGACATTCGCATGCCGGTCATGGGCGGTTTGGAGGCCATTCGCCAACTGAGGGCCCTGGACCCCCACGTGAAAATCCTGATTCTCACCGTTTCTGAAGAAGACGACGATCTGTTCGAAGCGATCCGGGCCGGTGCGAACGGGTATTTGCTGAAGAACGTCGATCCCGACGAACTGATCTCCAGCATCCGCAAGGTGGCCCGGGGAGAGGCGGTCATCCCGGGACTTTTGGCCGCCCGGATCATGGCCGAGCTGCATAAGGAGTCAGCTGCGGGCGAGATGGTGGAGCCGCTGACCGGCCGGGAACTGGAGGTACTCGGCTATCTCAGCACGGGCGCTTCCAACCGGGAGATCGCCAAGCGTCTGTTCATCAGCGAACACACGGTGCGCAACCACATCCAGAACATCCTCGGCAAGCTCCATCTCACCAACCGGGTTCAGGCGGCCGCGTACGCCATCCGCCAGGGCATTCGCCCCCCCGAGAGCGCCCGCCCGCCGGAGAAATAGCCGGGGAGGTCCATGGGAACCCCGCCCGCCGGAACCCCCGCGTCTTTTTTCATCCCCGGACCACGAGCACCGAGTGTTTTGCACGGTTCAGTACTCCGTGGCTGACGCTCCCGAGCAATACGCGGTCGATCGTCCCGCGGCCGTGACTGCCGACAACGATCAGATCCGCATTCTCCTCGTCGGCCAGATCGCAAATCGCCGTCGCCGGGTGGCCCACCAAGTGCTTGAATTGCACCCGATTCCGGTATTCCTTGAACGCATCCATCACCGTCTGTTCGACCTGCTTGGCCCAGGACTCTTCATAGTGGGAGAGATTGGCCAAAAGATCCGGGGTGGCCTCATAATAGTACGGTACGGTCTGGGAGACGTAGAGCACGGTCAACGCCGCCTCGGTCCACTTGCCCAACATCTCCCCGACCACTTCCTGGGCTTTCTTGGATGCCTCAGAACCGTCCGTCGCAAACAAAATCTTTTTCATTTCGGACACCTCACTTCGCTCATGATGCAACCCTTCATCATATACCACTCTCATTTCCCGCTGACAGCGAGATTGCATCAACGGTCTTCAATGCTCACCCTCAGTGTACCCCTCCCGCCCCATTCCGGAAAGGTTGACCCCGACCAGATCGCACTGGTGCATCCGTTCTACGGGAACTGGTACAAACGGACTATCCCCGGGCCCGACCCTTGACGGGCTCCCCTTCGTTCATTACACTGGACTACAGAGTTGGTCTCATAGTATCAAAGAAAAGCGGACGACACCACAACCTCTTATCGAGAGCAGGCGGAGGGACTGGCCCGATGAAGCCCGGCAACCAACACCACCCGGCGAGGCCGCGGCGGTGTCAGGTGCTAAATCCTGCGAAACGCGCCGCGTTTCGGGAGATGAGAGGGCCGGTCAAAGGGGCCCTTTCGCGATGCGAAAGGGATTTTTCATTTCTGCGCGGGAGATTGATCCATGATCGAACTCGACGGAGTATCCAAGGAATTTGTCGTCGGGGGGCGGGCCGTTCGCGTCCTGGATGATGTTCACCTCTCGATCCCCCGGGGCATGATCTACGGCATTATCGGCCACAGCGGAGCGGGGAAAAGCACCCTGGTCCGGTGCATCAACCTGTTGGAGCGCCCGTCCGCCGGCCGGGTAGTAGTGAACGACCGGGAATTGACCGCCTTGGACGACGGGAGCCTGCAGCGGGAGCGGCAAAAGATCGGTATGGTTTTTCAGCATTTTAATCTCCTCTCCTCCCGAACTGCGGCGGAAAACGTCGCCTTCCCGCTCGAATTGGCGGGGTGGCCGAAGGACAAACGGCGACGGCGGGTGGAGGAATTGCTGCGTCTGGTGGGGTTGTGGGAATTGAGGGATCAATATCCGTCGCGATTGAGCGGGGGACAAAAACAACGCGTCGGCATCGCCCGGGCCTTGGCTCCGGAGCCGGATGTTCTTCTTTGCGACGAAGCGACCTCTGCACTGGATCCCCAGACAACCGAATCCATTCTGGAGTTGCTGGCGGCAATCAACCGGACTTTCCATTTGACCCTGGTCATCATCACCCACGAAATGCACGTGGTCACCTCCATCTGTGACCGGGTGGCCGTACTGCACCAGGGGCGCATTGTCGAAGAAGGCCCGGTGGTGGACCTTTTTTTGCGCCCGCAAAATCCGGTGACCCGGGAGTTTGTCCGACAGGTCGGCGGCCGGGAAGACCCGCCGATCCACCCGGCCGGTGAGATGGTTCTGCATTGTCTGTTCGTCGGCGAGATCACCCACGAGCCCATCTTGTTCGAGGTCGCTGAAGAAGCCGGGGTCCGTTTCAATATCCTACAGGGAAACGTCGGGCGGATGAAGGAGATCCCCTACGGCCGGTTGGTCGTGGCGGTCCACGGGTCCGAAAACGGGAAGACCCGGGCCGTTCAGGCCTTGCGGAACCGGGGTGTACGGGTCGAGGAGGTGAAGGCGCATGGATCCGGGACTTTGGGGTGAAATCGGACAAGCCTCCCTCGACACGGTGTATATGATCGCCCTGTCGGTCCTGTTTTCCGTGGCGATCGGCGGACCGGTGGGGGTGTTGTTGGTCATCGCCGGCCCGGGACACCTCAAACCGATGCCCTGGCTGTACCGCGCGATGGGGGCTGTGGTGAATATCCTGCGGTCGGTGCCGTTTATCATTTTGCTGATCCTCATGATCCCTTTGACCCGGCTCTTGGTGGGAACCTCCATCGGGGTCACCGCCGCCGTCCCGCCGCTGGTCGCTTCGGCGGCCCCCTTTTTCGCCCGGTTGGTGGAAACCGCCCTGCGGGAGGTGGACCGGGGAGTCATCGAGGCGGCACAGGCCATGGGCGCCCGGCCCGCACAAATCATCTGGAAGGTTCTGTTGCCCGAAGCCCGCCCGGGCCTTGTGGCGGGCATCACCATCACGGCGGTGAACCTCATCGGCTATTCGGCGATGGCCGGGGCCATCGGGGGCGGCGGGTTGGGGGATCTGGCGGTCCGCTACGGATACCAGCGTTTTGATACCGGGGTCATGCTTTTGACCACCGCCCTGCTGGTGGTCTTCGTCCAACTCTTGCAATGGGCCGGAGACCGATTGGTACTTCATTTCAGTCGGCGTTAAGCCGAGGAACAAACAAAGGGGGACATATCGACATGAAAAAAGCGCTGCCCATTCTGACTGTTGCACTGGCTCTGGCCCTGACCGCCTGCGGGACATCCGGGACGTCCGGCTCTCCGTCCGGGACCGCTTCCGGAGGCTCCGGAGGAACGGTCATTAAGGTGGGCGCCACCGCGGTGCCGCACGCCGAGATCCTGGAACATATCAAGCCGACTCTGGCCAGGGAAGGGGTCGACCTGCAGGTGGTCACCTTTTCCGATTATGCCCAATTGAACCCGCAATTGGTGGATAAACAGTTGGATGCGAACTATTTTCAACACATTCCCTATCTGGACAATTTTAACCAACAAAAGGGAACCAACCTTCAGTGGATCGCCAAAGTTCATATCGAGCCCATGGGCGTTTATTCCAAAAAGATCAAAACGGTGGAGGAACTGAAGAGTCACGGCGGGACCGTGGCCATCCCCAACGACGCCACCAACGGAGGCCGGGCCTTGGCACTTTTGGCCAAAGCCGGAGTGATCCAACTCAAGCAGGGGGCCGGAATTGCGGCGACCGTTCGCGATATTGTACAAAAACCGGACAATTTGAGCATCCGCGAACTGGACGCCGCCATGTTGCCGCGCGCTTTGGACGATGTCACGGCGGCGGTGATCAACACCAACTACGCCCTCCAGGCCAACCTCAACCCCGCGAAAGACGCGATTTTCCTGGAGAGCAGCGATTCTCCCTACGCCAACGTCCTGGTGGTGCGCAAAGGGGATGAAAAGCGGCCGGAGTTGGTCAAGTTGGCCAAGGCGCTGACTTCTGACGATGTCAAACAGTTTATCGAGCAAAAATACCACGGGGCCGTGGTGCCGGCGCCCGCTTTGGCACCCGTCCTGCAGTAACGATCCCCGCCGGCGGCCGCGTCCGACCGGCCCTCCAGTCAAAAACCGGCTGAAAACATCGCAAGGGGCACACCCATCTTGCCGTGGGGCGCCCCTTGCCTTGTCGTTATCAAGGGCCGTCGTAACACAGCAGGATCACTTCGCGCCCCAACTCCGACGACAATCGGGCCTCAAAAGTTTGCAGTTCCTTTAACACATGGGGAGGGAGTTGGGCGAAACGATAATCCCGTCTCTCCGCCTCCCTGGATGTGCTCCGGTCCACGGCCATCCTCCTTCACAAATCTTGTGCGGGATGATATCTAGGATAACCGGGGATCTCGACCTGTAGTCCGCTCCGGGTCGCGGTGATCAACTTTCGCACGGCTTGCATAGGCTACAGTGCCGACATGATTCGCAGAAAGGAGTGGCCAGCCGTGGAACCGGTGCCTCACCCTCCCATTGACCACGCCGTGTTTACCCGGGTTGCCGATCACCTGACGGCCAGCGAATACGCTCTTGCCGTCCTCTGTTCTGTCAGCACGCAAATGAAATTGCTCACGATCACAAAGGATTTGCCAGGATTGGAAGAGTTGCACAGAGAAAATTATGAAACCGGATATCACCGTTTGACGGCCAAAGGATCCATTCGCCGGATTCTGGCCGGTGATCATCATCCCACCGTAGTGGGCATCGCCGTGCAGTGCATGCACAAAGCGGCCGAACACGACCGTCGCGCCGCCGATGCCATTCAACGCATGATGGCCGCACAAGTGCACGAGGACGCCCGCCGTTGGATCACCTCGGTCCAGGCCTGGCAGGAGCGAACCGCCACCGAACTGCAGGTGGCCATGACCCGCACCCGGCAATCGGTGGGCGAGTCGTTCTGGCAATTTGCCCTTCAATTACAATATTGATCCGGAAACAGCGACCGGAGCAGCAATTCGGCCGTGGCCACGTTGGTGGCCAGCGGAACGTTGTGCACATCACACACCCGCAAGAGTGCGGTGATATCCGGTTCGTGCGGCTGGGCAGTCAGCGGATCTCGCAGAAAAATCACGGCATCGAGTTCTCCCGCGGCCACCTGGGCCCCGATCTGCTGGTCTCCCCCATACGGTCCGGATTGGACCCGAATCACCGGAAGTCCGGTATGCTCTTGGACGAGACGCCCCGTGGTTCCTGTTGCCACCACCGCAGCGTGACGAAACGCATCCACATGACGCCGCACCAGGGCGACCATATCGGTTTTTTTCTCATCGTGCGCGATCAGGGCCACACGCAACACCGTCTCTCCCCCTTTCCCCCGTCCGCCGCCCCGCCGGTTCCGGCGCCGGCCGGGCATGTGGAGAACGGGAGGCTGTGCGAGCCCAGTGTACCATAACCGGGGAAATTGTCGCACACAAAAAACGCCATGGAACCTCCACGGCGTTTTCTCTGTTCCCGCAACTCGTTTTCCGATCTTGGCCGCCGCCCGGACAATCCGGGACGACGCGGGCACAATCATCCTCCGGACGTCTGTTGTAAGTCCTCGAGCAGATCCTGAAGCTCCATCCGGCGAATCAGAATTTTGACCCGCTCCGTGCGATCCGCCCACATCCACTGTTCAAGAAGTGTCTCTTTTTCGCGTTCCAATTCTCGAATACGGTCTTGCTCCATGCGGATTCACCTCCTGGGAACCAATATGCCCCGCAGCCCGGAGGTTCATCCTCAGAGAAAGCGAGCCCTGGTGAATGGAAGGATAAAGGGGTTGGCATCAGGGTTCCGGCCCGCCGCGGGAATCTTTTGTCCGACCAGCGAACAGGGCCGATTTTCCCACCCACAGCCCCGCCGCGATCACGGTCAGCCACGCTGCCGCGCCCAAGGCCGCTCTCCACCATACGACACCCTCGGGCCGCCACAGTGCCCCGCCGAAAAAGGACTCCACCGCGATCATGGGCAGTGTGCCGATCAATGTGCCAACCAAAAAGGAGCGGTACATCATGCCGGACATTCCGGCCAGTCCATCCACGGTCGAAGACGGAAGGACCGGGACCAACCGACACAGCGCCACCAATGCCCATCCTCCGGATGACGCCACCCGGTCCAGGCGCCGTGCAAGGGGGTGATCCGCCCACTTCTCCCGAACCCGTCGCCGGAGTAAGCCCCGGCTCAACCAAAACAGCACCGACGCTCCCGCGGCGATCCCCAACCAATTGATGAGAAATCCAGGGACGGCACCGAATGCCGCCACATTGGCTCCGGCGAGAACGAAGAAGGGAACATAAGGAAAAATGGCGTGGGCGACGACCAGCACGGCCGCCGCCCCCCAGGCCATGTATCCGAACCCGCGAATCCGGGCCACCAGATCCGCGGGGGTTAAAACGGGCGCATGGATGTGTCCCCGGTACCAAGCCCAGGCGGAAACAATGACCACCAGGATCACCGGAATGAGCCATTTGGTCCGTCGACGGCCATCCAGCGCCAATTCCCGCCCCTCCCTCCGCGCAGGCGCCCGGTTCCCGGACACCCGGCCTTTACCGGTTTGAAACCGCGATCAATTCATATCCGGCATCCTCGATGGCTTGGCGGAAATCGGCCTCTCCCACCTTCGCGCCGTCGAAGGTCACCGTCGCTTCCCCCTGTTCAAGATTCACCTGAACTTCGTTGACCCCGGCCAATCCGGACAAGGCCGAATGGACCGCATGCACGCAGTGACTGCAAGACATCCCCTTGACGTGCAACACCTTGGTTTCCATGATTGACCCCCCTCGTCAATCTCACTTGGTGAAAAATTCAACGGCCTCCATGAGCTCCGTAATGGCCTCATCGCCGCCGTTCGATTGGATCGCCCGCGACACACACCCGCGCGTATGGGCTTCCAGGATCGTCAACGCCACCTTGTTGGCGGCCGCCCTGATCGCAGCCAACTGGGTGAGGATGTCGACACAGTACCGGTCCTCTTCGATCATCTTCTGCACCCCGCGCACTTGCCCTTCAATACGACGCAGGCGTCGGAGAAGCTCGTCCTTGGCATCGGCGTACCCGTGCACACCGTTCACCACCTTCGTGCCCATATTACCATACCCCTGTATCGTAAATCAAACGTCCCGGAGCGTGGCCGCCGCCCGTTCCGGATCCAATCCGTTAATCCCCGTTCCGGTGCCGAGCACAAAACCGGACGATGTGATGATCCTGGCAAACATCAGAAACCGCAGGTGATAGTCAGCATCCCGCTCATGACACAGCACAATGTTGTACGCCCGGCCGCCGATGGCTTTCTCCAAAGCGCCCACCGCCCGGTGCAACACCGCCGCCATGCCGTCGAGGAAGGCGTCGCCGGCGGCATCATACGCACCCAGGTGATCCTTCGGCACGACCCATATCTCAAACGGATGCATGGATGCATAAGGAGTGAAGGCCATTGCCCAAGCATTCTCGGTAACCAGGCGCTCCGACCCCATTTCCGCGATTTCACGACAAATCGGGCAGCATCCGGCTTCCCGGCGCATCCGACGAAACCCTTCCCGTTCTCTCTCAATGCCGGGGGGTACAAAGGGTAGCCCGTACAGTTGGCTATGGGGGTGTGGCTGGGTGCCCCCGGACTCACTCCCCCAATTTCGGAACATCGACACGTACACCACCCCGGGCTGTTCATACAACCGGCGCATGCGTTCCCGGATCACCCACAGCCACACCGAAATGCCTTTCGCCGAATGATCGCCGAGCATTCGATCGTGCCGTCGGCTCTCCACCACCAGTTCCTGGGTCATTCCTTCGGGGACCACGGGGTATAGATTCTCCCAGACACTGATCGCATCATCCCCGACCGGATACACGTGTTTGATCGACTCCGAAGGATGACAGAACGGACAGTGCCCATCGATATATCCGTTTGGTTTTTGCCGATGATCAATGTACAAAATCGGATCCCCCGTGATGGCATGAAACCGCACGTGGTTCATGTCGACCCTCTCCCTCTTTCCCGCCGAGGTGATCCCTTACAAAAAGGACCGCCACCAAGCGGTCCCATCATGCGTGCTCCCCCGTCCACCTTCGATTGTATCTGAATCCGACCGTCTACGCACCTTCCACGCTCATGCGGGCCGAAAACTCCATCGCCCGACCACTGGCGAGGATCACCTCGCGCAGGGCTTCGATCACTGTTCCCACATCGCCCTTCCCTCGCAGGCGATCCGGGTTGCCGACGACCACTTCCCGAAGTTCCGGATTCTTGCTCAGGTTCGCGCCGACCAGCCGCGCGACCACCTTGACCGATGCAAAGGGAAGTTCCAAACGTCTCCCGTTTAGACCGATCCAGGGAACACGTCCATCCCCCAGCTTGATACACACCCGAACGCAACCTCTGTCCTTGGCATCCACCGAAGACATACTGACTCCCCTCTCCTTCCGCTTACGGGGTTAGCTGACGGGTTCGGGTCGAGAGCCACCCTACCGGATCTCTCCGGATTCACCCCAGAGAATGGGTCCCCCGCTTCCGTTGGTCGGAACTCAGCGCCCAGCGACCTTGACGGCCACGGTATTATTGTATGCGAAACCAGGCCAAACAGCAATGGCCGTTTCCATTGAAATTTCCGCCGATATCGGGTGCGTCACCCGCCTAGCGCCCTCCTTGCCCGCGTTGTTCCGCTTGGGCCCTTGAAATAAATTCCGCCACTTTGCACAACATATTCTTGGCAACCCGCCGTCAACCCCGCTCCACTCACGGGAGGGAAAGGAATGACCCGCCGCAAAACGCGGCTCTGGTTCTTCGCCGGACTGGCACTCGGACTCGGCCTGGGGGAGGGAGTGCGGGCCGCCGCGGCCAACGTTCGCAGGCGGCGCAGCGGAAACATCTCCCCCATCCCTTTCGGCCCGTCGGTCTATCACACCCTGTTCGGGCCCGTCGGCCGTCCGCCTATAGCACCTCGGAAACCGCCTTCGCCTGGGTAAACAACAGTAGGTAATCCGGTCCGCCGGCCTTGGAATCGGTTCCCGACATATTGAACCCGCCGAAGGGGTGCACCCCAACCAGTGCGCCGGTGCATTTTCGATTGATATACAGATTCCCGCAATGCATGCGCTCCCGAACGTACTCCACCCGGTCCCGGCGCCGGGTGTACAGCGAGCCGGTCAGGCCGTACTCCGTATCGTTGTACACCTCTACGGCATGTTCAAAGTTGTCCGTCGGGATAACCGCCAGCACCGGCCCAAAGATCTCCTCTTGGGCAATCCGGGCTTTGGGGTCGACGTCAGCAAAAATCGTCGGCTGTAAATAATACCCGGGTCCTTCCGCCGGTCCGCCGCCGGCAATGCACCGCCCCTCTTCGCGGCCGATTTCCATATAGTGCAGAATCTTGCGGTACGCCGACTCATCGATCACCGGACCCACAGGAGCGTTGTCCACCGGTTTTCCCACGGTCCACTGTTTCAACCCGTCCCTCAGGCGCTCCACCACCTCCTCATAAACCGGGCGGACCACGATGGCCCGGGAACCGGCGGAACATTTTTGGCCCTGATAGCCGAACGCGGAGACGAGAATCCCTTTTACCGCCGCGTCGAGATCCGCCGTCTCGTCCACAACGATCCCGTCCTTGCCCCCCATTTCCGCCACCACCCGCTTAATCCAGCGACACCCGGGTGTCGGAACCGCCGCGCGCTGCACGATGCGCAACCCGACCTCTTTCGAACCAGTGAAATTCACGAACCGCACACCTGGATGATCCACCAGGGCATCTCCAAGCACGCCACCCGATCCAGGCAGATACTGTGCGACCCCATCCGGAATTCCGATGTCACGAAGGAGCTCCACCCATTTGGCAGCCACCACCGGCGCCTGGCTCGACGGTTTGATGATCACCGGGTTTCCCGCCACCAAGGCCGCCGAACTCATCCCGACCAGAATCGCCAGGGGAAAGTTCCACGGCGCGATGATCACGCCGACGCCGAGAGGGATATAAGTCATCCGATTGTCCTCGCCGGCATACGGTACCAGGGAGACACCCCGTCCGAGGCGGATCGCTTCTCTTCCATAGTATTCCAGGAAGTCGATGGCCTCGGCCACATCGGCATCCGCTTCCGCCCAATTCTTGCCGACCTCGTACACCATCCACGCCGCAAATTCAAACTTCCGGCGCCGCAACTCCGCCGCGGCCTGGAACAGATACCCCGCCCGCGCCTCCGCCGACAGCCGCGACCAAGCCGGAAACGCCTTCCAGCCCGCCTCGACCGCTTCATCCACCTGTTGGGGAGTACCCTTGGCCGCCGTACCCACCACCTGGTCGGTCTGGCCGGGATTCAGCGAGACCATCCGATCCGCGGTGTCCACCGCCTTGCCGCTCAAGACCAGAGGATAATGTCGTCCAAGCAACGTTTCGACCCGGCGGAGGGCTCGCTCCATCTGCGTCCGCACAGCCGCATCCTGAAAATTCGACAAAGGCTCGTTTCGAAACTCGATCATCCCGCATGCCTCCCCACATTCTTCAGCACAAACCACACATTGGCCGGCCGTTCCGCCAAACGCCTCATGAAATAGGCGAACCAATCGGTTCCGTACGGCACATACACCCGCACCCGGTATCCTTTCTCCACCAAATCCCGCTGCAGATCCGGCCGGATGCCGTACAGCATCTGAAACTCAAAGCGGTCCCGGGGGACCGACCACTGCTCCACTCTCTCTCGGGTATGGCCAAGAATGGCCGGGTCGTGACTGGCCACGGCGGTGTAACAGCCGCTTTGCAAGTGCATGTCGATCAGCTTTTTCATGTTCTCGTCCACGTCTCGTTTGCTTGGAAAAGCCAGGGAAGGAGGCTCCCGGTAAGCCCCTTTCACCAGCCTCACGTTGGCTCCAAGGGTCTCAAGCTCCCGAAGATCCTGTTCGCTTCGATAAAGGTACGCCTGGATGACAATACCGACATGGTCGTAGACGCGGCGCACGGTTTTGAACAGGTCCAGCGTCGCCGGTAGACGGGCCGAGTCCTCCATGTCGATGCGGACAAACGTCCCCGCCTTTCCGGCACGCTCCAGGATCTGTACCACCTGTTTCTCCGTCAGTGACCTGTCGATATCCAGTCCCAATTGGGTGAGCTTAATCGACAAATGGGACCGCACCCCGGTCCGGTCGATCCCTTCGAGGGTCTCCAGACACGCCCGGACGGCCTCCTCCGCCTCGGCCGCGTCCGTTACCGATTCCCCCAGATGGTCCAAAGTCACCTCCAGCCCTCGGCGATTCAAATCCCGCACAACGTCCAGCGCTTTTTCCAGAGTTTCACCCGCGACAAACCGGGCGGCGCCGAACCGCAAACCCCAGCGCCGGGCCCAGCGATTGGCCGAAGGGTTCGCCGCCAACCAATGAAACCCCTGCCTCATCCATTGCTCCATTCCCATGACCTCCCCCGTCCATGTCATTACGCAAATCGCGTGCCACTCCCGATTTCGCGACGCCGGTGTTCTCCCGAGATGCCACCTGTTCAAATGAAACACTTGTGTTTAAACACGGGTATGAACATCATCCTTTGTTTACCCCGGAACCCGTGCTAAGATGAAGTTACACTTCCCGGTCCGGCATGTCTGCGTCCGATGGGGGCACTTCCACCCGCAGGCCTTTTCACTGAAACCAAAAGATACCCAGGGGCCGACGCGGGACTCTATCCTGGAAGCCCTGCGAAAAACCGGAGGCAACAAGGCGGCGGCCACGAGGATATTGGGGATTTCCAGAGGAACGTTGTATAACCATCTGCGATCATTGGGGCCGGGGCCCGACCCGGTCACCCCGGCGCCGAAAGGCACCGCCCTTCGACGGCGATGAGCACGGTCGGCTCTCGCGCGGCCGCTCCACCGCCGTCAATATGTAAACGGAAAATACTGAACTCCACCCGTCACGTCGATCACGCTGCCGGTGATCATGTCCGAATCGGGATGCACCAAAAACCGCACCACCCTGGCCACATCCTCCCCCGTTCCGGGCCGTCCGGCGGGCGTTCCGGAGTCGCGATGCGATCGGGCTTGGGCGATCGTTCCTTCTTTGAACGGCGCCCGGATATCGCCCGGGCAGATCATGTTCACCGTAATGCCGTGCGGCGCCTCTTCCACCGCCAAGGTGCGGGTGAACGCCAGCAGCCCCACCTTTGCACTGGCATACGCGCCGCGCCCTTCCCAGGGCATCGCCCCTTCCACCTGGGGATAGCCGAAAGTGACAATCCGTCCCCACCGGCGGCTCCGCATGTGCGGCACAATCCACCGGGCATGCCAATACGCACTCGCCAGATTCCCGGAAACCAGTTCCTCCCATTCCCTGACGGATGTGTCGGCCAGCGGCGTTCGCGCCGCCCGAAACGGCCCCACGGCATGAACCCAAATGTCAAAGTCATGTTCACGGCTCAGCCACCCCTCAACCTCTTCTCGACAACCGGCATCGCACCGAACCGCCCGGATGCGCTCCCCGGCCGGGCGATCCGCCGGAATCCGGCCTTCTCCGGTTTCGCCGCAGGCGGCTCCGAGGCCGATCTCACCGGCCGCTCGCTCCCGGCGGGAGGTCACCACCACCTCGTGCCCTTCTTGGGCCAGCATCCGCGCCACGGCCAAGCCCAGACCTGCAATGCCTCCGGTCACCAACGCCTTCATCGCCGCCTCCTCCGATCAAAATTTCTTAATGCGAATCTTACTCACCATGAGCGCCGACAGCACCAACTCCGCCACGGCAAACCCGACCGCATGCACATCCTTCGCGACAAAACTGAGCAACCCCAGCACTCCTCCGGCAAAGGTGATGGGCACCCCGAGAAACCCGCCCTTGAAATTCTGCACATTGAACCGCGCCAACCTCAGCGCCCCGCACAGCACATAGATCATGGACAAAGCCCCGCCGATCCAGGGCAAATACACCATATACACCTGACTGTACACCAATACCGCCGGAGCGACCCCGAACGAGACCAAATCGCTGAGACTGTCCAACTCCCGGCCAAAATCGCTGGCGATCCCCAACCGGCGGGCGGTGGATCCGTCCAGGCGGTCAAACAGCACCGCCACCATCAAGGCCACCGCCGCCCAATGAAACAGGTGCATCAGGGACAACAGCACCGACAACAGCCCGAGAGACAGATTGGCGGCCGTAATCGTATTCGCGGCGTATTTCAACCAACGTCGGGTCGGATCCGGATTCACCCGACGGATTCGAAGCACCGTTCTTTCGGGAATTCGTCGCACCACCAGGCCTCCCCAGGCGTTCTCGCGCAGTCCGGCCGCACGGTTAGGCTCTTTCGGGGCCGGACCCTCCGCGCCCCCATTGTACTCGATCCCGGGAAGAGCGTCCATTTGCGCTTGACCGTCCCGCGTCATAGCCGGTACAGAGGCACGAACTTGCCGCGCCAATAGCGAACCAGCGGTTCGGCCGCGGGATGATCGACACCGGTCGCCCGGGCCAACACGTCCAAGGGCGCGAGTTGTTTGCCGGGCCGGTGCACCCGTTCCCTCAGCCAACCCCGCACCCGGGCCAGATCTCCGGCGGCCAGCACAGGATCCAGACCTCCCAGGTCCCGGTCCAAGGCCTCCCGGAATTGCGCCGCATAGACATTCCCCAACGTATAGGTCGGAAAATAACCAAAGCTCCCCGACGCCCAGTGCACGTCCTGAAGGACCCCCTCCGCGTCCCGAGACGGCTCAATCCCCAGCAGTTCCCGGGATTTTTCCCGCCACGCCCCGGGCAAATCCCGCACGGCGAGGGCCCCGGACACCAAGGCCCGCTCAAGATCATACCGCAAAAAAATATGGAGATTGTACGTCACCTCGTCCGCTTCGGTGCGGATCAGGGACGGCCTGATATCATTGATGCCCGCGTAAAAAGTCTCCAGGTCCACATCGTCCCATCCCCCGCCCAAACGGTCCCGGAGCTCTCCATAATAACGCTGCCAGAAGGCGCGGCTCCGCCCCACGACATTCTCCCAAAAACGCGATTGGGACTCATGGATTCCCAGAGATGCGCCGGCGTAAAGAGGCGTTCCGGCCAACTCCTTGTCGATTCCCTGTTCGTACAGAGCATGTCCGCCTTCGTGAAGCACACTGAACAAGGCGGTGCGGATATCCCGTTCATCGTATCTCGTGGTCACCCGCACATCCCCGGGATTCAGGGTAATTTGAAAAGGATGCGCCGTGTCATCCAGGCGCCCGCCGGAAAAATCGTACCCGATGGTCTCCAGCGCCCAGCGGCAGACCTCGCGCTGGGTTTCCCGGGTCACGGGCCGGATCAGCGCCGCCGCGTTCGGTCGGTGACCGGAATCGGCAATGGCCTCCACCAATCGGACCGTTTCCGCCTTCAGCTCCGCGAAAAGCGGGTCGATATCCGCCGTCCGCACCCCGGGTTCATACGGATCCAGCAGAGCGTCGTACGGTTCTTTTTCATACCCCCAGTATTCGGCGAACTCCCGGGTCATGGCCACAATCTCCTCAAGATACGGGCGGAACAAGGCAAAATCATCCCGGTCCCGGGCTTCTTCCCAAACGGACTCGGCCCGGGCCGTCAGAACCACAAACGCTCGATACCGATCCCGGGGAATTTTCCGGTAGCGATCAAATTCCCGGCGGCACTCCCTGACCAACGCTGCCGTTTTCGAATCCAGCCCGTCGAACCGGCTCTCCAAATCAGTGAGGAACTCCCCCATCCGTTCGGACGTGACCAGGGCAAACACTTCATCCGACAGGGTGCCGATGGCCTCGGCCCGGGCCTCCACCCCGTTTTTCGGCGCCCCGGTGCGCAGGTCCCAGGCCATGAGCGACAGCGCCTCTTGGAAATGCTGGATCCGCCGCACATACTCACCGAATTTCGATTCCGTCGTTTCCATTCCCCATCCCTCCTGAACAGGCATTCCACGTGTGAGTCCATGGCGTTCGGCGCACACTGAAAAAAGATAGAAGGTAACCGTCGGCTTGACATGCGGACGGCAAAAGGGGATAATACCCTTACGGGTACACCGCATGAATGCGAAGTGCGTATGGAGGTGCGTGACTGTGATGATTCCGGAAAAAGACCGGCAAAAGATTCGGGAACGCTTTGCCGACATGACCCATGCCGTCGTCCTGCGCTTTTTCGAGTCGTCCATCAACTGCCCGACCTGCCCGCAGATCAAGGATTTGCTGCAGGAAGTCGCCGACCTGTCCGGCCTGATCACGCTGGAAGGGTACAACCTATACACGGACGAAGAGAAAGCCAAGGAACTCGATGTCGATAAGGCGCCGACTCTGGCCGTCCTCGGCGAATCCGGCGAGGATTACGGGATTCGGTTTTACGGAGCGCCAACCGGGTATGAGTTCGCCGCGTTCCTTGAGGCCATCCTCATGGTCTCCCGGCGGGATTCCGGATTGAAACCGGAAACCAAAACCAAGTTGGCTGCAGTGGACCAGAATGTCACGCTCAACGTCTTTGTCACTCCCACCTGTCCCTATTGCCCGGGAGCGGTGCACCTGGCCCATCAGTTCGCTTTCGAGAATCCGCATATCCGCGGTCACATGATCGAGGCGACGGAATTCCCGGATTGGGCCAACCGATTCGACGTCTACGGCGTACCGAAAACAGTGATCAACGACCTGGATTCCATCGAGGGTGCCGTGCCGGAACCCATTTTGCTGGACCAAGTGCTCGCCGTCGCCGCCAAAGCTTGAAATCCGGTCGACTCGGAACGGTGTTTCGGGTCCCCCGGGAGTCCCCGGCACGCCGCCCTGGACGTCCCGGAACGCCCTCAGGATGGCACGCCGCCGCGCAGCAGGCCCTGAGGGCGTTCCGGAAGCGTTTTCTCATTGATTTCCCCTTTACGCTCCCTTAAGGGCGGCCGCCGCGAGAAGCAGCCATCCCGCCAGGAACGCCAAGCCCCCAAACGGTGTGATGAATCCCAGCGAAGAGACGCCGCTCAGGCTCAGAGCATATAAACTGCCCGAAAACAACACGACCCCAATGACAAACAGAATCCCCGCACCGGCCACCAGACCCGTCGCGTAAAGACGCTCGGACAACACCGCCACCAGAATCAACGCCAGCGAGTGAAAAAACTGATAATGCACACCTGTCTGGTAAATCGACAGCATCGCTTCCGACACCTTTCCCCGCAGACCGTGGGCCCCGAAAGCCCCCAGCGCCACGGACAAAAATGCGCCAATACTTCCCAGAACCACGAAGACGCGCAGCATGCCTCTCCCCCCTGGCTCCCGTCACTGCAGTTCACCGGGTGCCGAACTGGTTTCCGCTCCCTCCCATTGTAGTGGAGGCCGGGCGGGGAAACAAGGCACACCGTCCACCGTCCGAGCCCGGAAGAACTCCGATTGACGTTCCGGAGCCGCCCAGCCCCAGGGTACTCCCGCCGCCCATGCCACAAACGGGTCCAGGGCAATCAGATCGGATTTCGTCACATCCGCCACGGCCGTTTTGCCCAAAGATTGAACCACGCTCTCCATTTCATGCACACAGGCATGAAGAAACCGAACCACATTTCGCGCGCCTTTCTCGACGTCCAGTTGGTCCGTCAGCTTCCCCGTATACACCACGAGACTGGTCGGAGGTTCAAAGGGCAGCGCCTCCACCATGCGGTCGGACACCATGGCCAAGAGAGGAGCCGTCCCGGCATACACGGCGTCCGCCCCTAGGGCCAGCGCTTTGAGCATCTGGCCCGGCGTGATCAGTCCCCCCGCCGCCAACAAACTGACCCGGCCGCGGCCGCCCGTCCGGGCCAAAAACTCTGAAGCCCGGACCACGGCGAACAGGGTCGGCAGCCCGACGTCGTCCTGCAGAGTGGGCGCGCCGCCGTGCGTTCCACCCTCGGCGCCGTCCACGGTGATGAAATCGACCCCGGCCGCCAGGGCGATCTCCATTTCGCGCTCCAAATGGTGGGTGGCGGCGATTTTGAGTCCCACGGGGACCCCGGTTTCCTTCCGCAGTCGCTCCACCAAGCGGATAAAATCCCCGGGCCTGTCCACCCCGGGCAACCGGGAGTGGATCACCGCGGGCTTCCCTTCGGCGAGGCGGAAAACCCGGCGATACTCTTCGCCGATATTGTGGGCGGCCGTCCGCTGGGAAGCCGAGGCCTGGGCCCCTTGCCCCAGTTGAATTTCAATGGCATCCACGCGTTTGTACTGTTCGGGATCATTCAACCACCCGCCCCGGTTGTACTGACCGATAAGCAGATCAGCCGCTTCCCGTTCCTCCTCAAGAAGTCCCGCCTCGCCGGTGTTTGTGGCCGTGCCCACCGCGGACGCCGCCCGGGCCAACGCGATTTTCGCCCGTTTGCTCAGAGCCCCACCGAACGACATTCCAGCGATGAGGATCGGCATGGACAGGGTGAGGGGATGCCGGGCGGCCGGACCGATCACCGTCGCCGTTTCAATCCCCACGTCCTCGGGGGTGGGCATCCGGATCAGATGAACCGGGCTGAACAACAATTTCTCCCACGGCGAAAAATGAATCGGGCTGCCGAGGGGACGGGAAGGGGCCATCCCCCGGGCCGCCCGCATGGCCGTCTCCGTCATGGCCACGGCGCCCACCTTCCCGGTCACCGGGACCATTTCAAAAAGGTTTTCCGCGTACTGATCCCGGACGATCCGGGTCAATGCCTTGTCCACCGTCTCGTTGACAATGGAGCGAACCCAGTTCTCAATGAACCGCAGCACGGTCCTCCCTCCCCGCCCTTGCGGACACGGCTTCCGGACGGACACCGGCCTGAAGATCGTCGATTTTTTGGCACGCGGCCAAGCACATCTCCTTGATGGCGGCCAAACGCCTGGCCGCGTTGTCTTCCTCCACCGCCATATCCCGCAGCGATGGGTCGTCATAATCGTTCAATCTTCGGTGATGTTCCCGTTCCATCATGGACAATGTGCCGGCGGCGGTCTCGATTCGCCGCAGTTCCGTCTTGAGATAAGACAAGAATGGCTTGACATCCTGTGGGTCCACGGGCAGTCCTCCCTCTGCAAGATGTATCTCCGCGGGTAGTGTTTGCCGACCCCTGGAGGTTCATTCCCGTTGAAGGCCCTGACGCCGGCGTCCGCTTTGCGGCCCGTCGCCCGGATGCCCGCGGCAGGTTCTGCGGCTAGGATGGAACGAACGGCCCGCCGGGAGGACCCTGGCGTCGGCCCACGGCGATCCGGCACTTCCCGATGAGACATCCCGTGGCGGAAACGTCGACATCAATCAACGCCACTTTGGTGATCTCGTACACTTCCTCGACCAGCCGGGACACCCGGAGCACCACGTCCGCGGCGGCCTGCCACGCCGGGTCGTCCGGATCGTCCTCCGGACCGGACACCGAGGCCAAGAGATCTTGGACGTCCAGATCGGTCAACGGAGTGATACGGACGGATCGCCCGGCAGTCGACGACAAGAAAAGGATCATCCCGAACAGTGGGTCCAGTTCCGCCGTCACCGTGAATCTCCGGGTCCGTGTATCGTCTCCCTCGCCCGAGCGAATCCCCATGGCATCCAGCACTCGCCGGCAGACCTCCTCGGGCATCCACTCCACCACCCGGGCGCGTTCCGCCGCATCGGGACGATGGCCGCGGATGATCCGGCGCGCGCGATCCGGATCCGCCCCTTCGAGGTCCGGGATCCGGCCCTGGGGCTTCTGGCGATACCGGCCATAGGCGACCACCTTGGCCAGAGCCCGGACCGCCTGTTCCGGAAAGGGGTAGACCGGGATCCGCTGGTCGCCGGCGTCGATGAGGTGCACAAAATTGTCTTCGGTCATCAGGAAGTTCGCCACCACCGGTTTCGGACGGGACCCCGCCCCGCCGTGGGCGGGCGCGGTCTCCCGCACCGCCTCCGCCAAAGCTCCGGCCACCTCCCGGTCGTCCGGTACCCCCACCGGGGTGAACAACACCAAGACCGCGTCCACTCGGGGGTCTCCGAGCAGATCCGGAACGGCCTTCCGATAGCCTTCCGCCAACGCCACGGCGCCCAGATCCACGGGCGGTCGCGCCAATTCCAACCCCTCGTTGTGCAGGGCGTCCACGGCCATCACCGCGCCCCCGGCGGTGTTGGTGACGAGGGCCACCCGGTTTCCACGGGGCAAAGGGGACGAGGCCAGTAGCGCCGTCACGTCGAACATTTCCTGAAGAGTGTTCACCCGAATGATCCCCGCCTGGCGAAAGAGGGCATCCACCAACACGTCCCGGGCCCGGGGTAGTGCAGAACCCGTGAGGGAGACCGCGGTGCCACCTTCGGTACTTGCCCCCTTCACCGCTACAATGGGTTTTCGTTGGGTGATCCGCCGGGTGATCCGGGAAAATTTTCTCGGATTCCCGAACGACTCCAGGTAGAGAGCGATCATCCCGGTTTCCGGGTCATCCTCCCAATACTGCAGCAAGTCGTTTCCCGACACGTCCGCCTTGACCCCCATGCTGGCGAAACTCGACACCCCAATCCCCATCCGGCCGGCGTATTCCAAGATCGTAATGCCGAGGGCCCCTGAATGGCTGGCAATGGCCAGGGAACCCCGCACCGGGAACCGCGGGGCGAAGCTGGCATTGAGCCGCACCTGGGGGTCGGTGTTGACCAGTCCGAGAGAGTTCGGCCCCAACAGCCGGGCCCCGGCCCGGCGGAGGCGGGAGGCCAGCTCCGCACGCGTCGGAATCCCTTGCTCCGCTTCATCGGAGATCCCCGAGGTGATAATGATCACCGAACGAACCCCGGTATCGACACAATCATCGATCACCGACGAGATTTCGCCGGCCGGAACCGCCACCACCGCCAGGTCCACCGGTTCGGGCAGGTCCCGAAGGCTGGGAAATGCGCGTACCCCGGCCACGGACCTGGCCGCGGGATTGACCGGATAGACCACCCCCTGAAACCCTCCGTCCAGAATATGCCGGAACAACACCTGACCGAGGCCGCTCGGATCCCGGGACGCCCCGACCACCGCCACGGTATTCGGATGAAAGAAGGGGGTCAAGGAAGCCGCGGCGGCCAGTTTCTCGCGGGTCTCCTGAAGGGCCCGGATGCGCTCGGTGTGAGCCAATTTCAACACCAGACGCGCCACGCCCAACTGGTGTTCACTGCGCATTTCGTACCCGCTGGACAAAAAGACACTCATCATCTTGTCGTTCTCGTACAGCACATAGGCCTCGAAAAATCGAAACCCGTTCCTCCACGCGATTTCCGCCAGATGTTCCAGAAGCAGGGTGCCGATTCCTTTGCCGTGCAACCGATCGTCCACCAAGAACGCGACCTCGGCCGTTTCGCCGTCCACCCGGTTATACGTCCCGATCCCCTGCGCCTGATCCCCCGCCAAGCACAGCAGCGTCGCGTTTTCGATGCCGTCCGCGGACACCATGGCGTCAATGACCTCGTCGGGAACCTCCCGGACCACGTGAAAGAACCGGAAATACAGACTTTCCGGAGAGGCTTCGCGAAACAAACGCCGCACGATCTCCCGATCCGAAGGCGCCGCCATCCGGAACTCCGCCGTCCGCCCATCCCGCAAAATCACCCTGGTCATCTTGGCCCCCCCGTTCTGTGATCCTCCGCGTACCGTACATTCTTTTATGCTAACAGTAGCAGAAAACGCTTGACAGAAAAACGAATCCTCGGGATGGCCCCTACGGTGGCGGCCTGCCGCGGCGAAGGTTCGGCCGTAGCCATCGCAGGCCCTCACTGTCCGGACTTAAAATGCGAAATTTCTGTTTCGATTCAGATAAAGACTTGTGAGACACCTTCGACCACGCTATACTGGAAGAATCGCAACGTCCATTCAACGGAAAGAAGGTGGAATGCACGTGTCCTTATCCCTGACACATTCTTCTGCAGAAACCCTCAATCCCTACGAAATCGTTCAGGAACAGATCGAAAGAGCCGCAGAACATCTGGGGGTCTCCCGGGACGCCGTCGAAATCCTCAAGCGGCCAAAACGGGTGCTCGCCGTTCATTTTCCCGTGAAAATGGACGACGGCACGCTCAGGGTTTTCGAGGGGTATCGATCTCAACACAATGACGCCGTGGGCCCCACCAAGGGCGGCATCCGCTTTCACCCCCGGGTCACCCTGGACGAAGTCAAGGCGCTCTCCATGTGGATGACGTTCAAATGCGCCGTGGTCGGGCTTCCGTACGGCGGTGCCAAAGGCGGAGTCGCGGTGGATCCTCACACGCTGTCCGAAGGGGAACTGGAACGGCTGAGTCGGGGATATATGGAGGCCATCGCCCAGGTGATCGGTCCCGACAAAGACATTCCCGCCCCGGATGTGTACACCAACCCCCGGGTCATGGGTTGGATGATGGACACGTTCAGCCGCCTGCAGGGGACGTTCAGCCCCGGGGTGATCACCGGAAAGCCCGTGATCATCGGAGGATCGCTCGGTCGGGCCCAGGCCACGGGCCGGGGATGTGTGGACACCATCGTCGAAGCGGCGCGGGATCTCGGCCTTTCCCTGGAAGGAGCCACCGTGGCGGTTCAGGGTTACGGAAACGCCGGTCGAACGGCGGCGGAGCTCTTGGCCGCCGCGGGCTGTCGGGTGGTGGCGGTCAGCGATTCGACAGGCGCCCTGTACGACCCGGCCGGCCTCGACCTGTCCAAGGTAGCTGAGGCGAAAGCCGCCGGTCGCCTCTTGGAATACGGGCCGACCCATCGTCTGGAGCCGTCCCGTCTCCTGGAATTGAATGTGGATATCCTCATCCCCGCCGCCTTGGAAGGAGTGATCACGGCCGGCAACGCCGAGCGGATCCAGGCCCGAATCGTCGCCGAAGCGGCGAACGGACCGACCACCCCCGAAGCCGACCGCATCCTTCACGAGCGCGGTGTTTTGGTGATTCCGGACATCCTGGCCAATGCCGGGGGTGTCACCGTGTCGTATTTTGAATGGGTGCAAAATCTGATGAATTATTACTGGACGGAAGAAGAAGTGAATGAAGGAAGAAGAGCGACGTCTGGCGGTGGCGTTGTTCGGCAAAGAAGAGTGGGAAGATCGGGAAGCCGAGGCCCTGGAGGCCCGATTGGACGAGGCGGCCCGTCGGACGGAACGGATGGAGGAGGGGCGCGGACGGGTGGAAGGGCTGCGGCGCGAGGAGGAGGCGGCCCTGCGATCGCTCCGGGCGGAACAACGGGCGGAGGAAGAAGCGGCTAAAAAGAAGAAAGATGCCCGGGATGCGTGGGAATCCTGGCTGATCGGACAGGGGCTGCCCACGGCGTGGTCGTGGTCCCAAGTGTCGGTGGCGTTGGACACCTTCGATCGGTGGCGGGCGCTCCAAGGGCAAATGGCCGATCGCCGCCGCAAGGAGGAACAACTGAAAGAGCTGGGGCGAACCTGGCGAAGGGAGTTGGTCATGCTGAGCGAACGGGCCGGTTTACAAACGCCCGAACTCCCGGATGATGCGGACCCGGCCGCCCAAGCCGCCTGGGATGTCCAGGTATGCCACCGGCTGCAGGCCGCCTTGGAAAACGAGGCCCGACGGGCCCAACGTCGGGAACGGGTTGAAGAGGAACTGCAAAAAATCTCCGTCCAGTGTCGACAGGTTGCCGGACGGTTGGCCGCGGCGGAGGAAGCGCTCCGGCAGGGATGGTCCGCGGTGGGGGCCGCCGACGGAGATCACTGGCGCCGGCTTCGCCCGCGGCTCCTTCAGCGGCGAGAATGGCAGGAAAAGCGCCGAACCCTGGAGGAACAAATGCGGCGCCTCGCCGCAGATGAACAGGAATTCGACCGGGTGTCCCGGTGGGATCTCGCGGCGCTGGAGGATGCGCTCAAAGATTTGGACCGGGAAGAAGAAGAGGTGGATCTCCGGGTCCGGGACCTCGGCGCCAGGCGCTCGGAGCACGGGGCCAAACTCCGGGAATTGGAAGAGGGGCGCTCGCTCGCGTATTGGCTGCAGCGCCGGGAAGAGATTGCCGCCCAGTTGCGTCGGGAAGCCCGGGAGTGGGCGGTGGACGCCTTGGCACTGCATTTGCTTCGCCGAACGAAGGAACGGTACGAACGGGACCGGCAGCCCGCGGTGATGCGCCGGGCATCGACTCTGTTCGCCGCGTTGACCGGCGGGCGGTATCATCGAATTGTGGTGCCTCTGGAAGAGGACATCTGGTATGCCGAGGACAGCGGTGGTCGGAGGTGGCCGTTGCATCAACTGAGCAGGGGAACGGCGGAGCAAATGTATCTGGCGGTGCGGTTGGGATTGATCGATGATCTGCGGAAAAGAGGGTTGGCACCGCCGGTGGTGATCGACGATGTCCTGGTGAATTTTGATCCGGAGCGCCGGGGACGAGCCGCCGCGCTGCTCGCGGAGTTGGCCCGGGAGGGGCAGGTGTTTTACCTCACCTGCCATCCAGAGGTGGTGGCGGATTTTCGCCGGGTGACCCCGGGGGTCGAGGTGGTCGATTTGACCACCTGGGAAGGTGCGGTCCCGGCGAGTGAGGATGTGCGACATGGATAAGGCGGCCGTGGTCTTTCTGACATCGGCCATCCTCTTCTGGGCGGGCAATTATTTGTTCGGCGCGGCGCTGGCCTCGCTGGTTTCCGCGGGGGCCTTGACCGCGGTGCGCTGGTGGATCGCTTTTGCGGTGTTGTGGCCTTTTGCCCGGCGTGAATGGACGAGGCCGGGGTTTCGGGGTGCGGCGGTGATCCGGCGGCATCTCGGCGGCCTGGCGTTTCTCTCAGTGACGGGGGTGGGGGGGTACGGCTTCGTTTTGTATGAAGCGCTGCACCACACCAGCGCGGTGAACGCGTCATTGATCTCCGGGATCAATCCCGCGGTGATCGCCGTCCTGGCCGCCTGGTGGGATCGGACCCGCATTTCCGCCGCCCAGGCGCTCGGCCTGTTGGTTTCCCTGGCCGGGGTGGTGGCGGTGGTCAGCCGGGGCGACTGGCGCATCCTCGCCGATTTGCGGCTCAACCCCGGGGATTGGTTGATGATGGTCTGCGTCGTGTTGTGGGCGGTGTATTCCTTGTACGTCCCCCGGGTGCAGCGCGATGTCGGAGCGATGACCACGGCGTGGGTGACTTCGGGCATGGGGGCCGTTCTCGGATTGATTCCGGCCGCCTTGGACTGGCGTTTCGTGCCGACCCCGGCGACATGGTTCGGCGTGGCGTATATTGGCGTGTTTGCATCGGTGGTGGCGTACGTGTGTTGGAATGAGGGCGTCGTTCGCATCAAAGCGGGTCAAGCGGGCATTTTTATGAATCTATTGCCGGTTTTTACCTTGCTGCTTGCCACCTTGCTCGGACAGCCGGTCGGGGCCGTTCAGTGGCTCGGGTGCCTTCTGGTGGTCGCCGGAGTGACGCTGACGTTGACCGGCGGGCGAAAGCGAACCGGCGCCACGGCGAGGGCAGGGGAGGCGGCGTCCGGGGAACACCGGCCCGGACCATGATCGAAGATGCCGGGAAACGGGAACCTCGGGGCGTTCGGCTCACCCACACCCGGCGCACGGGAACCAACCGGCACGGGATTGATGCGCGGTTCGTTCCTGCATCCCCGGGTGTCCTCGTGGTAAGATAGCGTCGGACAGGCATGTCCGGGTGCCAATCCGGAGGCTCAGGAACATACAGATTCGGTTGAAGCGAGGCGAGTTCGGTGGAAAATGCGGCGTCCAAGGGACGAGCGGCGGGTGGGGCGGCACCGTGGTGGAACCTGATCGTCGCCATGGTGCGCACGGGAATTTTCACGTACGGCGGCGGTCCCTCAGTCATCCCTCTGATGCGGCACGAGGCGGTGCGCCGTTACGGCTGGATGGCGGACGACGAATTCGGAGAAATCGTCGCTCTGGCCAATGCGCTTCCCGGACCGATCGCCACGAAGATGGCCGCCTACCTCGGATATCGCCTCAAAGGGGCTGTGGGGGCGGCGGTGGCGGTGGTGGCGCACATTCTGCCGACCAGCGCGGCGATGGTGGTGCTTCTCGGGTCGCTGTATGCGCTCCAGCATTCCGCCGTCGTGGCCGGAATGATCGCCGCAGTCAAACCGGTGATCGTGGTCATGCTGGCGGTGATGGCCTACGAGTTCGGCGCAGTGGCCAGTCGGGGTCTCGGGTGGCGGATGGCCTTGGCGGCAGGGGTGGTGGCTTTTCTTCTGCTTGGTCCGGCCGGCGTACATCCCGCTCTGGTGGTCTTGGCGGCGCTGTTGTACGGGAGTGTCCATCTGCGGGTGACGGATCTCATCCGCACCCGCAGGCGGGGGATGGCGGCGCACTCCGAAGAGACAGCGGAGCCGCCCGGGGTGGGATCGGGCGAACGCCCGCACCCCGGTGCCGGCCCCGTCGATCCTCCACCGGAAGAGGGAGAGGAGCGACGTGAGCCCGGCACGCCGAAAGATCGCTCCTCTCCGGAGAGTTCCTCTTCGGGTGACGGAAAGGAGGCGTCGCTGCGGTGAGCTGGTGGCATCTGTTCTGGGGATTTTTGATCGCTAACCTTTTGGGGTACGGGGGCGGGCCGTCTTCGATTCCGCTGATGCAGGAAGAAATCGTTCATCGGTATCATTGGCTGACCAACGCGCAGTTCGCCGACGTGCTCGCGGTGGCGAACGCACTTCCGGGGCCCATCGCGACAAAAATTGCCGCGTTCGTCGGATACGAGGTCGGCCGGTGGCCGGGATTTTTCATTGCCCTGGCGGCTACCGTGGTGCCCACCGCTGTCGGCCTCATTGTATTCATGCGCTTGCTGGCCCGATTTCGCCAGTCCGGCGCCGTTCGAGGGATGACGCTGTTGGTTCAGCCGGTGATCGCCGTGATGTTGCTGTTGTTGACGGTGGAGATGGGGCGGGAGTCGGTGCACGGGATCGGCGCCGGGCAATTCCTCGGAATTGCCGCGGTGTCGTTGTGGGCCTTGGTGTGGCGCAAGCTCCATCCCGCCCTGGTGATTCTCGCGGCCTTCGCCTATGGGGGATTGGTGCTCTCGCACTGGGTTTGACAGAGCCGACGAGGTGCTCCGCCTTGCGATTGGATTCGCCTCTTGTTGGACCGGATGCGTTGGCTGGTGTGTCCTGGTGCCGGAGTGTTGGGCTGGATCGCCGGGAGCTTGGCGGCCGACGACCCCGCTCTGGGCATCGGGGGGCAATTGGCCGGCGGTCGTGGTGGACGGCGGCGTAAGCGGTGGTGGGTGCCGGTCTGTGGAAACACCGGGGCCGGCATTGAGTGTTTATGCATGATGCTGTATAATCATACAAGCCGGTGGATGTGATGGGTACGATCGATACGGGAGTGGAGGTGCGTCCGGTGGTTCCAGTGGCGGTGGTGGGAGCGACGGGATATGCGGGCGTGGAACTCGTCCGCCTGCTGATCCGGCACCCGGAGGTCCAACTGGCGATGGCGACGTCCGATTCTTATGCCGGAAAACGAATGTCCGACGTATATCCCCATCTGTCGGGGATCGCGGATCTGGAATTGGCGTCGTTTGATGCAGAACGGGTGGCGGAAGCGGCGCAAATCGCGTTCCTCGCCCTTCCGGCGGGGTTCTCCTCGATCATGGCCCCGCAGTTGCGGGAACGGGGCGTGAAGGTGATCGATCTCGGAGGGGATTTTCGCATTCCGGGATCGCTGTACAGGGAATGGTATAAAAAAGACCCTCCGCCGGAGCGTTGGCAGGAAGAAGCGGTGTACGGCCTGACGGAATGGAACCGGGACCGGGTGGCCGGGGCGGCGTTTGTGTCCAATCCCGGTTGTTATCCCACGGCCGCTTTGCTGGGCCTTCTCCCGGCGGTGTGCGCCGGCGGGGTGGATCCCGGGGGGCTGATTCTCGATGCCAAGTCCGGAGTGACCGGAGCGGGGCGGGGGATGAACCCCGGAAACCATTTTGCCGAGGTGGCGGAGAATTTTAAGGCGTACAAAGTGGCCTCCCATCAACATACGCCCGAGATCGAACATCACCTGGAGACGATCGGAGGCCGAAGGGCGCTGGTTTCGTTCACCGCGCATCTGGTGCCCATGGGCCGCGGAATTCTGGTCACCGCCTACGGGCAACTGGCCGATCGCTGGCGAGGGATGAGCACCGAAGAGGTGCTGGAGGTGTACCGGGAGACATATCGGGATGCTCCTTTTGTCAGGGTCCGGGCGGCGGGGCAGTGGCCGCAAACCAAAGAGGTTCGTGGGACCAATCTCTGTGACATCGGTCTCACGGTGGAAAGCCGGACCGGACGGCTGATCGTCGTGAGCGTCATCGACAATCTCGTCAAAGGAGCGGCCGGACAGGCGGTGCAGAATTTCAATGTGATGATGGGTTGGCCCGAGAATGCGGGGCTGGAGCGGGTTCCCCTGTATCCGTAGATCTCCCGGTTGTGTCGAGGGTATCCGGGTGTGCGCCGGGAGACGGGTGAATCGGGCCGCGAAGCCGTCGACCTCCACGGATGGGCCGGCGGATGCCGGGAGGGTCCGATGGGCGCGGAGAAAGAAGGGATGAGGTTTGACCGATCGGTGGGACGAGGTGCGGGATGTGGATCGCCGGAATTCCCTGGGAGTGACGGCTCCAAAGGGGTTTTGGGCGGGTGCCGCGGCCGCCGGGGTTCGGGACGGGCAGGCCGGTCGCACGGATATCGCCATTTTATACAGTGAAGTGCCGGCGGCGGCGGCGGGGATGTTCACGACCAACCGGGTCCGGGCCGCCGCGGTGGAAGCCACCGAGGCGCGGATCCGGCAACAGAGGCGCCTGCAGGCGGTGGTGGTCAACAGCGGAAACGCCAACGCCTGCACCGGGGAACAAGGGGCGGCGGACGTGCTGACCATGCAGGTGCTGACGGCGGATCTGTTCGGTCTGGATGCCGGGGATATCGGGGTCGCGTCCACCGGGGTGATCGGTGTGCCCCTTCCCATGGACCGGGTGAGCAAGGGCATCGAGGAGGCGGCCAAAAAAATCCGGGACGACGGCGGCCGGGCGTTTGCGGAGGCGATCCTGACCACCGATACGTATCCCAAAGAGGCGGTGCGGCAGATCGAGGTGGACGGACGGCCGGTGGCGATCGGCGGGGCGGCCAAGGGCTCGGGGATGATCCACCCCAATATGGCCACGATGTTGGCCTTTTTGACCACCGATGCCGCGGTCGACCCGGTTTTCCTGCAGGAGGCCCTGCGCCGGGCGGTGGATGCCAGCTTTCACTGCATCAGCGTGGACGGCGACACGAGCACCAACGACACGGTGCTGTTGCTCGCCAACGGGATGGCCGGCAATCGGCCGCTGACCCCGGAGCATCCGGAATGGGACGTGTTTGTCGGGGCGCTGACCGAGACGGCGGTGGATTTGGCCAAGGCGATCGCCCGGGACGGAGAGGGAGCGACCCGGTTGATCGAAGCGGCGGTGGAAGGCGCCGGGTCCGCGGAGGACGCCCGCCGAATCGCCAAGGCGGTGATCGGCTCGAGTTTGGTGAAGACGGCGGTTTACGGGGCGGACCCCAACTGGGGGCGGATTTTATGCGCGGCGGGTTATGCCGGAGTGCCGTTTGATCCCTCCCGAACCGACATCTATATCGGAGATGTCTGTGTCTGCCGGGGTGGAGCGGCGGTCCCGTTTGATGAGGAAGCGGCCCGACGGGTGCTGAGGGGTGACCCGGTGCCCCTGCGGCTGGTGGTGGGCGAGGGGGCCGGCAGAGCGGTGGCGTGGGGATGTGATCTGACCGAACGGTATATTGAGATCAATGCCCATTATCGGACCTGAGCGGGCATCGGGTGCCGCGCGGGTCCGCGGACGAACGGATATGGGACGGCACGGGGGCAAAGGAGTTTGAGGGGATGACCGAGGAGATCAAAGCGGCGGTGCTCATCGAGGCACTCCCGTACATCCAGCGGTTTGCCGGAAAGATCTTTGTGATTAAGTACGGCGGAAGCGCGATGGGCGAGCGATTGACCGACGTGATTCTGGACGTGATCTGGCTGAAACAGGTGGGCATCCGCCCGGTGGTGGTGCACGGGGGCGGCAAGGAGATCACCGCCATGTTGGAGCGTTTGGGCCATCGGGCGAGATTTGTCGAAGGGCTCCGGGTCACCGACGAAACGGTGATGGATGTGGTGGAGATGGTGCTTTCCGGGCGGGTGAATCCCCGGCTGGTGGCCGCTTTCAACCGCAGGGACGGGGGCGCCGTGGGATTGTCCGGTGTGGACGGCTGCCTTTTGGAGGTGGTCAAAAAGCACCATCCCGCCGGGGACATCGGGTACGTCGGCGAGGTGGTCCGGGTGAACACCGCGCTGATCGAAGGGCTGCTCGACAGGCACATGATTCCGGTCATTGCGCCGGTGGGCGTCGATCGCGAAGGTCGGCGGTACAACGTCAATGCCGACGAGGCGGCGGGCGCCCTGGCCGGCGCCCTGCAGGCGGAGAAATTGTTTCTTATCACGGATGTCCCGGGAATCTTGCGCCAGGGCCCGGAAGGTCCGGAAGTGGTGTCGAGGATTACGGCGGATGAAATCCGGCGGTTGGTGGAGGCCGGCGAGATTTACGGCGGGATGATTCCGAAGGTCCAGGCCTGTCTCACCGCTTTGCAGGCCGGAGCGAAACACGTCCACATCATCAATGGGGAGGATCCTCATTCCCTGTTATTGGAAGTGTTCACTGATCGCGGGATCGGCACCATGGTGCTGCCCGCCGGGGAGGAAAGCCGGTGATCCGGAAAATTTATTTGTACCTCGTGCTGTTTGCCACACTGATGATGTCCATCGGCGGCTGTGTGGGCATCTTCATGTCGCTCAGCGACATTATCGTTCCGAATGGATATTATCAGGATTTTGCATCCTATCGTGAAATGCGGATTCAACAGGCGATCAAAACCCAGCCTGGCGAGGCGCCTGTGTCCGCTCCGGATGAGGCGACGCTTCGGGCGGACTACGAACGGATGGTGGCCGATCAGATTCAAGAAACCCGCCGGCGCGGTTTGAACGGACTCATCAAGAGCGTGGGGTGGATCGTCATCCCCTTGCCCGTATTCCTGTGGTATTCACGCAAACTGAAGGATGAAAAAGAATGGGCGGGCCCGCATGTCGGCCGGGAGGCGGAAGGAGAATGATGGAGTTGACAAACGGGGAGGTTGTGGCGCGGTCTGCCGCCCTGATGAAGACGTACGGCCGGTGGCCGGTGGCCATGGTGCGCGGAGAAGGGGTTTGGCTGTGGGATGCCGATGGGCGCAGGTACCTCGATTTTGCAGGAGGAATTGCAGTGACGGTTCTGGGTCACAGCCATCCGGCCGTGGCCGAGGCCATCGCCGATCAGGCCCGGACTCTGCTGCATTGTTCAAACCTGTATTACATCCCTCAACAGGTGGAACTGGCCAATTGGCTCGCGGGGCACTCCGCGCTGGATCAGGCGTTTTTCTGCAACAGCGGGGCCGAAGCCAACGAAGCGGCGATCAAATTGGCCCGGCGATGGGCGTATCACAACGGGGCTCCCGGACGGTCCACGGTGGTGACCTTGGAACATTCCTTTCACGGCCGGACCTTGGGGGCGCTCACGGCCACGGCCCAGCCCAGGTATCAGGAGGGCTTCGGGCCGCTTCTCGGCGGAGTGCGCCACGTCCCCGCGGGAGATCTCGAGGCGTTGGAGACGGCCTTGGACGGCACGGTGTGCGCCGTGATGATGGAGATGGTGCAAGGGGAAGCCGGGGTGATTCCCCTTCAGCGGGAGTATGTCCGGAAGGTCCGGGACCTTTGCGACCGGCGCGGGATTCTCCTTATCATCGACGAAGTGCAGACCGGCATGGGGCGGACGGGGACATTTTTCGCTTATGAGCAGTACCGGGTGGAACCGGACATCTGCACCTTGGCCAAGGGGTTGGCCAACGGGGTGCCGGTGGGGGCGGTGCTGGCCAAGCGGGCGGTGGCCGAGGCGTTTGGTCCGGGCACCCACGGGTCCACCTTTGGAGGCAATCCTTTGGCCATGCGCGCGGCCCTGGCCACCGTCCAAGTAGTGGAAAAAGAGCGGCTGTGGGAGAAGGCCGCCCGGCGGGGCGAGTACCTGCGCAGCCGGCTGAGCGAATCCCTGGGTCAACACCCCCGAGTGCGGGGCATTCGCGGCCTGGGATTGATGTTGGGCTTGGTGCTGGATCAGTCCGCCGCCCCGGTCGCGGAGGCTTGCCTCGAAAAGGGCCTGTTGGTCACCTTGGCGGGAGGGAACACGATCCGCCTGCTTCCGGCCCTGATCGTCGAAGAGCGGGAAATCGACGATGCGGTGGCGCGATTGGCTGCCGCCTTCAATCAGGTTTTCGGCGGCCCGTGAAAGAGAGGAACGGGGCCCGCAATCCGGAATCAATGGCAAAAAAAGGCTGCCTCTGAGGCAGCCGGATGGCCGATCATCCTAACCGGACTCAATCGCTCACGTTGTCCCCATACTGATTGGTGTGATGGTCAAAATCAAAGGTGGAGCACATAGTGCCCTTGACGGTGCCGGCAATGGGGTTGCCGTCGGTGGCAATGGTGATCTCCTCCGCGGTGCAGCGGCCGCGGTGATCGTTGTACATGCATTCTTCCACGAGACATTTGACCCCGGGCATGATCCATTCCCTCCCTTTGCCGTTAGCGTGTCCCCCGAGGCGGCCGGTATACTCCACAAATCTTGCCAGCCGTTCGGGGGGAAGCAACGGGTTGTGCGGGCGGCTTTTTTGCCCGCCGTCCGGGCGGCCGGAGTTGCGGCGAAGGCTTTGGGAGCGGGCTGACTGGCTCAAAACCGGGACGGAAAAAGTGCGGGGACGGGATCGATGATGGGAAACGATCTTGCTGGAAGAAATTGCGGGCAAGGGTGCAATGAGCTCGTGGTGCGGTGGAACGTGAGAGAGCCGGATGCCGGGCGAATGGTGAGGGAGATTTTGCAGCAGCGCCTGAGAGTCTCCCGCCGGTTGATCCGCCTGGCGGTGAGCCACCGGGGCGTTCGAAAAAACGGACTGCCCGCCTATCTTTCCGAACGGGTGTCGGCCGGGGATGTGGTGGAACTGTGCTGGCCCGAGGTTCCTTCCGACGACGTGGTCCCCGAACCCATTCCTTTTGAGACCGTGTATGAGGACGAGGATGTGCTGGTGGTGAACAAGCCGCCGGGTATGCTCGTGCATCCCACCAAAGGGGCCCACAGCGGCACACTGGCCAACGGGGTGGTGTACGCCTGGCGCCGTCAGGGCAGCATCCGGCCGTTTCGTCCGCTCCACCGCTTGGACCGAGACACCAGCGGCCTGGTGCTCATTGCGAAAAATCAGTTTGCTCACCAACGGTTATCGGTCGACCTGCAAACTCGCGAAGGCGACGGGACCGAACCGGGGCGGATGTTGCGGCGGGAGTACCACGCTGTGGTGTGCGGCACCGTGCCGGCGGATCGGGGATGGATCGATTTGCCGATCGGCCGGGATCCCGCCCATCCCAACCGGCGCCGGATCGACCCGCAGGGCCGCAGGGCCGGAACCCGGTTTGACGTCATCGGGCGGGCACCCGGCGCCACGCTGTTGCGGGTGCGTCTGGAGACGGGGAGGACCCATCAAATTCGTCTTCATCTGGCGGAGATCGGTCACCCGGTGGTCGGCGACTCCCTTTACGGTGCGCCGTCACCGTGGATTGGTCGACAGGCCCTTCACGCGGGGCGGTTGAAGTTTTGTCATCCCAGGACCGGGGTTTGCGTGGAGGTGCAATCTCCCTGGTTTCCGGACATGGCGCACTTGTGGAAACGCTTGGCTTCACGCGGATCGGGGGAATGAATCCGTGCAAAGGGATGAGACACCCGGAGGAGTGCCTCAGATTCGAACGGTGGCCGACGTGAAAGCGTTGCTGCGCCGTTATGGGATTCTGATTTACGCCGGCTCGCCCCTCGACGATCTCGTCCTTATGGAATTGGAATTGGAGGATCTTTGGGAAGAACGCTTGATCGACAGGGAAGAGTATTTGATGGCCAAGACCGTGATTCGGCAAAGGCGTCGGGATTTATCGGCGACATGATCGCGCCGCCTCAATCGTCTTCGAAAAGCGAGCGGTTGTACGCCTCCTCCACCTCCTGCCATTCGGTATCATCCTCCACCGGCGAAAACGACCAGGTCACCGTCCTCGCTTTCGTCCAAGCGAAAAATCACCCCTTCCGAGTCGATGCGGTTTTCGACGGGCAACAGAATCGCGTAGGTTCTTCCGGTCACCTCAAGGATGTCGGCGAGCCGAAAGGCCTCCTCATGCTCCTCTTCATCGGTCAGTACGACAACCCGCTCGTCGACCGGTTCTTGTCCCATCGGATCGTGACCTGGTTCAAAAGACCTGCTTGCATCATCCCTTGTCCTTCCTTGCCATCTTTGCCCCGACACACCTGCCGAGACAGCTTCCCTTCCACCCTGGGAGGAAACACGTCCGGGGGATTTGTGCTATACTGATTCCATGGGTCCTCGATGGGAGGGTTGTTCATGGGTCACTCCGCATTGTTTAACGTTCAGACCACAGCGACGCTCGGGGCCGTGCTGATGGCGCTCATGGTGATCGCCATCCGCCTGAAAGCGGCGGAGCGGCCCACGTCGATCAAGAAGATCATCATGCCGCCGATCGGCATGACCACCGGTTTTGTCATGTTTTTGGTCCCGGTTATGCGCATTCCGGTGTGGTGGGGACTTCTCGCTTTCCTGGCGGGTGCGGTGTTTTTGTCCTATCCCTTGATTCGGACCTCCGAATTTCATGTCATAGACGGCAAAATTTATTTGAAACGTTCCAAGGCATTCGTGTTCATCCTGCTCGGCCTTCTGGCGGTGCGCTTGCTTCTGCACAGCTACCTAGAACAATATATCACACTTCCTCAAACCGGTGCGGTGTTCTTCCTGTTGGCGTACGGCATGATCATTCCCTGGCGCGTGGCGATGCTGGTGGAGTACTTGCAAACAAAAGTTCTCTTTATCCCCCTCGACCCCGGAACATTCCCAGGGCCGATCTCGCATACTGTATTAGTACACCCGCCGTTTCTTCCCGCATTGGGCGCCCCGGCCGGGTAGTTTTGCGCCCAATGCGTTGGCTAGATCTCTTCTTTTTCTTTGTTCTCCCCTCGGCATCCGGAGGACTCCAGTCTTTCGGAAGAGCCCGTTCCCCCTCTTTCAACCGGCGGTATCGGTTCCACTGTTCCTCCGTCTTGCACGGTATTCGATCAAAATGGGCCCGTGATGCATACCGATGGAGAGGAAGGGAGGATCGAGGGTGAAAAAACACAAGGTGCGACAATCCGGATGGTGGGCCGTGCTGGCGGCCACGGCTCTGGCGGCTTTGGCGGCCGGGTGCGGGAGCGCGGGCGGACCGGCCGGAGGATCGCCGGTTGGCTCCGGACCCGGTGCTGTATCCGGAACCGGGGAAGCGCCGGCGGCGGGTCAGGCCCAGACCATTCGTTTCGCCGAGGTCATCCGCTCCATCTTTTACGCGCCGCACTACGTGGCGCTGGACAAGGGATTTTTCGATGAACAGGGTCTGAAGGTGGATATGGTCACCGCCCAGGGATCGGATAAAGGGGCGGCGGCGCTTTTGGCGGGCACCGCCGACATTTCCCTGATCGGTCCCGAGACGTCGATGTATATTTTCAATCAACACGGTGACAAGCACATCAAGGTGTTTTACCAATTGACCGGGGTGGATGGGTCGTTCTTGGTGGGGCGGCCGTCCTCTGTGCCGTTCCGGTGGCAGGATGTGAACGGCAAGACGATTATCAGTTGGCGCCCGGGCAGCTCACCCCAGATGATGTTGAACCATGTGCTTGGACGGCAAGGGGTCAAGGAATCCAGAGTGCTGACGAACATCGCGCCCCAGGCGATGGTCGGGGCGTTCCGGAGCGGTCAGGGGGATTACGTTCAGGTGTACGAACCTCTGGCGTCGATGTTGGAACAGCAAGGCGCCGGGCGAGTGGCGGTCTCCCTGGGCGAGGCGGGCGGAGCGTATCCGGAAACGGCCTACGAGGCGACGGATTCCTACATCCGCGCCCACCCGGATGTGATCCAAAAATGGTGTATGGCGGTCCACAAGGCGACGAGGTGGATCGAGAGCCACAGCCCCGCCGAAGTGGCCGATGTGATTGCGCCTTACTTTGAAGGCACGCCCAAGGACCTGATCGCCAAATCGGTGGAACGGTATGAAAAGCAGCACACCTGGCCGGACAATCCGGTCCTGACCCCGGAGCAGTTTGCGATCCTGCAAAATGTCCTGGTGGAGGCAGGGACGATCAAGCCGGACCAGAAGGTGCCCTATGATGCGGTGGTGACTCCCGATTTTGCCGAAAAAGCGGCCGCCGGCCGGTGAGGGAGGCTGCAGGGCCGGAGGAGCCTGTGGCGCGGGTGAAGTCAGAAAGATGAGCGGCCGGGAGGAGGGGTGCCGATGGCGCAGATCGAGGTGTGCGGCGTATCGCACCGGTATTTCACGATGAAAGAGGAGACCGAGGCTCTGCGCGACGTGAATCTCCGGGTGGAGGCCGGGGAGTTCGTCAGCCTTGTGGGACCGAGCGGTTGCGGAAAAAGCACGCTTTTGTCGCTGATTGCCGGCATGATTCAGCCGACCCGGGGTGAGGTGCGCCTGTTCGGGGAGCCTCTCCGGGGTCCCTCCCGGCGGGTGGGGTACATGTTGCAGCACGATTCGCTGTTCGAGTGGCGGGATGTACTCCGCAATGTGCTGATCGGGGCTGAAGTGCGGGGACTGGACCGGAAGCGGTCTGAGCGGCGCGCCCTGGAACTTCTGGATCGGTACGGACTGGCGGAGTTCGCGTGGCACACGCCGAGGCAGCTGTCGGGCGGGATGCGGCAGCGGGTGGCCCTGATCCGAACCCTGGTCTTGGAACCCGAGATTTTGTTGCTGGATGAGCCGTTCTCAGCCTTGGATTATCAGACTCGGCTGAGCCTCGGGGACGAGGTGGCCCGCATCCTCCGGGATCAAGGAAAGACGGTGGTCTTGGTGACCCACGACATTTCCGAGGCGATCACCATGGCGGATCGGGTGATGGTGATGTCCCGGCGGCCGGCGACGATCACCGCGGATTATCCGATCCGATATGCGGCCGGGAGGCTCGATCCCACCGCCGCCCGACGAGAGCCGGAGTTCGCCCAGTATTTTAACCGGGTGTGGGAGGAGTTGAAGGATCATGTCCGGGTTTGACCGGGTCGAGCGGGTGCGAGGCCGGCGGGCGGAAGCGGAGGCGGAAGATGCGGCACGGCAGGTCCCGAGCCCGGCCCACGCGGCGTTTTTGCGCCGGCAGCGGGGCCGGTTGCGGCGGATTCGGGGAGCACAGTGGCTTCTGCTTGTTCTGGTGTTGGCCGCCTGGGAAGGGACGGCCCGGATGCACTGGGTGGATCCCATGTTGACCAGTATGCCTTCGCATATCGCGATGACATTCCGGATGCTGGCCCGGCAGGGACAGATCGGGTACCATACCTGGGTGACGGTGAAGGAGACGGTGATCGGCTTTGCCGTCTCCATGGGGGTGGGGGGATTGGCGGCGGTGGCGCTTTGGTGGTCTTCGTTTCTCTCCCGGGTGCTGGAGCCGTACATGGTGGTACTCAACGCCCTGCCCAAAGTGGCTTTGGGGCCGATTTTTTATATTTGGCTGGGAGACCGGAATTCCATTTATGGAATGGCTGTGGCGATCTCCATTGTCGTCACCGTCTTGATGCTGGAGTCGGGGTTTCGGGAGGCCGGTCGGGACAAATCCAGGCTGATGGAGTCGCTTGGGGCGACTCGGTGGCAGATGCTGCGGCTGGTGGTGGTGCCGGCGTCGGTCCCCAACGTGGTGGCCACAATGAAGGTGAACATCGGCCTCACCCTGGTGGGCGTCATCATGGGGGAGTTTTTGTCTTCCAAGGCGGGACTGGGATTTCTGATTCTTTACGGCGGTCAGGTGTTTCAAATGGATCTGGTGATGACGAGCATTGCGCTTCTGGTGGCGGTCTCCGTGGCCCTCTACGGGATCATTGTTTACGCCGGCGGGAAACTGCAACGCCGGTATCATTTTGAATGAGGAGTTCGGGCGGGCCGACCCGTCCCGGCTTGATGGGCCGCCGCCCCGCGGGGGACGGCGGCCCTCCGTGCTTTTTCGCGGCGGTTTCCGGGGCGGGCTTTCTGCTTTCCGGACCCATCCCCGTTGTCATGGCGTCCCTTTTTTCTTCTGGACCGCATCTTTCCCTTTCAAGATGCACTCCGTGACCGGCTGTCCGGCTCGCTGTCCGGGAGATCAGCAACCGCCGCTCGGCTCTAGAGAGCGGGTCAGGCCGGCTTGACACCGATGAGCAGGCTGTGGGCCACCGCGATGCATCGATCCATGATCATGATTTTCCCGTGCTTGGCGGCGATGTCCGCGGCTTCCTCATTGTAAACGCCTTCCTGTGCCCAGATCACCGGCGCGGAGAGTTGAACGGCCTCCCGCACCACATCCGGGAGCGCATCACTGCGCCGGAACACGTTGACGATGTCCACGGGCTCCGGGATGTCCAACAGAGACGGATAGGCTCGTTCGCCCAAGACCTCGGCCAATGCGGGATTGACCGGGATGATCCGGTACCCGCGCTTTTGCATCTGTGCCGAAACCGAATGGCTGGAACGTTCCGGATTGTCTGACAAGCCGACCACGGCAATGGTCCTGGCCCTCTGCAGAATCTCCCGCAACTGATCGTCGCCGGGGTTGGTAAACATGGGCACACCCCCTGTTTGATGACGTCCTGCGGTTTCATGGTATCACGAACGGCGACGGATGGGGAGTCCCGGCGCCGGAGTAACAGCAGGTCTGGATGGCGCCCTCTTGTCGCCGGGCCGCCGATTGTTGAAGCACCTCTTGACGTTGGACGACGAGCGGCTGGGCGACTG
>JASBVV010000023.1 GCA_029960885.1 Kyrpidia sp. | reverse complement strand
CGGCCGGACGGCTCAACCAATACCCCAACTCCGACACTGGACGGAACCTGTTCGGAAACGGCAAAATAATACGCGATATCCTCGCCGAGTTCTCCGGACACCAAGGGCACGCTGCCGCGATACGGATCGCGAAGGCCCAGATCCTTGACGATGTAGAGAAATCCCTTTCCCACCGCTCCTGCAACGTCCAATTTCCCCCGGGGGTTCAGCGGGAGCTCGACCTCGGGATGGTCCACGTAACCGCGGACCCGCCCGGAGGCATCGGCATCGACCACAATACTCCCCAACGGGCCGTCCCCCCTCACTTGGACGGTCAGACGTTCGTCCCCCTTTAACATGGCTCCCATGATCGCACCGGCCGTGGCGGCCCGGCCAAGTGCGGCGGTGGCTACAGGCCGCGTGCCGTGCCGCCGTCGCAATTCCTCCACCAAAGCCGTGGTTCTGGCCGCGTATGCCCGCACACTTCCCGAGTAAGCCGTCGCCCGCACCACGTAATCCCGCAACCTCTCACCTCCCGACATGGCCCCGCACGTCTTCCGGAGGCTCCGAACGAGCGACTGTCTACCGGTTGCGCTCCCAGATGATCCGCAATCCATGCAGCGTCAGGTACGGATTGACCTCTTCGATGGTACTCGACTCCGAACTGATCAACTCCGCCAGTCCGCCGGTGGCAATGACCCGGAACGGCAACCCCAACTCTTGTCGAATGCGGTTGACCAGTCCGTCCACCTGTCCGACGAAACCGTAAATCACCCCGGACTGCATCATGTCCACGGTGTTGCGCCCCAAAACATGCTGGGGTTTCACCAATTCGATCCTCGGCAGCTTGGCGGCCCGTTGAAAAAGCGCCTCCACCGAAATGGCGATACCCGGTGCAATCGGCCCGCCCAGATATTCCCCATGTTCGTTGATCACGTCAAAGGTGGTGGCAGTCCCGAAGTCGACGATGATGACCGGCGGCCCGTATAATTCAATGGCCCCGACGCAGTTCACGATGCGGTCCGCGCCGACCTCCTTGGGGTTTTCAATCTTGATCGGAAGTCCGGTGCGAATACCGGGACCCACCACCAGCGGCTTTTTATGAAAATATTTGCGCGACATGCGGTCCAGCGCCAACATGAGGGGCGGAACCACCGAGGAAATCGCCACGCCGTCGATATCCGAAGGAGAAACGCCCTGATCGGCGAACAAACTTTTGATGATCATGCCGAGTTCGTCTTCGGTTTTCTCCCGGGCGGTGGCCATCCGCCAATGATAGAGAAGATCCCGCCCTTTGTAGACGCCCAGCACAATATTGGTGTTCCCCACATCCATGGTCAGTAACACGGCCATCCCTCATTCCATCCATCATCCCGACACGTCGATCCGCGATTCGGACGAATCCGGCCCAACCCCCTCAAGATCCAGGGAAATGTCCAAGGCCACCGCCGAATGGGTCAGCGCTCCGACCGATATGTAATCCACTCCGGTTTTTGCGATGTCCACCACGTTCTCCTCGGTCACGCCGCCTGAGGCTTCCACCACCGCCCGGCCGTTGATACGCTCCACCGCTTCTTTCATCTGTTCCACCGTCATGTTGTCCAACATGATGATGTCCGCTTTCACTTCCAGGGCCTCTTCGATCTGTTCGAACGACTCCACCTCCACCTCGATCTTCATCGTATGGGGAACGCCCCGACGGACAGCCATGATGGCCTGTTTGACCCCTCCGGCCAGAGCGATGTGATTATCCTTAATCAGCACGGCATCAAAAAGGCCAAACCGGTGGTTGTAGCCTCCCCCGACGCGAATGGCGTATTTTTCCAGAGCACGCAACCCCGGGGTGGTTTTCCGGGTATCCGTGATCCGCGCGTGATAATAGCGGACCAACTCCACGAATTTTGCTGTTTTCGTCGCAATCCCCGAGAGGCGCTGCAGAAGGTTCAGAGCGACCCGTTCGCCGGTCAGGATCGGTGCAGCGGGACCTTCCACCAGGGCGATCACCTGACCCGGCCCCACCGACTCACCTTCCCGAACCAAACTTCGAAACTCCAGAGCGTCATCCAAAGTCTTAAATACGCAGCGGGCAACCGGCAGCCCCGCGATCACCCCGGAGCCCTTCGCCCGAAACGACCCGCGGGCCCGGACGCCGTCGGGGACGACGTGGCGGGTGGTCATGTCGCCGTGTCCCACATCTTCCTGCAGGGCCCGCTCCACAACCTCCCGAACCTCCCTTTCATCCAAATCCATCTTGATCCACCTCCCGGATATGCGCCCCTCGACAGCGGGAAAACACGAGGTGGGCGCGCCAGTGCGTATCGTCGGTGTCGGGGTAGTCCGCCCGATAATGGGCACCCCGGGACTCTTCCCGAAGAAAAGCGGCTTCGGCAACCAGATAGGCCACGGTCAAGAGGTTGACCCATTCCGCTTCGGCTCGGGTTCTCACCGGTCTGACCAAGAAAGGCAGCCACCCTCCCAACATTTCTAATGCCCGCCCCAAAGATTCCCCCGAGCGAAAAACACCGACCTCGCTCATCATCAGCCTTTGTAACCGCCGGCGAAAGGATGCAATGACATCCGGCCCCGCCGCCTCTCCCCGCACCGTGCGGAGAGCCGGATCGCAGCCTTCCCCGCTGCCCGATCCCGGAGGCCATGGTGCAGGTCCGCCCTTTACCAGCACACAGGCCCGTTCGGCGGCCCGCCTGCCGAAAACGACCCCTTCAATCAGAGAATTGCTGGCCAACCGGTTGGCCCCATGGACGCCGGTCGACGCGGTCTCCCCGACGGCAAACAATCCCTGGACCGATGTCTCTCCGTACAGATCGGTCACCACGCCGCCCATCATATAATGGGCCGCCGGCGCCACTGGAATCCAGTCCCTGGACAGGTCAAACCCATGGGCCTGGCAAAAGCGATAAATGTTCGGAAACCGTGCCCGCAGCCATTCCCGGGGTTTGTGGGTGATATCCAGAAAGACTTCGGACCCGGGGCCTTTGGCCAGCTCCCCGGCGATCGCCCGGGCCACCACGTCCCTCGGCGCAAGCTCCCGCAGCGGATGTGTCTCCATAAACCGATGGCCCTCCGCATTGCGCAGGATCGCTCCCTCGCCTCGCAGGGCTTCGGACACAAGAAACGCCGGAGCCTTCTCAACCGCAAAAGCGGTGGGATGAAACTGGACAAACTCCAGGTCCCGCACCTCGGCCCCCGCCCGAAACGCCAAAGCGATCCCGTCCGCCGTCGCCCCTTCGGGATTGGTGGTCCGCGCATACAGTTGACCGGCGCCGCCGGTGGCCAGCACCGTGGCACCGGCGATAAACGCCCGCCAGCCGCCCGGTTCTTGAAGAGCCAGCACCCCGACGCAACGGCCCCCGACGGTCAGCACGTCGGTGACCACCGAATCTTCATACAGCGCAATATTCGGGTGGCGTCTCGCCTCCCCGATCAACGCGGAGGCGATCCCCCGCCCGGTGGCATCCCCTCCGACGTGCAGAATGCGGTTTCGATGGTGCGCCCCCTCCCGAGTCAGGGCGTAATCGACACCGACCCGATCAAAAGGCGTTCCCCGCTCGATCAATTCCCGGATGGCCATCGGCGCCTCCTCCGCCAAGGTTCGCACCGCCGCCCGCTCGCTGAGGCCCGCCCCGGCTGCGAGCGTGTCCCGTTCGTGCAAGCCCGGCGAGTCGTCCGGCCCGACCGCGGCCGCTATGCCGCCCTGCGCGACAAAGGTGCTGCTTTCCTCCACCTTGCCTTTACAAAGGACTGCCACTTCGCACCACCGGGCCAATGCAAGGGCGGCGGATAAACCCGCGATCCCGGCCCCCAGCACAACGGCACCGAACCGGGACACCGGGGCGTCCCTTGGATCAATGGCCGCAATATAACGCGATGTCACCACGGGGGCTCACCCTTTCTCAACTGTAGACATCGGTGACCACCACGGACAATTCTCGAAGCAGGTCCCGTTCGAAAGGCACAGCCAGTTCGCCGCCGTTCGGATCGTAGAGAACGCGAACCCGGGGCCTCTGGGGGAAGCCCCACGGAATCCCGGTGACGACTCCCACTTCCCCGGTGCTCAACCGCACCGTTTGGCCCACCGGATAGATCGCCACCTGCCGAATAAAGATGTTCACCAACTCGGCGTCGTACCAACTCCCCGATCCGGCCATGATATGTTCATATGCCTCATGGGGCAGGTGCCCCGGGCGATACACCCGGTGGCTCGTCATCGCATCGTACACATCGGCGATGGCCGCAATTCGCCCCAGAATATGCTGTTGTTGGCCGGTCAGGCCTTGGGGATACCCGCTGCCGTCCACCCGTTCATGGTGCTGCAGCGCCACATGCGCACTGGGGACGGAGACGGAATCCAACGCTCGCAGCATATCATACCCATAGATCGTGTGACGTTTGACGAGCTCAAACTCCTCCGCGGTCAGGGCGGAGGGCTTGTTCAAAATTTCGGGAGGAATGCGCAGCTTCCCCACGTCGTGAAGCAGCGCTCCAACCCCCAGATCCCGGATCTGTCCCTCGGCCAGTCCCGCTCCGATGCCGAGACCGATGGACAGAATGGCCACCCGCACCGAATGATGGTACAGAAATCCATCCGCAGTGTAAATGTCCACCACCTGTTGCAGAATCTGAGGATTCCGACGCACCTCATCGACCAGGTCGGCGACCACGTCTCGGATGGTTTTTGCCAATTGCTGTGAAACAAAGTGCCTGGTGACTTCCTCTCCTTGACGCAGGCGGTTCATGACCTCCCGCACCGTTTCCACCGCCCGAAGCCTCAGTTCGGGTGGAAGAGGATCCCCGAGGGTCACGTCGGCCGTCCGGGCATCTTCCACATACAAAGCATATACGCCCAGCTCTTTGAGGCGTTCAATCATCGTCTTCGTCAGGGGCACCCCGACCCCCACCAAGACCCGTCCGTTGGCATCGTAGACCGGACGGACCAAGCGGTCTCCGGGGGCCAGTCGATTCACCGACGTCAGCCGCACACCCGCTCCTCCTCACCCTGCACCGGCTTGTCCGCGAATATGAGAAAGGGCGCCCGATCGGCACCCTGAGCGCACATCACCCTTGGCGAGGAGGAGTGGTGTTCTCCTGGGTAGGAGCCTCCCGGTCAGACGGAGCCGCGCCATCCCCAGCCTGCCCCTGGCCTGGATTCTTCGTCTGAATGGTGATCCGGACATCGGCCTTCCCGTCGATGATCTGCCCGTGCTCCATCAGCTGCTTGATCTGATCCTCGTCCACCGTCTCCCGCTCCATCAACGTCTGAGCCAGCAGTTCCAACTTGTCCCTGTGCTCTGTCAACACCTGTTCCGTGCGCTGATAGCACTGGTCGATGATCCGGCGCATCTCCCGGTCGATCTCGTAAGCAATGGCGTCGGAATAGTTCTGTTCGTGGGCAATATCCCGGCCGAGGAACACCTGCCCCTGGCGATGGCCGAACTGCATCGGCCCCAGTTTCTCACTCATCCCGAATTCCGTCACCATACGGCGAACAATCTCCGTCGCCTTTTCCAAATCATTGTGGGCGCCGGTGCTGATTTCGCCAAGCACGATCTGCTCGGCCACCCGCCCCCCCAACAGCCCCGAGACCCGATCGAGAATCTCCGAGCGCGTCATAAAATAGCGGTCTTCCTTGGGCAGCATCACCGTATAGCCGCCCGCCATGCCCCGGGGAATGATGGTCACCTTGTGAACGGCGTCGGCATTCTTGAGGTAATAACCCACCACCGCATGGCCGGCTTCGTGATAAGCGACGATCTTCTTCTCGAAAGGACTGATCACCCGGCTCCGCTTCTCCGGCCCCGCGATCACCCGATCAATGGCATCCTCGACTTCGGGCATGTTGATGGCCTTTTTGTTTCGCCTGGCCGCCAACAGCGCCGCCTCATTCAACAAGTTCTCCAAGTCCGCCCCGGTAAACCCCGGGGTTCGCCGCGCGATCACATCCAGCGATACGTCGGGCCCCAGCGGTTTGTTGCGGGCGTGCACCTGCAGAATCTGCTCCCGCCCCCGAACATCCGGCCGATCCACGGTGATCTGCCGGTCGAACCGCCCCGGGCGCAAAAGAGCTGGATCCAGAATGTCGGGCCGGTTTGTGGCGGCGATGATGATGATCCCCTCGTGGCCGCTGAACCCGTCCATCTCCACGAGCAATTGGTTGAGGGTCTGCTCCCGTTCATCGTGACCGCCCCCAAGCCCCGCTCCCCGGTGGCGACCCACGGCGTCAATCTCATCGATAAAAATAATGCACGGAGAATTCTTTTTGGCTGTCTCAAACAGATCCCGCACCCGGGACGCCCCGACACCCACGAACATCTCGACAAAATCGGAACCGCTTATGCTAAAAAAAGGAACTCCCGCTTCCCCGGCCACAGCCCGGGCCAAAAGCGTTTTCCCGGTTCCCGGCGGGCCGACCAAGAGAATGCCCTTGGGGATTCGGGCGCCGAGGCTGGAGAATCGCCGCGGATCTTTCAGAAATTCCACGACTTCTTCCAGTTCCGCCTTTTCCTCGTCGGCCCCGGCCACATCGTTAAATGTAACCTTCTTCTTTTCGTCGTTGAACATCCTGGCACGGGCTTTCCCGAAGTTCATCACCCGGGTTCCGCCGCCCTGCGCCTGGTTGAAAAGGAAGAAAAACAGGACAAAGATCAACACGATCGGGACGATGGACGTCAAAAAGCTCAACCACACCGATTCCTTTTGCGGCGGGTTGATCTTGATCTTCGCCCCGGTTGTGGTCGCCAGTTTATTGAGGTCTTGAACAAATTGGTCGCTGAACAGTGTCCGGGACACAAAGGTGCGGCCGTCCGCCAGAGTACCCTGCACCCGCAGCGTCAGGCCGTCGGACGTTACGTCCAAGGTCTGGACCGTGCCCTGCTGCACGTATTTCACCAGATCGCTGTACGTAATATCCTGCCGGTCCTGCTGGCCGGCGGTGAGGAAGTTAATGATGCCGACCGTCACCAAAAATATCAGCGATAAAATACGGCCTGGAAGAATTTATTCATTCCTGACCTCCTCTCGGCCACGGCGGAAACAATTGTATCATATACCCCCCGGCCCCTCAATAATCAGGCCGGGGTTTATGTATGCGCCGACTCGGAGCTCCGGTACACGTCCTCTTTCAGGATGCCCGCACAGGGCAGGTTGCGATAGCGTTCCGCATAGTCGAGCCCATATCCCACAATGAACGCATTGGGTACGGTAAACCCGCAATAATCCGGCCGGATCGGAACCTGCCGCCGACCGGGTTTATCGAACAGAGCGGCAATCCTCACCGAAGCCGCATGGCGCCGCGCCAACACATCGCGCAGATAGGCCAGCGTCAATCCGCTGTCGACGATGTCTTCCACGATCAGCACGTGGCGGCCGTCCACATCCCGGTCCAAATCCTTGAGAATTCGCACTACCCCCGACGACTGGGTGGAAAGTCCGTAGCTGGAAATCGCGATAAAGTCGATCTCCAATGGGATGGACATGCGTTTGACGAGGTCGGACAGAAACATGACCGCCCCTTTCAACACCCCGACCAAGAGGGGAACTTTCCCCCGATACTCCACCGTCAACTGCTCACCCAGTTCTCGAATCCTTGTCAGGATCTGCTCCTCGGTGTACAGAACCGTCTCCAGATCCTCCATCATCTGCCTTTGTGCGACCCCCTGTCCAACCATGTTCGAATCTCCTCGTCCGTCCATGTCGCTTCCAGGCGCAACACCCGATCGGTGTCTTCCGTCACGGGCCAATGCGCGGACCGCCGCCACCCGACCATCCACACGATCTCCTTCCCCGCCGCGACCAAGGGCCAACGGTCTCGGAGGCGGCGGGGCACCTTGTCATCGATCCACACCTCTTTCACCTTTTTTGACCCGCCGAGTCCAAAGGGCGAAAACCGGTCTCCGGGACGACGCGATCGAATGAAAAGCGGGCGCCCCTCCATCTTCTCCCAATCAAAATACACCACGGCGGGAGTTGACGGTCTGACGCCCGAGTCCTTTGCCTCTTCTACCCTTTCCCGCGCTTCCCCCTCACCTCGGGGAACCACGGCCGCATCAATGATCACGCCCAGGGTTGGGCAGGAGGTGCGCCCAGGTACCACCAACGGGGTCTCTTGTCCATCCACGTCCACTCTGGAATCGCATTCCGCTTTCCAAGTGATGATCAGTTCGCCGTAGGTCCGCCGCGCCCGCCATCCGCCGGCCAACCGCAACTCACGGCCCGAACGGCCGTCGATCGCCAACTGGCGCAGGGCTTCAATGTGCGTGGCCCCCCATCCGGGCGACCGCTCGGAGGGATAATCTAATATTAGTGTAAGGATCCTGCGTTGTAAAGCTGCCGGCAACGCCGAAAATGCCGGCAAGTCCACCCTGAAACCGGACGAATCCGCCTGCACGCACCGACCCCGGGCCTCCCTGGCCAGCGTCCCGAGAAACTGTTCATCGTCCCGAGCCATGGCGGCCAGGCGTCGCAAATGTTCCTTAATCCGGGGCTGATATTTGGCTTCGAGCAGGGGAATCAATTCCAAACGGATACGGTTGCGAAGATATTTCGGCCATCGGTTCGAGGGATCTTCCCGGTACGGAATTCGTTCGGCAGCGGCGTAAGCTTCAAGCGCCGCCTTATCCACCCCGAGGAACGGCCGGAGCCACCACACTCCATCCGCACGCCTCACCTCGGCCATGCCCCCCAATCCCCCCGGGGACGCCCCGCGGATCAGCCGCAATAACACGGTTTCCGCCTGGTCATCGCCGTGATGGGCCAGGACCACCGCCCGGGCACCACACCGCTTGGCACACCCGGCCAGCGCCCGGTATCGCAAAAAGCGCGCCGCCGCCTGGGGAGACTCCCCGGTCCGCCGAACCCGGGCCGGCACGTCCACCGACACCCCCATGAAATCGAGCCCCAGACGGGACGCCTCCCGCTCGACAAACTGCTGCTCCTCGGCGGATTCCGGCCGCATGCGGTGATCCACGTGACACACGGTGACCGCAAACCCGAATGTGTGAGAAACCTTTGCCAGGGCCTCCATGAGCACCATGGAATCCACCCCTCCCGAAACCGCCGCGACAACCCGCTTCAGCGGGTGCAGCTCCGGGTGCCCTTCCATCCATTCATGGAGTCGGTCGATCACGATCTTTCCTCCCCATCCCCCGGACAGCCGTGCCGGCAAACACCAAACCGGCGGCAATGGCCCCCGCCAAAAATCCCGTCATGGTTCCATCCGCCAATCCCCGCACATAATCCCCGGTCACAAAGTCCCTCATGGCGGCAAAAGCGGTTGCGCCGGGAACCAGTGGAATAATGCCGCTCAACTGGAATAGCGTCGCAGGCATCTTCAGCCGCCTGGCCAACCCCTCGGCGGCAAAAGCGGCGGCCAAAGCGGCGAGAAACGTCGAGGCCACCGGCCCCAGCCGCAGCGACGTCAAGGCGAAATACACCGCCCACGCCAGCGCCCCGGTCAATCCGGCGGGGACCAGAGCCCGAACGGGCACCCCGGACAAAACCGCAAAACTGATTGTCGAAAGAAAACTCGCCAGGACCCCGACCATCGCGACCTCCCTTTACAGAACAACCCCCAGGACCAGGCCCACCGCGATGGCGATCGCCACCGCCGCGAGCAGCGCCTCGGTCCCCCGGGCCATGCCGGATAACAAATCTCCCGCCAACAGGTCCCGAACCGCTGTGGTCACCGCCACCCCCGGCACCAGCGGAATCATGGCCCCCACCACCACATGACCCACCCGGCTCACATCACCTTCCACCCAGGCCGCGGCCACGGCGGCCGCCGAACCGGCGACTCCCCCGAGAAACACCCGGAGGACATTCCCTCCCCTCCCCCCGCCCTTCCACCCGTACACCAGATGGGCTACCAGGCCTCCCAGCGCCGACGGAAGCACATCCCGCCAATGGCCGGACAGGAGAAAGCTGTAGGAGCCGGCGGATACAAAACCGGCCAGCGCTTGGAGCCACCGCGGATACAGAGGAGGCATCGTTTCCATGGCGGACAAACGTTCTTCCAGATCCTCCAGAGACAGGTCTCCCCGGACAAATCGCCGGGACAGATGGTTCACTTCCGTCACTTTTTGCAGATCGGTGGCCCTCGCATGGACCCGGGTCAATCGGGTCAAAGATTCGCCGCCTTTTTCCAGACAAATAAAAATCCCGGTCGGGGTCACAAAGGTGTCCACCTTGTCCACCCCCGCCGCCAGGGCCAAACGCGTGATGGTTTCCTCCACCCGGGCCGTCTCCGCCCCACTGCGCAAAAGAATCGCCCCCGCCCGCAAGCAGATGGCCATGATGTGCTCCATCCGGTCCCCGTCCCGTCCCCTCGGCTTCCCCCCTATTTTACACACAGAACCGGAAATGAACAAAAGATAAGAAAAAAGGCCGGCTGCCCTCGCCGGCCCTCCGATCCCGGAACTCGCAAGACCCTGCGGCCCCTCATCCGCCGCTCACGCCCACCACCCGGCGCCGGTCCGTCGGACCCTTGGGGCGGCGAAGCTTTGGCACCCCGGGCAAATGAATCGTGGCCCATTCCGGTTGACACGGGTCGATCCGGGCGGCGACCACCGTCATGTCGTCCGGCACGTCCCCCCGATTCATGCGAACGGCCGTCTCCACCAGAAGATCGGCGACCTCTTGGGGATCCCACGATTCAATCTGGGCGATTCGGCGAACCAGCCACTCCTCCCGTTCCTCGGTGTGCCGTGCCGCCTCAAACACGCCGTCCGATACCATGATCAACAAATCTCCGGGGCGAAGCGTCTGCTGCACCGCGTCAAACGACAGGTTATCCAAAATCCCGATGGGCAACCCTCTGCCCTGAATGACAAACACTTCGTCCCCCCGTTTCACAAAACTCGGGACCGCTCCGATTTTCAAAAATTCCGTCCGGGCGGTGAACAAGTCCACCAGCGCCAGATCCAGAGTGGCGTACATCTCATCCCTGGAACGAAGCATCAAAACGTCATTGACTGTCCGCACCGACAACCGTTCGTCAAATCCCGCTTTCAGGAGCTGCTCCAACATCCCGACGGCAGCTCTGGATTCCGCCTGGGCGCGTTCGCCGTTCCCCATGCCGTCGCTGATGGCCACGGCGTATTTTCCGTTTCCCACATCCAACAAGGCGAAAGAATCTCCGGATAAGAGCGCCCCGTCCTTCGCCGCCGCCGCGACTCCCGTCCGGATCACGAACGACTTGGAAGATGTGAACGATACAGTGCACGGCCCCTCGCCCAGACTGCACTGAATCCGCCCCACGGAAATCGGCTCTCCCACGATATCCGACAGCAGAGGAGCGATCAGCTTGGCCGACTCGTCATGCCCCGTGCACATGGCCTGGGTGATCTCGATGTTGACTTTCCCTTCCTCCAAACTCACGATCTCCACCTGTTGAATGTGCAGGCCGATATGCTCCAACGCCGCCAACACCTGCTCCTCTTGTTCGGTGGCGGCGTGCATTTCGCGCTGAATCTCCGTGGCGAGGTTGGTCATGATCTGAGAGACCCCCTGAAGTTGAGCGCCCACCAATTCCCGGCTCTCCCGAATCTGGCGATTCCAGAAGGCGTCTCGCCGGATCACCTCCAATGACTGCCACAGCGCCGGAATCATCCGCTCCGTCCGAATGCACCGGCGCCTCAGGTCATCCGGGGCATCTCGAGATTGGATCGGCCCATCGATATCCATCAGTGCAACCGTATCCGACATCGCCCGGTAGGTCGCATAGAAATCCCGTTCCCAGCAAACGCTCCGCCGGGCGCAGGAAGCGCACACGGTCCCCGCCGCCCGCTCCACCGCTTCATTGAGCAGGTCGTCCGCCTCCCGCACCGAGCGCTCGGCCGTGCCGTTGAACGCTTGTCCCAACTCGGCAAACACTTCGGAGACTTCCCTCACCCGAGAGGCCATCATATCCCGGGCCCGCCGCACATACTCCTGGCGCACCCCCGCGTACTCCCGAGTTCCGGGAGTGAACCGGGCGGCATAATCGATCCATTTGCGCGGAGTCAGCGCGAACAGGAGAAAGGCGGCCACCGTCTCCTGAAGTCCGAGAGAAACTTGGTGCCAGTCCGATGAATAAGCGGTCAACAGGATCGACCCGATCATCGCTCCAAGACCGACCCCGACCTTTGCGCCCTCCTGCAGCAAACCGGCCAAGAGGCCGGAGAAAGCCAGAACCCCAATCTCGTGAATGGAAGCCATGTTGCCCAGGGTCATCAGCACGCCGGTCACCACCCCCACGGCGGCTCCCAATCCGCTGCCGCCGATCAAGGCGAAAATCAGAAGCAGATATCGACTCATCACCGCATCCAGGGCGAGCCCGCGAAAGCTGAGACCCTGCACCCCGGTCAACATCGACCCGAACAGAATGACCAGGCAAAGAATCTCTTCGGCCCGAAGCGGCCGCACTTTGGCCCGATGACAGAGCACGGGGATCGCCTGCAAAAAAATCATGCCGAGAATCCCCGCCAGCAGGGCATCCAAACCCACCACCGCCCAGGTAAAAGGATTCCCGCCACCGGCGACGGCGGCATCCAAACCTTTGACGAGAAGATCGGTTCCCACCACGGCAAGGGGAACCTCCGTCGCGGATGAACGCTGCCTTCGGGAGATCCACCCGAACACCATGCGGTAGGCCGCAAGAGCCGCCAAACTGATCAACACCCGATGAGGATCATCCGCGACTGTGGCCACCCCGGCCAGCGTGCTGAGAAACACCATTGGGGCCGCCGTGCGCCGAGTGCCGAGTATCACAGCATAATACGACAGAAAAAACGGAGAGAACAGATTCACGATCCAGGCTCGCCCCAGGAAAAATCCAATCAGGGCCAAGAGAATCCGGATGCCCCACACCAGGGAGAATTGTTCGCCGGCCCGCTGCACCTGTCCGGCGAGCCCCTTGGCCCAGTTCATCCACCGGCGCGCCTTTTGTCCGCTCACCATCTGTTTTGCCATCGTCGCCACCACCCGTTGACTGGAGTAGGGCCATTATAGGGCAAGCCGCAGGGAAAAATGTGTCAAACGGCGTCATCCCGTTCTAAAAAAGTTCCGACATCTTCTTGGCCCGGTCTCCCCTTTTCGCCCCCATTCCGGTCTCCCTTCGACAAACCTCCCGTTCACGTCCGCCCAATTCCTCGACAATAGGGGCCATGGCCCGCTAGAATGAAGAAAAAGACCGAAGCGGAAGAAGGCCGGCCTATGCGACAACAATCGCCACATTCCCGAAAATCCTGGGACTTTTATTTTATGGACATCGCGTACATGGCCGCCACCCGGGCCACCTGTCCGAGGCGCCAAGTGGGGGCTGTATTGGTTCAGGACCGCAAACTGATGGGCAGCGCGTACAACGGGGCCCCGGCCGGGGTGACCGACTGTTTTGAAGGCGGTTGTCTGCTGGTGGATGTGTACGAGCCCGACACCGCGGGGAAGATCGTGCGGAAACAACACTGCATTCGGACGATCCATGCCGAGCAAAACCTGATCCTGTTCACCGATCGCGCCCAGCGGCTCGGCGCCACCGTCTACGTCACCGACGCACCCTGCTGGACGTGTGCGAACATCCTGGCCAACAGCGGAATTGCGGAGATCGTGTATCATCGGCCTTATGAGAAGGATTTGGCGAAGGTGTCACAACTGCTCGAGGAAAAAGGGATTCGTTTCCGGCGCCTCGACACATATCGGCCGCCGGCCGCCGCCGAAACCCGGCCGGTCGTCGATTGACAGGCTCCACACCCGGGAACTTGGCGTATATATGCACCAAGACTGACCCGGGAGGGAACGGATGTGCCGAGTTGGCTTCGCCATCAATTGGCAAAGGCATTCCGTGAAAAGGACAAACGATCGGTCATCATGCTGAACCGGGTATTTTATAAATACCGGGCGAACCTGGACGCGGAACCGTGAGAACACCTCGCGTTGCCTTCACGGTCCGCGCCGCCCGGCGGGGCCGTCAGACCTCCGTCAGCTCCAGCCGCCCCGCCCTCAGATCCATCTCCACCTCACAGGCCGGCACCCCCTGGGGAGCCCTTAGCGCGATCTCTCCCCTCCGGCGGACGATGCGACTCCCCTCCGCCAGACGGCTCGGCAGATGAACGTCGGCGACACCGATGCCGGTTTTCAGCGTCCCATCCAACGCAGAGCCCTTGGGGACAACCCACGAAATTCTCCCATTGGTCACCCGCGCTTCCACCCGGCCGTCGGACGCCGGGACGACCTGCTCCATTTCCACCGTGCCGTTTGTCGTGGACAATTCGAGAATCCGGGCCTCGACCAACTCCACCCGAATCCGGCCGTTGGTTTGATGCACGGCCACCCGTTCCAGCGGCGCATCCGGGACCCGGACCGTGACGTGCGCCCCCCGAACGGACTTCACGTTCTCATCGATCGTGAAAGACACCGTGCCGTCCCCGGCATGCCAACAATCATCCAGGGGATTCCCATCCCCGGTCCACGCCCCGTCGGCCACCTGGGCCCGCACATGCACCTCGAGATCTTCCCTCCGTTCGGCCAACACCCGCACATTGCCGTGCAGCGTCCGAATCTCGAGTGCCCGCACGGGGGACGGGGCGCGGTAAACCTGCTCCACCACCGCACCGCCGATTTCCCAGCGGCCAAACCACTCCGGAAGGGCGGCCAACGATTCCATCGCCTGCTGTAGCTCCCGGGCCATCTTCTCCGAAACCTGTTTCCCGAGATCCCTCATGTTCCTGGCCGCATCCTGCCAAACCGGGCCGAGTTCCCACGCCCGAAACCGGGACCCTCCCTGCCGGAGGTCCTCCTTCACCGTCTCTCCCAGGGCCAGGAGCAGCCGCTCCGCCTCCTCCGCAGTGATTTGCCCGTTCTCCATCATGCGCAAAATCATCATCCGCTCTTCACGCATGGGTCTCTCTCCTTTTTGAAAGTTGTTCCAATTCCCTGACGGCCTCATCCACCGACAGTTCGCCGGTCTCCACCGCCCGGAGAATCTCCGCCGGCCGTTCCGGCTCCCAAACATCCTCCGTCCCCTCCTCCAGGCCCATGGCCCGCAGAATCTGCTCCAACCGGCTGCGCACCGTGGGATAAGAGATCCCCAATTCCCGTTCCATTTCCCGCAGATTGCCCCGCGCTTTCAAAAAACGGAGCACGAATTCCCATTGATCCGGCTGGAGGCGCATCCACGGGGCCGGTGTGAATCGCCCCCGGACCATGGTGCCGCATTCCTCGCACACGAATTCCGCGATTGCCAGAGGGCCGGCGCAAGCCGGACACCGCGAAAGCCACCCTTTCATCTCCAGACCTCCAATATATTCATCTCCACCTTTTACATTGTTTATTTTACGTTCAACATCGTTGAGGTGCAATGGGTAAATCCATCAAACCAACAGGTAAAAAAACGCCCATCGAAACCCGCAAGGGTTCCATGGGCGTCTTCAACATTCCACACATACAAAAAGCCCCGTTTCCCGGGGTCCTGTTTCATTCTGGTGGCGGAGGAGGGATTCGAACCCCCGACACTGCGGGTATGAACCGCATGCTCTGACCACTGAGCTACTCCGCCTGTTGCGGGGGCAGGATTTGAACCTGCGCCTTCGGGTTATGAGCCCGACGAGCTACCGGACTGCTCCACCCCGCGCCAGTCGCGTATTCCATCGTACCTCATCGCCACAGGCCTGTCAAGGCACAAAAAACGACTATAAAGAAGGCACCTGCGCGGTGCCGGGGAACTCCGAAGCATGGCTTTCTGAACAGAACCGTCTCCTTCACCCGCGCCGGCCGCCGCGACCGCCGCGTTTCGCCTCGCTGCGCTTGAGAGCCTGCAACCGTTCTTCGCTGTCCTTCATAAAGCGGTTCAACTTGTCCTCAAACGACATGCGCGACGACCGCGACCGATAGTGGCGATCCCGCCCTTGATCACGCCCGCCGTGACCCCGATGTTCGGCAGCAGATCCTTCCTTTGCCTGACGGATGGACAGTCCGATCTTCCCGTTTTGATCGACGTGAATGACCTTCACCGTCACGGTATCGTTGATTTTCAGGTAATCCCGGATATCCCGGACATAGGTGTCGGCGATCTCCGAGATGTGAACGAGGCCCGTGACGCCGCCGGGAAGAAGGACAAAAGCGCCAAAATGCGTGATCCCCGTCACTTTCCCTTCAAGTTTGCTGCCTAATTCAATTGTCATGTAAGGAAAGTTCCTCCTTAGAAAATGAGAAAGATGACCGGTATAAATTATAGCGAGAGGACGAAAAATGTGTCAAGGTGTTGCGGAGTTCTGAGTGGTGAATAAAATTTCGCCGGGCTTGGCCATATGAAATTCCTTCCGGGCCAGATCGGCCACGTACGTGTCCTGCTGCAAAAGGCGGACTTGTTCCTTGAGGGCCACATTCTTTGACCGGACCTGCTGCAGCCGGGCAACGACCTGTTTCTCTTCGGCGGTCAGGGTTTTCATTCTCGGCCATTGCACGAATACGGCGGTATACCCCGCCCAGGCCAGAACACAGAGAAGAAAGAGGTAGCGGAGCTTCAGGCGCGGCAATCGCCAGCGGCGTCCTTTCCGGCGTCCCGTCAGGCGTATGACGTTCGCATGGCCCCGTTTTCCTTCACCAGCCATTCCTCTCACCTCTTCCGCCTGTGATCCCATCGGTCATTCTTTTCTTCCCAACCGCCTGAATAACCAGCGCCTTGCCGTTTTCCACCAGGATCGGCCCTCGTCGTCGCGCCCGGGGCGCTCCGCTTCGCCCCTGTCCTCGGCCCGTTTCTGCACCCATCCGATCACCGGGCCAAGAGGCCACAGGATCATGTTCTCAAAAAATCCGAGAATGCGCAAGATCCCTTCAAGCGCCGCGAGAAGCAGCCGGCACCCGGCCGCGACGGGCCTCCGGATCAGGGCATTCCATAGTCTGCGCCCGAGGCGGATGCAGTATGTGACCGCGCCGGCCACCCATTGTGCGGAACGCACCACCGCCGCGTGAACCCAAATCCGGTACAGCCCGAATCCCAGCCCCATGACGGCCAAAAAACTCAGCCGCATCTCCCCGTCCACGGTGACCAGCAAAAGGCGAAACACCCCGGCCAATGCGGCGGCCCAAAAGGCGAGGTCGGCGAACGGAAACACCCACCGCCATTCTCGACGTCCCCGCAGGATCGTGTTGTACAAGTCATATCCCGCACCAAGGGCGGCCCCGCACCCCGCCAACGCCACCACGGCCATCCACTGTCCCTGAACCGGCATCACCCCGCCCTCCCCCGTTCCGGGATCAGCGAAACAGCTTGTTCAGCCATCCTTTGGCTCGTCCGGCCGGGCTCGGCCCATCGTCATCGTAGCCCATCTCGAACACGACACCCTCAATCATGACCACGCCGTCTTCCAGATTGAGGGTTTTGATATGCAGATTTTCCCCGCGCACGGCCAGAAAGCCGTACGGCGTCTGCAACACAAACTGCTCACTGTCGAAACTGTCCACCTGAAGGACGCCGGTGACCTCCACATACTGCCGGTTGACCATGTTCACATGATGCCGCGGCGCCGGTTTGTTCACCTTGGCCTTGTCATCGGCCATCCCCGATCCCTCCCGACTCGGACGTGTCACCTTATCCTATGCCGGGCTTGGCCGACTCAGAACGGCCGAGAAGGGACCAGCCGTCCCGGCGCAAAAACGACAGCGCCGCCGTCATCCAGAACGGAAACATGACCTGTTGCAACTCCCACAGATTGTTAAAAGCATCCATGACACCGATGGACAGGATCATCGCCATGCCCGCATAACGGATCGGTCCTCCGGCCCGCCAGGCCTGAGCGAGCAAGATCAGGTGAATCAGGGCGAACGCGAGAAATCCCAACAGCCCCGTCTCGATGATCACCCGGCTGTACTGGCTGTCCGAATAAATTTCCACGGGCATATGGTACCGCTTGGCCAAATCTTTGATCACGGTGCCTCCGCCGCCGAAGGTCCCGGAACCGTAGCCCAAGAGCGGACGTTCCCGGACGGTGTCAATAGCGATTCGGAGGATAAACAGCCGGCCGTTGAACATGCTGTTCCCGATTTCATGCTGGGATAGCGTTTTGACCACGCGGTTGATCGGATTGCCGCTGGTTTTGCCGCCAAATCCGAGATTGGTCAGGGGCGGGCCCACCGTCACGTTGACCGCCACGATGAGCGCGGTGATCACGGCGCCGATCCCGAGCACCTTGGCCCATTGCCTCCAAGGCACGAGCGGCCAGGCCGCGATCAGCGCAACGACAAAGCCGAGCCACCCGCTGCGGGAAAAGGTGTAATACAGCACCGGGAGAATCGCCGCCAGCCAAGGCAAGCGCTTGGAGGGCAAAAGCATCGTACCGAGGACAAACATGATGACCAAATAGGAGGCCAAAGTGTTGGGATTTTCCAACAAGGACATGATCCGCCCGGCATTGATGCCGGTCATGCTGGCGATCCAGTCCCTCGGTTCAGGCCAGCCCAATGCCTGAAGAACTCCGACCAGCAGAACCAAGGCCAGGACGATTCTGGACCCCGCCAGCGTCCGGCGAAGCCAGCGCGGATCCACGGGGAGCCGGGCCACACAAAAACCCACCGCATAGAGCAGAAAAAGGCCGCGCATGGTGGCGCCGAAACGAAGAAACGAGCTGTGGTTCACCACCATGGACAACAGTGAAATCCCCGCAAAAAGCAGGACCGCATAATCGACCCACTGAAGCCGAAATCCGCGCCAGCCCCTGGCTGCGAAAAGGCACCCGATCAAGATCACCGCCAATACGTCGGTGCCGAACCGAAACGCCAAACCGGCCGCCCGGCCAAGGCCAAGGAAGGCAAAAGCCAGGGTTCCGTAATCGATGAGGAAGAAGCGCAAAGGAATGTAGACGGCCAACACCGCCACGATGACCCAGGCCACGCGCACGGCGGTCTGCCGCAAGTTCATTGCCACATCGATCATCTCCTAAATCGTGTCCCAGCCCTTGACAGCATCGTGCCGGGTTCCATTCTATCGGAAGACCGTCCCTTTGGGAAGACGGGGGTCAACCCGGTCGGCGAATCCAACGCCGCAACAGTCGCCGGTATAGAATCCCCGGCACCGTCGTGGATAAGACGATCAGCGAAGACGGATGGGACACCACGTAACGCAGCGCCGCTCCCGGTCTCCCGGATCTCAGGGGTTCGACGACGCCGTAATAACGGAGCAACGTTCGGATCCTTCGCTCTCGTCGCCGAAAAGCTCGCTCCAGATCCGGCCGTTCCCGCAGGTCCAATTCCTTTGTGAGCTGCCGGGTCAGCGCCAGAGTCCTTTCAAACAGACGAACTTTTTCCGAAACCAGCGACCCCGGCCGCGACACATAGTAATACAGCGCCTCGGGCACCACCACCAACCGTGCACCACGGAAGAGGCAGTCCAGGAGAAACGCGAAGTCTTCCCCGTACCTCAGCTCCTCCCGGTAGCGCACATCGGCCCGGTCGAGAAAACTTTTTCGAAAGAGCGGTTTTACCGGACCAAAGTCTTTCTCCACCACTTCGGCCGCCGATACCGTTCGGCTCTGGCCGATGACAACCCCGTTCTCTTTAAATTGGGTGCTCCAAGGTCTTTCGTCTTGGTCCATAATGAGGAAAAGATCATCGCACACCACGTCGGCGCCGGTTCTTTCGCCTTCCCGGACCAAAACCTCCAAGCGACGTTCCTCCCACCAATCATCTCCGTCCAACACCGCGATCCATTCCCCCCGCGCCGCTTCAATAGCCCGGTTGCGGGAAAACGACGGTCCCCGGTTCTCCCGGTTCACCAACACGCAAACCCGAGGATCGGCGAGAGAGCGGACCGCATCCACGGTCCCGTCCACGGACCCATCGTCGACGACGATCACTTCGATATCCGAAAGTGTCTGGGATAACGCCGATCGCACAGCCCGCCGGATATAGGGCGCCACATTGTAGGCCGGCGTGATGACACTGACCGTCGGGTTCACGGCTTCTCCCCTTCCCCGTTGGCTCCGCGCACCGCCCGTCCGATGCGGCGGGCCATAGTAAAAACCCGTTCACGGACATCCCGATCCAGCCCCACCATGGACATCCCCGCCAGAAGCTCCCCGACCGGGATCCCCACAAAAGGAGACCAAGTGCGCACCCAGAGCGCGCCCAGTGCCGCGGCCCCGAACAAGACCGCCGCATTGACGGATACGCCTCGCCGGAGAAGGGCCCAACCGGTGGGATTGGCAAGGACAAAACCGATCATTGACGCGCTTTCCACCGCCACAGCCGCCGCGGCACCTCCTGTGCTGCCCCACCGGGCTCCCAACCCTGCGTACGCCCCCAGGCCGGCGAACAATACGACCACCAACACCGCCGTTCGCCTGGATTGCATCCCTTTGGTGGTCAGCGCATCGGCCAGCGGATAGTTCACCGATTGCAACAAGACCATCCACGACAGAATTTCAAGTGCCGGAGCGGCGGCCGCCCACCGCGGACCGAACAAGAGCTGAATCCACCAGTCCGGATACAGTAAAAAAGGCAGGGCCATGAGCACCCCCAACGCACTCATCATTTTTAATTCCAAGGTATTGAGCGCCAGATGCGTCCGCTCGTCGCCCCGATGGCCGTCGGCAAACAATTGGGGATAATATGCCTCGGCCAGGACGCCGGGAATCTGGTACAGAACCGCCGGAATGCGAAACGCCGCGGCAAAATACCCCACTTGGGCCAAATCGGTGACCCGTTCCAGGATCAGAGGCCCCATCTGGCTCAACAACATGATCACAAGCCCGCCCAGGGTAAAGGACCACAGACCTTGAAGCAACGACCGGTCCCATCCGGCAAACAACGGCACTCGCCGGCCCACCAGCCACAGACTGACAAGACCGCCCGCCACCGCCGCCAAACCGTACACCGGGGCCAGGAATGAGAGAGGCCAGCGCAGCGCCATGCCGAGAAACAACGCCCCCGCCGTAAACAGCCCTGACACGGTCCGAATCAGCGCCGTGTACTGCATTTGTTGGACCACTTGAAAATACACGGCCCCGACCCCTTGAAAGGCAGCACCGAGAATGTTGGGCATCACAACCCAGTACAAAACCCGGCGCACCTCCGGATCAGGGTACAGCGTTTCCACCGCCGCCAGCGATGCCGCCGCCGTACCCAGTCCGAACAACAGCCTGATTTTAAAAAACCCGGCCAGCAACCGTTTGAGGTCCGCGTCCGGTTTGGTTCCCTCCCGGATCAACGTGTGGGACAATCCCAGATCGGTGAAATAACCGGTCACGACCGAAAACGCCAGAGCCACACTGAGGATCCCGTAGTCCCTGGCTCCGAGGTAGCGGGCCACCAGGATGGCGGCCACGGCGCCGACCAGTCGCACCAACACGTTGCCGGCAAACAAATATGCCGCATTTTTGAGGATTCGGGTTCCGCTCAATCGATGCACAGCCTTTTTGTCATGATGTTCATCCCCGCTTCCGGGTCCGCCACGCCTCCCGGTAGACATCCAGCAACTGATCCATCATGTGATCCAGGGTAAACCGGGACTCGTACAGCAGACGTCCCTTCGCCCCAAAAGACTTGGCAAGGGCCGGATTCTGAACGACCCGGGCGATGGCTTCGGTGAGTCGATCCGTATCGCCGTACGGAACCAGGAACCCGGTTTCCCCGTCCCGGACCACTTCGGGCAATCCTCCCACCCGGCTGGCCACCACCGGCTTTCCCGCGGCCATGGCCTCGATAGCCGTGTAGGAAAGGGCCTCGGATCGGGATGGGACCACCACGACATCGACGTTCCTGTAGAACGGCACGATCGGATTCACATGACCCAAAAACGTGACGCGACTGTCCAGGCCCATGTCCCGTACGGCCTTCTTCAGTTCTGCTTCAAGGGGCCCATCCCCCGCCAACAGACATCGCCACGGCCTGTCCAGGCGGAGTCGACCCAGCGCCTCAATCAGCCATCGATGTCCCTTTTCTTCGCTAAAGCGGCCCGCCACGCCGAGGACGGCCTCGCTGCCCCCCGGTCTGCTTCGCGCCATGGCCTCGGGCCCGGTGTCGATGTCCACGCCGTTGTAAATCACCCGGATCCGCTCTTGCGGAACGCCGTAGTTCACCAGTTGGTTTCGCATATACCCGGAAACGGCGATGACGGCGGCGTTGTGCCGGGTGATCCGGCGGTGCAGCCACCTGACCGCAGGCGGAGGCGGCGCATCCACATGAAACGTCCAGACCACCGGAATTCCGCCGTTGAAGCGCCGGGCCAGGACAGCGATATAATTCTCCCGCAGGTAATGCGCGTGAATCAGCGAGACCTCCCGATCCCTGGCGATGTGGGCGAGCCCTTCGGCCGCTCGCACATCCAACGGATGGCGCATGGCCAAACGGTGGCACGGCACTCCCGCAGCCCGCAGTTTTTCCTCGAGCGGGCCTCCTTGGGCTGCGACGAACACGCATCGGTCCGGACCATACCGGGAAATGACATCGTAGACATATTTTTCACTGCCCCCGTTCCCGGGATAGTGAAGGAGATGCAAAATCCGTTTCAACAGCCTCTCCTCCCGCCTCTTCGGTGCGGCGGGAACGCAAAGCACCCCGCTCGGAGACTCCAGCCTCCGAACGCGGGGAGGCGCCGCACACCGACGCCTCCCCTCATGCCTTGCGCCTGTCCCTTGCTCCGATGACGAGTCACCCGGCGGGCGGTTCCGGGTTCTGAGCCCGCCGTTCCTCCAGCACGGTAAACAATTGGCCGGTTTCCTCTTTGGCCACGTGCTCGCGAAGGTCCAACACGCGCACCTTCACGGTTTTTCCACCGTAGGCGATGGTAAGGACGTCACCCGCCTCGACCTCGGAACCGGCTTTGCCCGTCCGGCCGTTGATCTGCACCCGCCCTTGATCACAGAGTTCCTTCGCCACGGTGCGCCGTTTGATCAGGCGGGAAACCTTGAGGAATTTATCCAGACGCACGCTTATTTCATGACCTCTTTGAGTTTATTTCCGGGCTTGAACGCGGGAACCACAGATTCCGGAATGGAGATTTCCTCCCCGGTTTGGGGGTTGCGACCGATCCGCGCCGCCCTCCGACGGGGCTCAAAGGTGCCGAAGCCCACCAGTTGCACTTTGTCGCCGCCGGCCAAGGCTTCGCCGATGACTTCAAAAACGCTGTTAACAGCGACCTCGGCCTCTTTCTTTTTCAGCCCGCTGCGTTCCGCGACTTTCGCAATGAGTTCCATTTTATTCATGTTCTGCAAGGCCCCTTTCTCAACCTGGATTCACCACAAATATTTCTTTCCTCTTCGACAGAATCCTGCACGATTCCTGGAATTTTATCCGTCAGCGGCAGACTTTCTTCGCCGCTTGCCACATCGCTTCCATCTCGTCCAAGGAGGCTTCCCCGAGGGGGATCCCCCGTTTCGCCAGTTCCTCTTCCACATACCGGAATCGGGTTCTGAACTTCCGGTTTGTTCCGGCCAAGGCGCCCTCCGGATCGACACCCGCCAGTCGCGCCAGGTTGATCACCGCGAACAGCAGGTCCCCAATCTCCCGGGCCACCGCGTCGTCGGCGGGAGGCGCGCCGAAGGATCGCGAAGGGCGTTCCCGGAGCGCCGCTTCCACCTCGGCCAACTCTTCCCGGATCTTGCCGAACACCGATTCGGGGTCGGCCCAGTCGAAGCCGACCTCCGCGGCCCGTTTCCCGAGATGCAATGCCACTTCAACGGCCGGACGCGCCATGGGGACGGCATCCAGCCACCCCGTTCGAGCGGCCGGGGACTTCGCCGGACCGTCCGCGCGCTCCTTCGCTTTGATCTCCGCCCACCGCCGCTGTACCGCGGCGGGATCCGGAAGGTCCTCGGTCCCGAAGACGTGCGGATGGCGCCGGATCAGCTTTTGGGACAATCCCTCCAGACAGTCCGAGATATCGAACGTCCCCGCCTCCCGACCGATTTCGCTATGTAACAGTACTTGCAGCAACAGGTCGCCCAGTTCCTCACATAGAGCTTCGGGATCGTCGCCATCCAACGCATCGGCCACCTCATAAGCCTCTTCCAGCACGTAGGGACGCAGAGAAAGATGCGTTTGGGCCCGATCCCAAGGGCAACCGTCCGGTCCCCGCAAACGGGCAACCAACTCGACCAGCCGCGTAAATTGCTGTCCCGGCGCGGGCCGTGCCTCGCCTTCCGGCGCCGGGTCTTGGGTCTGCCGCTCGTTCATGCCCGCGTACCGCCCTTCACCGAGGATTATTTCAGCCAACCGAACCGCGCCCCCACCCGGGCGAGCACGGGACCCACCCGGGGTACGGCCTCCAGCTCTCCCCGGGTAAAGCCGCCCACGATCAGCAACAGGAGGCAATAGGTGAAACCGCCCAGTCCCACCGAGGCAAGGGTCACCACGGCCGATCCCCACCGGCCGTCCCCTGTCGCGGCACCGAGCGGCGTCGCGACCAATTCCACCGCGGCCGCCATTCCCAGCGAAGCGATCAAAGGTCGCCAAAACAGTTGTCTGATCCGCAGCACAAGCCCGGTGGACGCCATGACCGTCCACACATTGAGTGCCGCCGCCGTCCCGTATGCCGCCACCGTGGCCGCCGCAGCCCCGTCGATTCCCCAACGGGGCACCCATAAAAGATTCAGTACGCCTTTGAGCGCCACCGCCAGTCCCAGATGCCAAACCGGCGCCCACGGACGGCCCACACTCTGAAGGATTGAAGAGGCCGTCACCTGCACGCTGCTGAACACCATCGCCAAGGCCGTGATCTGAATGGCGGTCACACCCGAAGTATCCCGAAACAACATCCGGTCCACCGGCTCCGCGATCAGGATCAGGCCGACGGCCGCCGGAAAAGACAACCAGACGGTCAATCGAAGCCCCAGCTCCACCTGGCGGTTCGCCGTGCGCCAATCCCGGCGCGTCACCGCCGTGGCCACCGACGGCAATAGGGCGACAGCCACCGCCCCGGCCAGCGTCGCGGGCAAGATCATCAGCTTGAACGCGCGACCGCTGAGCCAGCCGAACATCTCCGTGGCCGTATGGCTCGACAGGCCGGCCATTTTCAGGGAGTTCACCACGGTCAGGGCATCCATGTTGTTGATGAGCGGGACGGCCAACGCCCCGAAGCTCACCGGGAGCGCGTAAAGCATAAGATCCCGACCCCACCCGCGCTCCAAGTTGCCGCCGCCCGCGCCCGCCGCCCGGGTGAGGATCCCGCTTCGGGCCATGCGCCACCAGAGCACCGCACAACCGGCCGCCGCGCCGGTCACGGCACCGAAAGCCGCTCCCGCGGCCGCCCATTCCGGAGATCCACCGCTTCTCATGATCCACCACGCCAGCCCAATGATCGTGGTCACCCGCACCGCTTGCTCGGTCACCTGGGACACCGCCGTGGGCGTCATGTCTTGAAAACCTTGAAAATATCCCCGGATGACGCTCATGACCGGAACGAGGAGCATCGCCGGGGACACCGCGCGCACCGCCCAAGCGGCGTCCGGATTCCCGACCAGCGCCGCATACGGCTCCGCCCCAAAGAACAGCAAACAAAATCCCGCCGCCCCGATGGCTCCCATAATGACCGCCGACACCCACAGCACATGTCCGGCCCCGGCGCGGTCACCCACGGCGGACCGCTCGGCCACAAACTTCGACACCGCCACCGGCAATCCCGCGGTGGCCAGGATCACAAGGGTGGCATAGATGGGATAGGCCATATTGTACAAACCGAGGCCGCGGTCGCCGATGATGTTTTGCAGCACAATGGTATACACCGAACCCAGCACCTTCGAGACCATGCCGGCACCCGCCAGTATCGCGGCTCCCCGGACGAATCGGTTGCCCCTCGCCATCGTTTCCCCTCCGCCCGCTTTCATCATAACAAACCGCCACGGGTCGATCTATATGCGAGAGGGGCAAAAAAGAGGCGAGCTCGGCCCGCCGGGTCATCACACCGGTTCTATTGCTCCATCTGCTTTCCGAGAAATGCGGCGGCGGTCTCCGCCATTTTCTTTTCCAATTCGCCCATGCGCACCTGCTCATCCTTGGACAGCAGGATCACCGCCCCGATCGGGTCTCCGGCGGCAATGATCGGCGCAATCACCCGGGAGGAGAAAGAGTCGGGTTCGTCCCGCAGAATGGCCCACTGGCCGGGCTCGGTATCCACAATGATCCGTCTGTCCTCCACTGCGCGTTCCACATCCGCGCCCACCGGTTTTTCGAGGAAATCTTTCTTCGGGGCGCCTGCCACGGCGATGACGACATCCCGATCGCAGATCAGCGTGATGTGGCCCAGGCTTTCATGCAGGGAATCGGCGTATTCCTTCGCGAAATCGCCGAGTTCGCCAATGGGGGAATACTTTTTGAGAATCACTTCACCGTCGCGATCGACGAAGATCTCGAGGGGATCGCCTTCGCGAATGCGCAGAGTTCGACGGATCTCTTTCGGGATCACGACGCGGCCCAAATCATCAATGCGACGAACGATGCCCGTAGCTTTCACGGTTCCTTTGTCGCGTAGTGGGTGCTTTTAAACGGAAAGTCTGGAAGGAATGATCGCAAGCGGATGGTTCGTCAACATTAGGGTGCGCACCCCAGGGGATTTTAACAATGGCGCTTTCTGGCAACCGATTCCCCCGGTGCCGGGACCCGAACCCCGAGGCGGACGGACTCGACAAGCCGGGCCACAAGGGCCGGGCACCCTATTGAGCACCGGCCGCAGCCTGTTTGAGAGCGGGATCCTCCAGGATGATATGGGCGTCCTGCTTGGCCTGGTTGAACCACTGCTGTTCCTTCATCTGCATCACTTTGCTATTGACCTGGTCTTTGACTTGACTGAGCGGTTCCACCGTCCGGCTGTCCACCCGAATGATGTGCCAACCGAACTGGGTTTGCACGGGATCGCTGATTTGACCGACGGGTAGCCTCAAAGCCGCCTCCTGAAACGGTGCGACCCATTGAGACAGTGGGCCTTCGGGGAGTACGCCTCCCTGATCCTTGGACGGATCCAGGGAAACTTCTTTGGCCACCTTGTCAAAGGGTTCCCCCTTCTCGAGTCTCGCTTTGACCTGTTCCGCCTCTTGTTTGGTTTTCACCAAAATGTGCGCCACTTTTGCCACGGTGTAATCCGCCGGATGGTCGTTGTAATACGCCTGAACTTCCTCGTCGGAGACGGTGAGATGCTTGGCAAAATACTTCTGGGACAGCAGGTCGTCCGTGGCAAGCGCACGCAAATCGTCATCGGTGAGGCCGAGTTCCGCCATTTTTTTATTTAAGGCGTCGTCGCTGCCGTATACGTACCGGATCAACTGCTGCCGGTACTGCGTCGCCGTGGACGCCACGTCTTTGTCATCCACGGTGATTCCTTCCTGTTTCGCCTTCGGTTCGAGCACATCGTGCATCACGATGTATTGCTGCAGCACCTCCAGGCGGTTTTGAGGCGTATCCGGATATTGGGGGGCGATCAGCATTCGTTGGAGCTTGAATTGTTTATCCAATTCGGCCTGGTGCACTTGTCCGCCGTCAAAAGTGGCCACCACATCGGAGCGTCCACAACCGCTCACCGCAAAAGCGGCCAACGCGGCGGCAAACAACACCCGAGCCCAAAGATTATAAGACATTTTGCAGTTCCTCCTGCCCTTTGACGACATCCTGGAACGCCTCCATGAACTCCAGCAGCAGCGCCAGGGACTGCTCTCCCGTCAGACCGCGCATCCGAAACGTGACGGCGATGTTCTGCCCGGCGGTGAGCTTGATTCGATCCCGGAATCGCTTGGTGACGTCGAACAATCGATCCCCCTGAATGTTTTTGTTTTGGCGTTCATGCAATTTCAAAATGACATCGGTGCCCTGTTGAACGATCGATTTAAAATCATACCGGATCGCCCACATCTTGATCCGGGTCACCGACAGCAGATTGGCCACCTCCTGAGGGATGTCCCCAAACCGGTCCTCGATCTCTTCTTCGAGGTCGTCGACATCCTCCAACCGATGGCAGGTCACGAATTTTTTGTAGATCTCGATCTTCTGCATCGAATCGGGAATGTACCGTTCGGGCAGATAAGCGTCCACGGCCAATTCCACTTGGGGTTCGACCACTTTTGGCGTCGGTTCCCCTTTGAGATCCTGAATGGCCTCGGCGAGCATCTCGCTGTACAAATCAAAGCCCACCGAGGCGATGAAACCGTGTTGTTCCGGGCCCAACAGGTTTCCGGCGCCTCGAATCGACAGGTCCCTGAGTGCGATCTTAAAACCGCTTCCGAGTTCCGTGAACTCTTTGATGGCTTGGAGCCGTTTTTCCGCGACCTCGGTGAGGACCTTCTCCGGTTGATAGGTAAAGTACGCATAGGCGATCCGATTGGACCGGCCCACCCGGCCGCGCAACTGGTACAGTTGGGAAAGGCCGAGGTGATCGGCATCGTACACGATCAACGTGTTCACGTTCGGAATGTCCAGCCCCGTCTCAATGATGGTGGTGGTCACCAGCACATCGTGCTCTCCATGCAGAAACTCCAGCATCACCCTCTCCAAATCGTCTTCCGGCATCTGGCCGTGGGCCACAGCCACCCTGGCCTCCGGAACCAGACGGCGGACACGGTCGGCCATCTGTTCAATGCCCTGGACTTTGTTAAACAAAAAATACACCTGACCGCCCCGGCCCATCTCCCGTTCGATGGCCTCCTTGGCCAGGAGGTCGTCGTATTCCAAGACATACGTCTGAACCGGGAAGCGGTTTTCCGGCGGAGTTTCGATGATCGACAAATCCCGCACTCCCAGCATGGACATGTGCAGCGTCCGCGGGATCGGGGTCGCCGTGAGGGTCAGGCAATCGACGTTGGTTTTGAGCTGCTTGAGCCGCTCTTTGTGAGACACGCCGAACCGCTGTTCCTCATCCACAATCAGCAGTCCGAGATCCTTGAATTTCACATCTTTTTGCAACAGCCGGTGGGTCCCGATAATAATATCCACCGTACCGGCCCGCAACTGCTTGAGTACCTGGGTCATTTCCCCCCGGGTGCGAAATCGGCTGATCACGTCGATGGTGATGGGAAACCCGCTGAATCGCTCCCGAAACGTTTCATAGTGTTGCTGGGCCAACACCGTCGTGGGGACGAGGACGGCCACCTGTTTCCCGTCCATCACCGCCTTGAATGCCGCCCGCATCGCCACTTCGGTTTTCCCGTAGCCCACATCCCCGCAGAGCAGCCGATCCATGGGGCGGGGCTGTTCCATGTCCCGTTTGATCTCCTCAATGGCTTTCAACTGGTCGGGCGTTTCCCGATAGGGAAACATCGCCTCGAATTCCTTCTGCCAAGGCGTGTCCGGACTGAACGCATGACCAGGGGAGGACATGCGTTTGGCATACAACTTGACCAGTTCTTCCGCGATATCCCGGACGGAGGAGCGGACCCGGTTCTTGACCTTCGCCCATTCGGTCCCCCCCAGATGGTACAATTTCGGCTCTTTATCCTCGCCGCCGACATATTTCTGCACCTGGTCGATCTGGTCGATCGGCACGTACAATTTGTCGTTTCCGGCGTAGCGAATGTACAGGTAGTCCTTGTGAATCCCTTCGATGTCCAGGGTTTGGATCCCCATGTACTGGCCGATACCGTGGTTCACATGAACCACATAATCGCCCACTTTCAGATCCTGGTAGTTCTTGATCCGCTCCACGTCCGAAACGGTGGATACCCGGCGGTGACGGCGCTTGGCGGTGAAGATCTCCTGTTCGGTGACCACCACCAGTTTCAAGTCGGGCATCTCGAACCCCGACGAGAGGCCGCCTTGGACAATTTGCGGACGAACCGGCCGATCGGACAACTCCGAAACCAGATCCGCCTCCATGCCGTAATCGCCCAAGACCCGGTGGAGCCGTTCAGCGCGTTCCGCATTGGCGGCCACGAGGATGACCCGCTGCCCGGTGCGGGACCATCGCTCCCATTCCTGTTTCAGAACGTTCATCTGGCCGTGGAATTGTTGCATCGACCGGGCGGCCACGGCGACGGTCCGCCGGGTCGGGGACGTGTGCCGTGCCAACAGAGAAAAAAGGATGCGTTGGCGATGGGACGACAGCCCGGCGTCGCCCACCGTCTGGGGCCGATGCAGCCCCGGCAGCAGTTCGCCTTTTTCCAGGCCGTGCAACTCCCATTCGTGCTCCTCGCGCTGCCGCTGCTTCAAACTTTCCCTGATCCGGGTCGGCTCCGCATAAACGCAGAGCGTATCCTCCGGCAGCCAGGACAACAATCCCGCCGGACGAGGATACAGCAGGTGGATGTACCGGAGAAGTCCCGTAAACGGATACCCGCTCTCCAAGCGCCGCACGTCTTCGCCGACGTACCGGTCCAAGCGCTCCCGGTGGCCTTCGTCGACGAATTTTTCCCTCTGGCGCTCCCAGCCGGTGCGCACAACCCGGGCCACCGCCTGGATCCGCTCTTTGCTCGCCAACACTTCGGTGTTGGGGCCAATCTCGCACTCGGTCACCTGCTCGATGGACCGTTGGGATTCCGGGTCAAACACGCGAATGGCATCAATCTCGTCGTCGAAAAATTCGATCCGGAAAGCACGCTCTTCGGTCAGGGGATACACATCGACGATGCCTCCCCGAACCGCGCATTCTCCCCGGGCCTCCACCATCTCCGCCTGCTCATATCCCATTTGCAACAGGCGATCCACCAATTGTTCCCGTTCCATCACATCTCCGGTTTTCAGGTGAAGCAGAAAAGACCGGAATATTTCGAGATCCGGAAGGGGCTGGTCCACGGCCCGGGCCGGGGCGATCAACAACGGAGTTTCGCCTTTGGCCAATTGGGACAGCACGCCCATGCGTTGGGCGGCCAATTCCGGGCTGTAGGCCGAAACATCCAACAGCGCCGCTTCCCGCTCGGGAAACAGGAGAATCCGGTCGTCCGGCAGGAACTCGAGACAATCGTCATAGACCTGTTGCGCTTCCTGCAGATGATGCGTCACGATCAAGATCGGTTTTCCGGTTTCCCGACGAAGGGCGGCCATCATCAGATGGGCGGCCGTTCCCGTTAAACCCGTCACCCATTGCTCCTCGGCCCGTTCCGCGAGTCCTTCCATCAACGTTCGGAACCCCGGATGTTCGCGAACATACCGAACGAGTCGCTCCAACATGCCCCCTCCTCTGCAAAGACCAAAAAAGCCTTAGCCTGTCGAAAAGCCAAGGCTTGGCTCGCCGTCGCTCGATCATTCTCACTGGAGAGGCGTGCGAATCAGCGACAACTCGGGATGGGCCTCAAGGGCCTGCTGGCAAAATTCGCACACCGTATTGACATACGTCCAGCCTTCACATGGATCAAATGTAATTATATCGGCACGCTCCTCGGGTGTCAACGAATGGAAACCCAGGGCAGACGGCGGCACCCGTCTTCCGTCCACTTCTCCGAGATAATGGTGACAATGACGGCACACGTAGATGATTCGCACGACCCCCGCCTCCCGCAAACCGCCCAGTGGGCACCTATGTTGCCCATAGTATGCGCGAAGATACGGGGTTGGATACACAGGCCCCGTTTCCCGCCGGTTCGGGTACCGGTCCCACATGCGCGGTTTACGCTTTCGAGACGGCCGTCTGAAACCCTTGGCGAACCGCAATTTCGATCAAATCGGCGGCCCGCTCCACGGCCGCCTCAATCTCTGCGGCCTCGTCCGGGGAAAACGGGGACAGTACGTGGCTGATCACATCCCGCCCGGCGGCCGGTCGGCCGATGCCGATGCGAACCCGGCCAAACGTCTCGACGCCGAGGTGCAGGAGAATGGATTTGACCCCGTTGTGCCCGCCGGATGATCCCTTGGCCCGCAACCTCACCTTGCCCAAAGGCAGATCGAGATCATCGTAAACCACAATGAGCCTTGCCGCATCCAGGCCGTAGCCGTCGAGGGCCTCCCGTACCGCGCGGCCGCTTTCGTTCATGAACGTCTGCGGTTCGAGAAGAACCGCCGTTTCCCCGTTCAACCTCCCGACGCCCACCAGGCTGTGAAAAAGCCGGTTCGAAAGGGACACGCCCCACCGGCGAGCCAGGCATTCCACCACCATGAAGCCGGCATTGTGGCGGGTTCTCGCGTACGCCGGCCCGGGGTTCCCAAGCCCAGCGATCAGCCACATCGCAGATCTGCGCCCTCCTTCGCATCCTCGCCTCGTCCTGTCGCCAGAGCGGGCAGTCCCGCGCCATTGGCGAGATCATCCGGCCACCACCGGCCCTGGATCGAAAAAACACCGCAGCCCCGCATCTGTGGGACCGCGGTATCCTGTGCCCCGTTTTATCGCAGTTAGCCCCTGCCTTCGGTGTCCTGCCCCATCTCTGGCTCTTCAGGCAGCAGTTCCCCCGCTCCGGCGCCGGTTCCGGCAGCGGTGACGTTCACCAGCACCTCATCGGCTTCTTCAAGGAGGTGCGCGCTTTCCGGCAACTGCACATCGGCGGCGCGAATGACATCCCCCTCCCGCGCCCGGCTCACGTCGACGCTCAGGTGCTCGGGGATTTGAGCCGGCAAACAGCGGATGCGAATATGTCGAAGGAGGATCTGGGCCACCAGTCCCCGTTTATCCACCTCGTCCACACCCAGAACCTGCACCGGCACCTCCACATCCACCGGCTCATCCAAAGAGACCACGTGGAAATCCACATGCAGGATTTTTCGGCTCACCGGGTCGCGCTGAACCTCCTGGATCACCGCCGGGAGCCGGCCTTGGCCCGGCACCCCGATGTCCACCAACGCCGTCCCCTGGCCCGCCCGCAGTTTGGCCATCCGGCCTTCCTCCACCGACACCGCCACCGGCTCCCGGCCTTTTCCGTACACGATGCCGGGAATCCGTCCCGATCGGCGCAATCGAGTCCGCTCACTTCGGCGCAGATCGGCACGCATCTCCAAAGGCAGGGCTTGCTGATCCATGAAAACCACTCCTCTCCTGAAGCATTGAAATTCACGCGAGGGTCAGGGCTCTCATGTGTTAAACAGCGTGCTGACCGACAAGTCTTCGTGAACGCGAATGATGGCATCGCCGATCAGCGGCGCCACCGACAGCACCACCAGCTTGTCCAGTGACGGGGATTCCCGCAGGGGGATGGTGTTGGTCACCACCACTTCGCGGATCTCCGATTCTTTCAGCCGGTCCACGGCAGGGCCGGACAAAACGGCGTGGGTACAACAGGCGTAGACTTCCTTCGCGCCGCGCTCCATCAGGGCCTTAGCCCCCTGGGTGATGGTCCCCGCCGTATCGATGATATCGTCGATCATGATCGCGGTCTTGCCGTCGATATCGCCGATGATGTTCATGATCTCCGCCACATTGGGCTCCGGGCGACGCTTGTCGATGATGGCGATGGGCGCACCCAGCCGCTGGGCCATTCCCCGGGCACGGGTCACCCCGCCCATATCCGGCGAAACCACGACGACGTCCGTCAACCCCTTCGACTGAAAATAGCCCGCCAGGATCGGCTCCGCCAATAAGTGATCGACGGGAATGTCAAAGAAGCCCTGAATCTGTCCGGCATGGAGATCCATGGCGATCACCCGATGGGCCCCCGCCTTCTCGATCAGGTTCGCAACCAGTTTCGCCGTGATCGGTTCCCGGGGTTTGGCCTTGCGGTCCTGACGGGCGTATCCGTAATACGGCATCACGACATTGATGCGCTTGGCCGACGCTCGTTTGAGCGCGTCCACCATGATCAGCAATTCCATCAAATTCTCATTGATCGGCGCCGAGGTGGACTGCACCACGAACACATCGCACCCGCGCACGCTTTCCTCGATCTTGATCTGAATTTCTCCATCGCTGAACCGGGTCACCCGGGAACGCCCCAACTCCACACCCACGTGCCCGACAATCTCCAGGGCCAATCCGGGATTCGAGTTCCCCGCAAAGATCTTTAACTTCGCATCACGATATCTCATGACTCCCGGGACTCCTCGCTTCTCATCTGCCGCACCCGCAACTTGCGTTTCAGCTTTTCCGCATATCCTTCTTTGTTGATCTGGCGCTCCCGGGCAACGGCCATGGCCCCATCGGGAACATCCTCCGTAATGGTGGAGCCCGCCGCGACATAGGCGTCCGCCCCCACACTCACCGGCGCCACCAGATTGCTGTTGCACCCGACAAAGGTGCGGTCGCCGATCCGTGTCCGGTACTTGCGCTCCCCGTCGTAATTGACGGTGATCGTCCCGCACCCCAGGATGACGTCTTCCCCGATGTCGGCATCGCCGATGTAGGTGAGATGCGCCGCTTTGGTCCTCGCGCCGATGACCGCATTCTTGACCTCGACAAAATCCCCCACCTTCGCCCCGATCCCCACCACCGAACCCGGGCGAATATAGGCGAATGGCCCCACGGCACACCCGGACCTCAGCGTCGCGCCAAGCACCACCGATTGTTCCACCCGCACGCCGTCCTCAACCACCGTTTGGGACAGACGGGCATTGGGGCCGATGCGGCAATCCTCACCGATTCGCGTCCCGGCTTGGATGAGCGTCCCCGGGAATATCACCGTGTCTCTCCCGATCGCCACGCCGGCATCCACATACGTGGACCGCGGATCGACGACGGTCACCCCTTCCCTCATCCACCCTTCGAGAATCCGGCGCCGCATCGCATCCTCCACCGAGGCCAATTGCACCCGGTCATTCACCCCGGCCATTTCTTCCGCGTCCTCCAGCATCACCGGGATGACCCGCAAACCGTCTTTTCGCAACACCGCGGCCGAATCTGTCAGATAGTATTCACCTTGCCGATTGCCGTTATCGAGCCGTCGAACCGTCCGGAATAGCGCCTCGGTGTCAAAACAGTACGTGCCTGCGTTGACTTCCCGGATCGCCCGGATCGATTCGTCCGCATCCTTCTCCTCGACAATCGCCGCCACCTGATCGCCGTCCCGGAGAATCCGGCCATAACCGGCGGGACTGTCGAGCCGGGCTGTCAACACCGTGGCCGCCGCCCCCGTCCGGCGCTGCACATCCGCAAGCCGTTGGAATGTCTCCGGCCGGACCAAAGGCGTGTCCCCGCAGACCACGAGGGTCTGTCCTTCCGTGCCTTCCAAAAGGGGAGCCGCCTGCAACACGGCGTGGCCCGTGCCCAATGCCTGCTCCTGGACCGCGTACTCCACCTCTTCCCCGAGTACGCCGCGCACCTGTTCCGCCAGATGCCCCACCACCACGACAATCCGGTGGACTCCGGACGCCTTCAAGTGGTCGACCACGTGCCGTATCATGGGTTTGCCGCACACTTCATGAACGACCTTGTGCCTCCGGGACTTCATCCGGGTCCCCAGCCCGGCCGCCAAGACCACGGCGTTTCGCTGCGTCAATGACCATCCCCCCGTCGCCTCGTCCGCCCCGTGGCACGCCGCGGACAAAGGCGTTTCCGGTACACACTATAACGCATCACTATAGGGGATTCAACCATCGCGCGAAAGGTGACAGCGCAAACACCGCGCCTTGTCCGGCCGAGCATGACGCGGCCGGATCGTCAGGGCCGGGAAGCCGCTTCGATGTCCGAGTGAGCCGGCCGGATCAAGAGAGCCCTCAGCCCTTGCCCCCGACCCCCGCCGACGGCTCCCGATTCAACTCCCGGCCATAGGCGGCCAACACCGCCTCCTGCACCTTCGCTCGAAAAGCGGCCGACACCGGGTGCGCAATATCGCGGTACGCCCCGGAGGACGTCCGCCGGGCCGGCATGGCCACGAACAAGCCGGCGGTTCCTTCGATCACCCGAACCTGGTGGACCACGAACTCACCGTCAAACGTCACCGAAGCCAGCGCCCGCAGCTTCCCGTCGCTGAGTCGAACCAAACGAACCGACGTGATCTCCATCGCCATTCCCCCTTCCGTTTAGAGGGAATGTTCAACGGCACCCGGCACAGAACCTTTTCAATTCCATTCAAATTGACTCCGGAACGACGGCGATCAGCTCGATCTCCACACCGGCGTCTTTGGGCAGCCGTCCCGCCTGAACCGTCGAGCGGGCCGGTTTGTAAGGACCGAGCACCTCCTCGTACACCTCGTTCATCGCGGCAAAATCGTTCATGTCCGCCAAAAAAACCGTCACTTTCACCACATCGGCCCACGAAGCGCCCCCCGCCGCCAAAACGGCCCGGAGGTTGGCAAACACTTGCCGGGTCTGTTCCCGAATATCCCCGGTCACCAACTCCCCGGTCGGGGTGAGGGGAATCTGCCCTGAGGTGAAGAGCAGAGATCCCGCGCGAATTCCTTGAGAATACGGACCGATGGCCGCCGGCGCATCCGACGTGGAAACGATCTGGTTGGACATCGACACTATCCTTCCTTCCTGAAAGATTCCTTGCGAAAATAGGTCCCGAACAAAATTTCGACCCGCCGCCCTTCCTCATCCACTTGCCCGATGTCCACGAGGGAGACATAATCGTTGACCAACTTCTTTTCGGGTTCCAGGGTGGCGGTGAACACCCCGATGCCCGCCACCCGGCCGTGAAACTCCGCCAACAATTCCACCAAGGCCCGGGCGGTTCCCCCGGCTTTCATAAAATCGTCGATGATCAGCGCCCGGGAGCCTTCCCTCAAAGACCTGCGGGATAACGACATGGTCTGGATGCGCCGGTCCGAGCCGGACACGTAGTTCAAACTCACCGCCGAACCCTCGGTGACCCTCTGATTCCTGCGCACCACCACGATGGGGAGGCCCAGGTACCGGGCCGTCGAGACCGCCAAGGGAATCCCTTTGGTTTCCACCGTGAGGACCGCTTCCGCCCCGGCACCGGCAAACCGGTGGGCGAACAGCCGCCCGGCCGCGTCCAGGACGTCCGGTCTCCCCAGGATGTCCGACATGAACAAAAAGCCGCCGGGAAGAATGCGATCGGCCTCCGCCAATTCCTTTTGCAGGCCTCGCACAAACTCCACGGCGAACGTTTCACTGACCCCCGGGATGTACCGGATCCCCCCCGCCGCCCCGGTCAGAGTTTCAAACGTGCCGATCCCCCGCTGCTCAAACACGGCCCGCACAATGGCCAGATCCTCGCTCAAGGACGACTTGGCCGCCCCCAATCGCTCGGCCAGGTCGGTCAGCGACACAGCGGTGTGGGGGTTCTCCAAGAACAGTTGCGTCAGACAAACCAGCCGGTCGCTGCGGCGCACCTCTGCCATCCCCCATCCCAAAAACCGAACATTCCCACGAGAAATATACCATTTCTTTCGGCTTAAGACAATCTCCCCGCCAACGCCCGGATCACCCACCCCAAATCTTCCCGATCATCCACATCCGCGCCGATGGCCGCATAGGGACAAACCACGGCACAGGCCCGAACGGCGAAGAGTTCCGTAACCCGTGCCTCCACCTGATCGATGGACAGCACGCCGACCAGCCGGCTGACCGCCAAGCGCGCCGTGAAACTCCAACCCAATTCCCTGGACAGGTGCAATGGGTTCTTGCGGTTCTGCACGAACCGGTCGATCCGGGGAAGAACCCGGTCCAAAACGTCGTCCTTCATCACAAAGAGATTTCCTCCGGTGAAGGTGCCGTCCCGCAGCTTCACATACGTCCGCCGCATCCCGGGAAATTCCCGCTCGCAATCTTCCCTGCGGACGATCGGATAATACAGGTCCCGGTCAAACGGCCGGCAGCGATGCAAGAGATCTTCCACCATAGCCCCGGTCAACAGCGGCACGTCGCAGGTGGCGATCAAGACGTGTTCACCCCGGGGACGACCCAACCAACTCAACGCCGCGCGCAGGTGATCCACGATGGACCCCGATTGGTGCAACCAGTGGGCGGCGGGCACAGAGCCCGCCGCCCGGCCGACGACGGCGATGCGGTCTACGTCCGCCGCCCCGGACAGGGCGTCCAACACATAGTCGACCATGGCCCGTCCTTGAATCGGCCAGAGAGCTTTTGGCCCGTCCTTATCAGAAACGCTCCCCCCCGTCAGGACGATGGCATCCATAGACTTCCCTCCGCTTTCCCACAACGTCGTCGCCCAGACTGCACACCCGGGTGAGGTATACCTCCCGCACAAAGCCTCGAAAGGCATTGTAGATCCTCTCCGCTTTCGTCTGCCTGTCCACCAGGCCGAACACCGTGGGCCCGCTGCCCGACATCAGCGCACCGAGCGCCCCGAAACGGATCATCTGGGCCTTGATCCGCCGCACTTCCGGATGCAGGGCAAAAGTCACTGTTTCCAGGACATTGCCGAGACGGCGGGCGATCTCTTCAATGTCCCCTTTGCGAACGGCGTTCACCATCCGGGGCGTCTCCGGATGACTCCGCACCTCGTCCAGGCGGAGCCGGGCATACACCGAAGCCGTGGATACGGAAATCGGCGGATGGACCAGAACGACCCACACCGGCGGGCACGGCGGCAAGATCTCAATCCGCTCGCCGCGCCCCCGGGCCAACGCCGTGCCTCCGTACACACAGAAAGGCACATCGGAACCGAGTGCGGCACCGATCTCGGCCAATTCATCCAACGTCAAGCCCAACCGCCAGAGCCGATTCAGCCCTCGCAACACCGCGGCGGCATCGGTGGATCCTCCCGCCAGTCCCGCCGAAAGCGGAATGCGCTTGTCCAAGTGGATCGACGCGCCCAGACCGCCCCCCGCCACCCGCTGCATCAACCGGGCGGCGCGCAGGGCCAAATTGCGCTCGTCCGTCGGGAGCGTCGGATGACTGCAAGTGAACCGGAGTTCGTCGGCCGCTTCAAGAAAAACACGGTCTGCAAAATCCACCGTTTGCATGACCATTTCCACTTCATGGTATCCGTCGTCTCGGCGATAGAGGACATCCAGGGAAAGATTGATTTTCGCCGGTGCTTTCTCGCAGACCACAGTCGCCCTCCCAACCCCTCAACCGCTGGATCACCGGCCCAGCTTCGCCTCTATTGTATCGTGGTCTGCCAAAGTTGTCTCGGTCTCGCACCCACCACGCGAGCCCCAAGCCCGGCCGCCCGCGGCCACTGCATCTCCCTCCTGGCTCCCAGCTCCCTGAGCACCTCCAGCAGAGGCTCTTTCTTCTCATAAAACACCACGATCAACTCACCGGGCACCGAGGAGATCAGCGCTTCCCGAAGGGCTTCCGTTTCCGCCAACCGAACGTAAACCGGACGCGACGGTTCGGCGGTTCGAACCGCATCGGCCAACAGCGCCGCCACCTCCCCCCGTTCCCGGCCCCGGGTATCGACATCCTCTTTGACCCAAATCCGGTCAAAATGATGCGCGGCCTCTTGTCCCGCCGACTGAATGACCCAGTTCTCCCGGTCCCCGGGCACGCCCAGAACGGCGGTCGTTCTCGGGCCCGGCCACTGAGCCGCCAACTGTCCGATCGCGGCGAAACTATGTGGATTGTGTCCGTAATCCACCAGAACATAGGCCTCTCCGACCCGGTACAGGTTGGTGCGGCCGGGATTATCCACCTCCGTGCCGAATCGGCGAAGGGCTTGTGCCACCCGGGAACGCGGCACCCCTCCAGCCCTACAGGCCGCGGCCGCCGCCAACGCATTGGCCGCATGAAACAGCGCCGCCCCCCTGCACGTGACCGGAACGGCCGAAATCCGCACGATGGGCCACGTTCGGGCCCCGGTCCGTTCCAGAATCCACCCGTCCTTGGCGAGAAACGCGGTGCCGCCGACGGCCAGATGGCGCAACACCACCGGGTGATCCGCCCGCAAACTGAAGAAGAAAATCCGACGTCGAAGGCGGCCGGCCAAGGCCACCAGGGAAGGGTCGTCGGCGTTGAGGACCACTGTCCCCCCCGGGTACACCCGTTCGGCCACCAGAGATTTGACAAAAATCAAGTCCTCGAGGGATTCGATGTGATCCTGACCGATATGATCGCAGGAAATGTTGGTCAATACCGCCACATCGGCCCATTCATAACCGAGTCCCCCGCGAATCAGTCCACCCCTGGCGGTCTCCAACACCGCCGCCGTGACATCGGGATGGGCCAACACCGTTCGCGCGCTGTCCGGCCCGGTGGTGTCGCCTTCCACAATCTGCCGGCCATCCACGTAGATCCCGTCGGTGGTGGCCATGCCCACCGTTTCCCCGCAGGTCTGGAGGATGTGTGCGATCATCCGCACGGTGGTCGTTTTGCCATTGGTTCCCGTTACCGCGTACACCGGGACCCGGAAAGGATGACCCGGAGGAAACAGGGCATCGACAATCGCCCGGCCCACATGGCGGGGGGTCCCCTCCGACGGAAACTCGTGCATGCGAATCCCCGGCGCCGCGTTCACTTCCAGCACCACCGCCCCGACCTCCGCCGGCGATCGGGTCATATCCGGCGTCATCAGATCCACGCCGCAGATATCCAAACCGACCGCCAGGGCGGCCCGCTCGCACAACCGCCGCTGATCCGGATGAACCGAATCGGTGACATCCGCCGCCGTGCCCCCGGTGCTCAAATTCGCACTGTCGCGCAGCACCACCGTGCGGCCGGGTTCGGGCACCGAGTCCAAATCCAAGCCCTGTGCGGCCAACTGGCGCAACACGTTCTCATCGGTGCGAATTTGCGTTAAGGGCTTTTCGTGTCCCACCCCCCGGCGGGGATCGGCATTCTCCAGATCAATCAGCTCCTGCACCGAATGAATGCCGTCACCCGTCACCCGGGCCGGGCGGCGCAGGGCCGCGGCCACCAGCCGGCCCCGCACCACCAGAGCGCGGTACTGGCGTCCCGGAACCCACCGTTCCACGATCACTTCCCGGTCGACCTCCGCCGCCCGGCGATACGCCCACCGCACCTCCTCCTCGGAGTCCACCCGCACCGTAACCCCCCGGCCTTGGTTGCCGCGAACCGGCTTCACCGCCACCGGCAGCCCCACTGTACGGGCCATCTCCAGCGCCTCGTCTTCAGAGAGCGCGGTTCCGCCCTCCGGAACCGGGACCCCGGCCTCCTTCAACACCGCCTTGGTATACGCCTTGTTACATGCGATGTCCACCGCCACCGCCGAGGTGTGGGGCCCAATGGTGGCTTCCATGCGTTTTGCCCATTTTCCCGTCCCCAATTGGACGAAGCTGCCGCCGAGAACGCGCCTGCAGGGAATGCCCCTGGCTCTTGCCGCCCGAATGATCGCCAGGGTGCTGGGGCCCAGCATGTGCCTGCGATGAATCTCCCGGGCGTCCTCCAGGGCCTCCTCCAACGGATACACCCGACCGTCCAGGAGGGCCCGCACGAGGTCCACGGCGATGGAAAGCAGACGGGTCATGGCCTCGGGAGCGCTGCACTCCATGACCACGTCGTACAGCCCGGGTCGTCCGGCATACAGGGTTTTCCCAAAATACGCGGGAGCCTCGATCCGATCCGTCAATTCCAACGTCACGTGCTCCACAATGTGGCCAAAATATGTACCTTCCCGCAGCCGCTCGAGAAAGCCGCCCGGAGCCCCCTTGGCACAGTGGTGGTCGGCCACCCCGGGCAAACGCCGGATGAGCCCTTCGCCAAAACCCGGAAACTCGCGACTTTCTCGCTCGGTCAAGTCCTCGAGATCAATCCGGGCAACGAGCACCGGTTTGGCCACGTAAATATTGGGCCCGGGAATGAACCGAACGTCGAGAATCTTCATGATGTCAACTCCTCATCTTCTCGGTGAGGCTCAGTCATCGTCCAACACCGGCCGGCGTTCGCGCAGGTGAAACCGATACCCGGCGGGAAGCACGTGCAACCGGACTCCGCAAAGGGCGAGGGGTTCTCCCCGGTCCGCCCGATCCACATTCGAATAGGTGAGGGCTCCCGCATCGACGATGCTCACCGCCCCTGAACCAATCACGCGGCACTCCAACCCCGAGACGATGACCGCCGTGTTCTCGTCAATCCCCAGTCCCAAATGATGGGGATATTTTGCCACCGCCGACAACAAACGGCCCAGCCGCCCCCTTTGGGCAAAATGCTGGTCGATGACCAATCCGGCAAGAAATTCCATCCCCGGTTCCATGTGAACAATCCCGGGCCGGGGATGGGTCTCCGCCTCCCCCTCGACGATCATCGTGCTCGACATCATGGATGCCCCGGCGCTGGTTCCGGCCAGCACCAACCCCTCCCCGTGCATCCGGTGCAGCACGGCATCCAGGCGGGTCCCCCCGAGAAGCCGGGTGATTCGCCGTTGTTCTCCCCCCGTAAAAAACACGCAGGTGGCCTTCTCCACCAACCGCTCGGCAAACGGAGCCTCCGCTTCCTCCCGCCTGCCGATATGAAGGGGCTGCACATCTCCGGCTCCCAACCGCAGAAACACGCCGGCGTACTCATTCCCCACCTCGACCGGAAACTCGGTGGCCGCGGTGACGACGACGATCCGGGCTCGGCTTCCCCCGGCCAACCGGACGACTTCCCGCAGGATCACACAATCCCCCTGTTTGTCCTCGGCGCCTCCAATGATGACCAGGGGACCGGGCTTTGCTTCCACGCCTGTTGCCCCCTCCTCACGAAAAAAGACCAGGGGATGCCCCCTGGCCGGCCGCCGTTCACAGGTCGGTATCGTGGCGCTCCCGCAACGATTTCTCGGCAATTTCGATGGCTCGCCGCACCATATTCCCCGCATCCCGGGCGCGGATGCCACCCCAGCCTTCGCGCTGCACGGTGTCATAAAACCCGAGGTCCTTGGCCAACTCGACCTTGAACTCCTCGGACATCACGCCACGCCGTCTCGGCACGAGCCGATCCCCCCTGTCGGTGGACTCCTGCGAGTCTTTTTGGCGTCCATCCCTCAGTATCCCCGGGCCCGGCCGGAACATGCGCCCTTTGCAAAGAATGCGAAAAAGGCCGCACTCAGCGGCCTCTTGCACCCATGGTTGCTGGAACATTCCCTTTGCTATCGTTCGATGCAGACGCGAACCGATTCGTCGCCTCGGAGAATCATCAATTCCACGGTTTCAGTGAGAATGTCCGCGTAGCTGTAAGATACGCGTTTAAACGAGTGGTCCGATTGATCCAGCTTTATGACGAAGACCGAGGGATACGTCTCCTCCAGAATGCCTGTCCGCTCGATCATCTTGCGTCGTCCGTTATTGGCCCGGATCAGGATCTTCTCCCCCACGTAGCTGTCGAGGCTGCGCTTAATCTCCAGGAGCGCATTCTTCGCCGCCACCCGCACCACCTCTTTCTAGAGGACAGTGTATCACGAACGGCCGACGAATGTCAAACGAAGGAAACATTATAACAGGACCCTAAAATCGTTGTCAATCGGCAGGTGTCTCGATCGTCGGTCCACAGACCGATCCTCACCCTTCAATCACCCGGTTCCTCAGTGTGCCGACCCCATCCACTGAAATTTCAATCTCATCTCCAACCTCCAGAAAACGCGGCGGTTGAAACCCTATGCCCACCCCCGCCGGAGTGCCGGTGGCGATCACGTCCCCGGGCTCCAGGGTGATCCCCGCGGTGATGACTTCGAGGATGGTCGGAATGTCAAAAATCAGGTCGGACAGCCGCCCCGTTTGGCGCAATTCGCCGTTGACCCGGGTCTGCAGCACCATATCCTGAACCCGCGGCGCAAATTCCTTGGGAACGACAAACGGCCCCATGGGACAGAACGTGTCAAAACTTTTCCCCAAATGCCACTGCTGGTGCCTCCACTGCCAATCCCGGGCCGTCACGTCATTGATCAGGGTATACCCGAATATGTAATCCATCGCCTTTGCCCGGGATACCCCCCTCGCCGTGCGCCCGATGACCACGGCCAATTCACCCTCGTAATCCAGTTGGTCGGTCACCCCGCGGTGGCGCAGAATCCCGGAGCCGTGCCCGGTCAGGGAGGTGGTGGCCTTCGAAAACACCACGGGATATTCCGGTCGGTCCGAATTCACCTCCCTGGCGTGTTCCTCATAGTTCTTCCCCAAACACAAAACGTTTTTGCCCGGTCGACCCAGCGGGGGCAACATCTCGACCTCTTCCGGATCAAAAACCACCCCGCCCCCCGCCGGCGTCCACGGGGCGTTGCCGACCGCCGCCAGGGCCTGGTGAAGTGCCCGCAGAGCTTGTCCGGCCGGGCCGTCCCATTCGGTGATCACCGAGAGAAGATCCCCTCCGGCCACCGGTCCGTCGGCAACCAGGCCGGCTTCCGAGAGTTTCCGCTGGGCAGCCGCCACATCCACCACCCGGTTCTCACCCCAGGCCAATCCCAATCGGGCCTCCCCATCCACCGCAAACATTCCCAGTTTCATCGATGCCCTCACACCCCCTGAATCTGCACCTTCGATCTCAATCGGCTTCATTATACACCTTTTTCCCGGCCGGCAGACTCAGTACGGAGACCGGGGAAGGCCGATGCGGTACTTGCCGCGGGACTCCACGCCCCCGAGCCCGTCCGTCCCGGTGATGGTGGACCGCACCACATCGAAAATGTTCACCGTCTGATTGATCGGCGTGTACGCAATCTTTTCGGCGATCAACACCGGATCCAGGGCGTGAATCAAAATCCGGTGGGGCGAACTGGCAAAATTCGCGCCGGCCTCCAACAGTCCTTCATAATGGGACTGGCATGCCCCGGCGAAAATGATCAAGTCGTCCAAACTCCGCTCCCATCGCCGGGCAACCCGGACAGCGCGGATAAAATGTTCCGAGTTTCTGTAATTCAAGATGTTCATCAGATCCTGGCCTTTTCGCAGCAGGCCGTCGTGCCCGGTCAAGATCAGGATATCCGGTTGATGCCGGTCCAACAATTCGGGCAATGCTTCCGCCATACGGGATTCCGGCATATGACGCCCCTCGGCCGGGATGCCGAGATCCCGATACGCCTGAAGACACTTGTTCAAGTACGCGCCGTCTCCGTCCAGATGGAGAACCCGGCCGGGGCGTTCAAAAAAATCATGGGCCTGGCGAAACTTCGTCTCCGTCCGCATGCGAATTTTGTCGGCCTCCAACTCCCGACGCCGGCGAACCAGTTGCAGGGACTCCTGTTCCGCCCGGGACTCGTCGGAAAGGTACGCGCGCAGTTCCTCTTCGCCGACCGCCACCAGGTCATCAAAGGGGGCATCGGCAATGAGCCGGACGTCCACGCCTTTCAGTACCGCGATGCGGGCCTGTTCATCCACCTCCACCACCACGAAACACAAATCCTTACCGTAAGACTTCCGCGCCACCACGTCTCCCGGTTGCCACAAGATCGGCCCTCCCCTCTCCCCGGCCGGCATCGAGCCGCCGCCCGATGCCGTCTGCTCAATGCCGCCTACCGCATCCTATGCGGGAGCCGATCGGCGGGTGTCGGAGGCTCCGGGTTCAATCCACGGCATATAAGAAAGGGAAGGGAGGAACCGACGTGCTCTGTGTCATGCCGGCCCACAATGAGGCGGGGCGGATCGTGGGCGCCCTTCGGACCGTCCTCGGCGCCGGCGCCGATCCCGTCGTCGTCATCGCCAACGGCTGCCGGGATGGTACCGAAAGGCGCATTCGATCGATGGGCGATCCGCGAGTCCATATCCTTGATTGGCCCCACCCCCTGGGGGTGGACGTGCCCCGGGCGGTGGGAGCGGCGGTGGCCCTGGCCCGGCGAGCTCCGCACACCCTCTGGTACGACGGGGATTGGATCGGCGACGTCCGCCACGAACTGCGGCGGTTCATGCGGGATGTCGAGCGTTTTGACGTGGACGTCGCCCTGTGGGATCTGGGCGTGGATCGATTCCCCGATCCGGCTCTCGACCATCTGTGGCGAAAACTGAAAAAAGAGCTGCCGTTCGGCGGCCGATTGGCGGGCGTTCACCCGAGTCTCGGCCCCCTTTCTCTCTCGGCCCGTCTGCTGCGGGCGGTACCCCTGCCCGACGTGGCCAAACCTCCGACCCTTCTGGCCCACGCCGCCCGGCTCGGCCTGCGGGTGGAAGTCCTGGCCCGCTGCCCTCTGGCCCGTCTGGCCTCCGCCCACCGCCGAAGCGAACACCGGGCCGCGGTGATCGAAGCGGTCACCGGGGACACGGTGGAAGCACTGTGTCTTCTGGACGGACGGCCCCGCACCCGCCGATTCGCAGGAACCACGTATATCGGCGCCCACCGGAACCGGCGGTGGGACCATCTGGCCGCCCTGGCCGCCTCTATCCGCGGGGGGTGACCAGGCGGGATTTCAGCGTTTCGATCATATGATCCAACACCCCCGGCATGGTATCCCGGCGGCGAAACGCCGCGAACTGCCGATACCCCCAGACCTGTCCCGAGTTCACCCCGGGCACCGCCCGCATGAGATCAACGGCATCCAGGGAGCATGCGGACGCCATCTCTTCTCGGATGTAGGTGCGCACCTCCAGCCCCTCGGGGCCTTCGTAAGCCACCACACTCATGTCGGCCCCGAGGTCGAGGAGTGCCCGGGCGACAAAGGTGGGAATGTTGGTGCGGATTTCCGCCAGAAGGATGTTGTAATCTCCGAGCTTCACCCACCGGGATCCCAGGGCCGCGCGCAGAATCACCTCGCGGTCTCGCCGCTGATCATCCAGATAAAGGCGTTTGACGTCTTCGTAGGAGATTCCGCCGATCTCCAGCAACTCACCGAAGGCGCGAAACGACTCGGCATCTCCCTTGTGAAAGTGGATCGTGTCGGTCAGGATCCCGGCGGCCAGGGCCAAAGCCGCCTCCCGGCCGGGATGGTCCCCCGCCCGCTTCAACAGGCGGAACACCAATTGACAGGTGGACGACACCGGATCGTACAGGGCGGCGGCCGCGTGAGAGACCAACTGATTGTCCGGATGGTGGTCGATCAAGTAAAACCGCTTCGGCACGGCGGGCTCCAGTTGAGAGGCGTCGGCGGCGTCGACCACCACGACGGCGTCATACGCTTCCGGGTCCGGAGTCTTGACCGGGTCCATACCGGTTGCTTCGATCAGCCGCCGGGTGTGAATGGCCGGCTCCCGGGGTACGCCCACGACGCCCCCGATCCACTGGGCAAGCGCAAAAGCCGCTCCCAGTGCGTCGCTGTCCGCCTGATCGTGGCACAGGAACAGGACCTTCGACCCCCGCAGCGCCGAAATGGTTTTCAAGAAGGTTTCCACGTCGAACACCGCCCTTTGCGGCAAAACTAAGCCTTGGTATATTTATCGGCGACTTTGGACGCGCCGAAGGAGTCCGGCTTGATTTTGGCCGTGTATCCACTGCTGGTCACCCAGCCGACCACTTCCCGGATCAACTGTCGGCTGGCCCCCTCTTCCCCAATGTCGAGGTGCACCTCTATATCCCGCAGGGCTCCGGCCTCGCGCAAATAGTGTTGCACATTCTCCCCCAATTCCACAGACATGGCCGCTTCCGTGTACAGGCGCTGGGCCAGGGACCGAATGATCCGGCGGGACTCCCGGTGAAAATAGTACCGCGCCCCTTTGCCCACCCGGTGGATGATGATCGCCATGGCGAACAGCGTGGTCCCTTGGGCGGGGCGGTTTTGTGAGTCCGTCCCGATGATCAGGCGATACGTTTCCTGGGGAGCCTCCGCCATGAAGGCAACGATGTCGGCCACGACCTGCTCCAAACTGAGGCTCCCTTTACTCGGGTTCCAGAATTCCACGATCTCCACCGCCCCATGGCATTATTTGGGATAGACGAGACCGGCCAATGACCGTGCCAATCGCACAAACTCTTCCAAGGACAACGTTTCGGCCCGTCGTTCGGGGTTGAGGCCCGCTTCGCCCAGCGCTCGTTCGATGACCCTCCGGTCCCCGGAGGCCAGGGTGTGAGAGAGCGCGTTCAGCAGCGTCTTCCGCCGCTGGGCAAAACCGGCGCGCACCACCCGGGACAACCATCGGGTGGTCTCCGGCTCGGGCCGCGGCCGCAACATCAACCGAACCACCGCGGAGTCCACGGCCGGCCTCGGCAAAAAACAGCCGGCCGGCACCCGGATCACGGTGTCCACTCGCCGCGCATACCACTGCACCGCCACCGTCAAGGCGCCGTACGCTTTGGTACCGGGCGAGGCGGTGAGCCGCTCCGCCACCTCGCGTTGGACCATGAGCACCATCCGGTCGACGGGGGGGCCTTCCTCCAGCAACTTCATCATGACCGGAGTCGTCACATAGTACGGAAGGTTCGCCACCACCCGCACCGGGCGATCTCCAAAAAAGTCGGCGCACTCTCCACGCACGTCCAGTTTCAACACATCCCCCCACACCAGCCGGACATTCTCAAAATCGGCCAACACTTCATCGAGAACCGATGCCAACCCGCGGTCTTTTTCCACCGCCAGCACCCTCCAAGCGGCCGCCGCCAGCCGCGCGGTCAATGCACCGAGCCCCGGTCCCACTTCGAATACCGCCTCACTGCCGTGAAGATCGGCCGCCTGAACAATCCGGTCCAAGATCCGCTCATCAATGAGGAAATTTTGGCCCAACGCTTTTTTGGGACGCAGTCCGTACCGTTTCAGGAGTGCCGTGGCCGGAGGCGGGGAAGATCGCCGCTCAGCCACGGTCCGTCCCGCCTTCGCAGGCCCGAACCGCCGCCCAAAATTCTTCCCGGGCCACCCCGAGGATATTGACCCGTTTCCAAAAGGCTTTGGCGTTGCCGTACCCGATCCCCAGACGGCGGGCCACGTTCGCCCGGCGGTCGGATGCGCCGCCACTGCCCGCCAAGCCGGCCTCGATCATCTCCTCCCAGGAGATCGCCCAAGGACGGTCGAGGGTCTCGGTCCGCACCGCAACCAGCGCCCGGGCGATCGAAGCGGGATTGGCGTGTTCGATGCCGACATCCCGACCGTCCGTGGCCTCCTCCGGAGAAAGGAATGCGTGTTTGCACCCCGGCACTTTGCCGGCAATCCGCCTGCGGATCCACTCCCCCATCGGATCCGGATCGGTGAAGACGATCACCCCTCGTTCCCGGGAGACCCGCCGAAGAAACCCGATGAGCCCGGGGGAAACCGCGGTTCCCCCGGTCACGGCCACATCCGCCCGCACCGCCCTGTCCACCGCGGCTTTGTCCCTCCATCCTTCCACCACGACCACTTCCGCCACCCGGGGCTTGCTTTTCTCGGTCATCGCTGCACCCGGAACAGCCGGCGGGCATTTTCCCGGGTGACCCAAGCCAAGTGTTCCGGGTCCGTCTCCCGGACCGCGGCCAGGGCTCCGGCGACCAGGGCCACGTGTGCCGGCTCGTTTCGCTTGCCGCGGTGGGGCTCCGGAGTGAGATAGGGAGCATCGGTTTCGATCAACAGCCGGTCTTCCGGCACCCGGGCCGCCACCTCCCGGGCACGGCGGGCGTTTTTAAAGGTCACCGGTCCTCCAAAAGACAGGTAAAAGCCCAGGCGCAAACACTCCTGGGCGATGTCCCAACTGCCGGAGAAACAGTGCATCACGCCGCCGACCTCCGAGGCCCCGGCGCGCCGGAGCCATTCCACGGTATCGGCGTGCGCCTTCGATCATGGACAATCACGGAAGGTTCAACTCCTGGCCAGGGCGATGCCGCTCAAAAACTTTCACGTCCTGGGGAATGATCGTAATGATAGTTTGCCTCGATCTCACGTTTCCCGGACCGCCGGCGCCCCGGGCCAATTCTCGAATGCGATCCATGGCTGCGTCGTCGGCAGACGCCGCCTCGTGGGGATGAATGCCCACCGCAGCGTAAAGGGTATCAAACCCTTGGGCCAGTTCCACGGCCCGCTCCGACGAGAGAAGGTCATAACCGGGGACCACCACCGTCCGAACCCCGGCCGCCTCCGCCCGGGCGACGACCTCGGCCACATCACCGGCAAAGGCCTCGTCGTTCAGGTGACTGTGGGAATCAAAAAGCTCCATCTCCATCGCCTCCCCCTCTATTTTACTTTCGTCCCCAGGGGGATATCGTCCGAAACGGTGGTCAGCACCAGGCGGTCACCTTCCGATGCGGCCAGAATCATCCCACGGGATTCGACGCCCCGCAATTTGACCGGCTTCAGGTTCACCACCACCACCACCCGCTGCCCGATCAGATCTTCCGGCGCATAGTACTTCGCGATTCCCGAGACCACCTGCCGCACTTCGCTCCCCAGATCAATCATCAGTTTGAGCAGCTTATCCGCTTTGGGGATCCGTTCGGCCTCGACGATCCGCCCGACCCGCATGTCGATCTTCTGAAATTCCTCAATTCCGATGAGTTCCGTTCCCGCCGCGCAACCGGCCCCGGCATCGTTCTCCGGAGCCCCAGCCGCACCGCCGGAGTGTGGAGAGGCCTCGCCCGTTTCGGACACCGGCTCCGCCCCTTGCCGGCTGACAGCTCCCGTGGCCTCATCGATCGCCAGCACTTCGGCCTCCAAATCCAATCTGGGAAACAGCGGGTCCCCTTTATACACGGGCAACCCTGGGGGCAACGTCCCGAACATCCCTGCGCTGTCCCAACTGGTGTGCGGTCCCGGGGACAATCCCAGGCGCCGCCAAATCTCCGCCGGCGCCTTGGTAAGAAACGGTTGCAAAAGAATGGACGTGATCCGGAGCACCTCCGCCAAATGATACAGCACGGTCTCCGCACGGTCCCCTCGGCCCGCTTTCACTTCGGCCCAGGGCGCGGTTTCGTCAATATATTTGTTGGCTCGCCCGAGCAATTGCCAGATGGCCGCAAGAGCCGTGGAGAACTCCATCTTCTCCATGGCTTCCTCCACCCGGGTCACCGTCTCCGCGGCCATGCCCCGCAACTCCCCGTCCGGCTCCTGGATCCGCGTGGGGGTCGGGATGCGACCGCCGGCGTACCGCTCGATCAACGGAAGTGTGCGGTTCAGCAGATTCCCCAGATCATTGGCCAAATCGAAGTTTAGCCGCTGGATCAGGGCTTCCGGGGTGAACACGCCGTCCGCACCGAAGGGAATCTCTCGCAAAAGGAAGTACCGGATGGCGTCGGAACCGTATCGGTCCAGGAGGAGATTGGGGTCGATGACATTCCCTTTGGACTTGGACATCTTGCCTTGGGGAGTGAGCAGCCAGCCGTGGCCGAACACCTTCTTGGGGAGGGGTAGCCCCAACGCCATGAGCACGATCGGCCAATAAATCGTGTGGAATCGGACGATTTCTTTGCCCACCACGTGGACGTCGGCGGGCCAGTAATGCTCGAACTTCTCACGCTGGACCGGATCGTCGGATAAATACCCCAGGGCCGTGATATAATTGCTCAGCGCGTCGATCCAGACGTAGATCACATGGTCCGGATCGCCGGGAACGGGAATTCCCCAGTCGAAGGTCGTGCGGGAGACGCAGAGATCCTCCAGGCCCGGTTTGAGAAAGTTGTTGATCATCTCGTGTTTTCGGGACTCGGGCTGAATAAACTCCGGGTTCTCTTCGTAGTACTGCAACAACTTGGGAACATACTTGCCCATCCGGAAAAAATAGCTCTTTTCCCTCACCAGTTCCACCGGCCGCCCGCAGTCCGGACAGCGTCCCCCTTCCGCCTGGCGGGCCGTCCAGAACGACTCGCACGGCGTGCAGTAGAGGCCCTCATAATCGGCCTGATAAATGTCCCCCTGGTCCATGAGCCGCTGAAAAATGCGCTGGACCGCGTTTTTGTGCCGGGGCTCCGTGGTCCGGATGAAGTCGTCGTAGGAAATGTCCAGCTTCCTCCAGAGCTCTTGGATCCACCCCACAATGTCGTCCACGAATGCCCGGGGCGTCATCCCTTCCTCCCGAGCCCGGCGCTCGATCTTTTGGCCGTGCTCATCCGTGCCCGTCAGATACATCACATCGAAACCCCGCAGCCGCTTGTAGCGGGCCATGGCATCGGCCGCCACCGTGGTGTACGCGTGGCCGATGTGCAGTTTGTTGCTCGGATAATAGATGGGCGTGGTGATGTAAAACGTCTTGCGACCCATAAGGCACCTCCCGAGATCCCCATACAAAAAACCCCTCGTCCCCAGGACGAGAGGGAGCGATTGTCCTGTTCTCAAAATTTTACCATGCACAGTCCGAACAGGTCAAGAAAACGCGCCTCCACAGAAGTCCCACATTCGGAACATCCTGGATAGGACTTTAGCCCTATTTTTCTAAATCTGGGTTGACTGTTATGGCAGTAATTGGTACACTCAGGATGCAGTGACCAGATGTCAACATTCAGGCATTTTATAGGGGGAGAGGAATGTGAAATCCACAGGTATCGTCCGCAAGGTCGACGAGCTGGGACGTGTCGTCATTCCCATCGAGCTCCGGCGCACCTTGAGCATCGGCGTCAAAGACGCCCTGGAAATCTATGTCGACGGAGACCGCATCGTGCTCAAGAAGTACGAGCCGGCCTGCATCTTTTGCGGAAACGCCGACGAGATCATCCATTTCAAAGGGCGCAACATCTGTCCATCCTGTATCGCCGAGATGAACAAATAGCCGCCCCGGTCGACCGGGACAAGACACGAACAGATCACCGACAGAGGATACCTTGGCCTTTGGCCGCCGCGCGGCCGGGCTTTTTTTGTGCGCGTCCCCGCGCCGCCGCCCCGCTCCGGGACAGACTCAGGGGGTCCCGGCGGATTGCCGCAGATACGCCCGGTAGAGCGCCCTCCGGGCGATCCCGTGACGCAGGGCCGTCTCCCGGACCGCATCCCGGACGCTGGCCCCCCGGGCGACCCGGTCGTCCACCTCGCGGCACCAGTCCTCCCAATCCCCCCCTCCCTCCTCCGGCGCGGCCCTCGGCCCCGCCTCCTCCGGACGGGCCCCCTGTATGACGATCACCCACTCGCCCTTTGGCTCCTCCCGATCCAGCCACCCCGCGAGCTCCGGCAGCGTCCCCCGAACCACCTGTTCGTACCGTTTGGTCAACTCCCGCACGGCCGCCGCGCGCCTCTCCCCAAGCCGCCGGGCCAAATCGCGCACCGTCTGCCGCACCCTGTGGGGAGATTCATACAGAATCACCGTTTCTTGAAATTGGGCGAGCCGATCCAGATCTTCGGTCCGCGCCCGGCCCGAGCGGGGCAAAAACCCGAGAAACACGAACCGCTCCGCCGGCAGCCCCGAGATCACCAGGGCGGCCACCCCCGCAGAGGGTCCCGGCACCACCGTGACGGGAAACCCGCGATCTCGCGCGGCGCGCACCAGATCCGCGCCGGGATCGGAGATCCCGGGCATTCCGGCATCGGCAACCAAGGCCACCAGCCGCCCCTCCCGAAGCCAGGCTAGGACCTCGGGCTCCCGCTTCGCCCGGTTGTGCTCGTGATAACTCACCAAGCGGGCGCCGGGGATCTGAAAATGGGCCAACAACTGCCGCGTACGCCGGGTGTCCTCGGCCAGGATCACGTCCGCCTCCCGAAGTATCCGCAGAGCCCGGGCCGAGATGTCCTCCAGATTGCCGATGGGCGTCGCCACCAACACCAAGCCCCGTTCCTTTTCCCCTTCAAAGGAAAACCGGCTGTCCATCGCACCACCTCCACAAAGAAAGAGCGGCTCACGCCGCCCCTTCACCCGGTTTTATTCAATAACGAAAGGCAGAACAGACAGTCGCCATCGGTGCGCAAGCTCCCAAACCGCACATGACAGATGTGAAACCCGTCGTGATAAATCCGTGCCAGGTTGTCGTAACCGTCACCGGGATGGACTTCTTCTTCCCGGCGCAATTGATTGAGAATTTTCCGCAGTTTGGCATTCTCCAAAGTCAGTTTCTGGTTTTCCTCGATCAATTCGACAATCTTGCGCTTGAGGCTTCCAACTTGGGCGTACAGTTCTCCGATCCGCTCTTCGACATTGGCCACTTCAGCGAATACCGCTTGTTTATCCAAGATCAACACCCCGTTGCCCGACTGCGGGGATTCATGCGCTGGTCGTCCGCCCCACCCCTGCGTACGAGTCGGCCTCATACTTCAGACAACACATCAGCCGCCCGCATAGCCCGGAAATCTTTGACGGATTGAGCGACAACTGCTGATCTTTCGCCATGCGGATCGAAACCGGGGCAAACTCCCCCAACCAACTGGAACAACAGGTCACCCGGCCACAGGGGCCGATCCCGCCGATCATCTTGGCCTGATCCCGTACGCCGATCTGCCGGAGCTCAATTCGCGTGCGAAACACCGAAGCCAAGTCTTTGACCAATTCGCGGAAATCCACTCGGCCCTCGGCGGTGAAATAGAATATCAGTTTATTGCGGTCAAATGTGTATTCCCCATCCACCAGCTTCATCGGCAAACCGTGCCGCCGGATCAAGTCCAGACAGACCCGCTGGGCCTCTTTGGCCGCTTTGCGGTTCGCCTCCATCTGCCGTTCATCCTCCGCCGTGGCCACCCGCATGATCGGGCGCAGCGGCAGGACCACTTCGTTCTCGGACACCTCGCGGGGCGGCAAGCCCACTTCCCCGTACTCGACGCCGCGGGCCGTTTCAACGATCACCCAGTCGCCCTGATTCACGATCTCGGAACCGGGATCGAAATAGTACAATTTCCCTGCCGGCCGGAACCGGACACCGACCACAGTGTACATCCCTGCTCATTCCCCCTGCAGCCTCAGAGCCATGCACTCCAACGCCAATTGCGGATTGGCATGGACCTGCAGGCGTCGTTTTGCGGCGATCACATCCTGCAGCTTCCCCGTCACAGCCGTGATCGACGCATGGTGCGCCGCTTGGGAGGAAAGTTCGCGCCGATGGTCGACAAACACCACTTCATCCGACAATCCCAGCGAGGTATAGAGCACATCGCGATACCAACAAGCCAGCACGTCGAGAAGCCACTCGCACTCCGTCTCGGACCACTTTTCCCGCCCCACCCGGATCAGGAGGTCCAGCATCGGATTGCCCTGCCGCCCCTCAACCGCCTGCACCCATTCTACCACCCATTCCGCGATCTCCGCAAATCGAACGCAGCGACTCGGCCGGTCCGCGTCCGACGCGCTTTCCGGTCCCGCCGCGCCTCCGTTTCCTTCATCCTCCGGCGCCACATTCAAGTAGGCGAACAACCTCGCCTTTTCCTCGCCGGTACCCCTGCGGATCCAATACTCCCGAAGGATGTCGGGCCCGGCATGGGAAAAAAGGACCGTCTGGCATCGAGATCGCACCGTGGGGAGCACACCTTCCAACCGGTTTGCGGTCAGGATCCCCACCACTCCGGGGACCGGGTCTTCAAGGAATTTCAGAAACGCATTGGCCGCCTCGGGAGTCATCCGATCCGCCCCGTGCACCACGCACACCCGATGTTGGCCTTCCGCCGCCCGAAGATAAAAGCGCTGCTGAAGGCGCTGCACCTGTTCCAGTTTGACATGGCTGCCCTCAGGTCGTACCCGGACAAACCCGGGGTGGTTGCCGTGGGCCAGCCGTCGGCACGAAGCGCATTGCCCGCACGGCCGTTGTTCGTCATGTTCACACAAAATCCCTGCGGCAAAATGATCGGCGGCCGCTTCCTGCCCCCCCGTCTCCGGACCCGCCAACAGATACGCGTGCGCCCATTTGCCGAGATTCAGCCACCGATTCACTTGATCCCATCCGCCGCCCCATCCCATGCTCTCGCACCCCTTCGGCCGCTTCACCGGTCACCTTGTCCGCATCCCTTGACCCCACCGCTCGGCAGGCCGCCGTCCCGGGGTCATACCGTCACGTGAACGAGCAGACCGCGGATTTCTCCGATCAACGCCAGAAGCCGAAGGCGATCCCGCTCCGGCCCCCGAAGGATGTCGGCCATCTCCAGCACATGTTCGTCAAGCACGGCCAACAGTTTGTACAACTGCGGCCTGCCCCGCCGGTTCCGACCGGTCTCTTCTTTCAAGACAAAACCGAACCGAACGGCGAGTTCGAGAAATTCCTTCAACGCTTCTTTATACCTTCTCAGATCCTCCAAACTCATGCGCTCGGACAACCGTCCCCCGGCGGCATCCATGCGTTTCAGCGCCCCCTCCAGTTGTTCCCGCCCCTGTCGCTCCATCTGGACCTGAAAAACTTGTCCAAAGGACGTTCTGAGCGACTCTCCGGCCGCGGGGAACTGGCCGGCGTCCCGGCTTTGCCACCACTGGGTCAGCGTCTGATCCACCCGCACGCCACCGCCTCCCGCCTTCCGCCCGGCCGCCCGGCCGCCCGGCCGCCGGTTCATCAAAAATGTTCGAAGTGTTCGACGTCAAGCACAAACACCGTTGCCCCTCCCACCTGCACCGCGATGGGCGCGGGCATCACCGCCTCGACGTTTCCCACAGGGGCAAAGGGGGTAACCACCTGTTCCCGCGCCCGGCAACTGTGGCGGATGCAGTCCACCACATTGTCCACCTGATCATTTTCCACCCCGATCAGAAATGTGGTGTTGCCCGCTTTGAGAAACCCGCCGGTGCTGGCCAGTTTGGTCGCGCGGTATCCCCGCTTGACCAACTCCGCCGCCAATCGTCCGCTGTCTTTGTCCTGGACCACCGCAATCACGAGGCGCATGGGCGCCACCTCCTCAGAGATTCAAGACAACCCGGACATCCTGCCAAATCTCCTCCGCCACCTCGTCGACCGACCGCGTGCCGTCAATCAAAAGATAACGGCGGGATCGGCGGGCCTGGTCCAAAAACCACCGGCGCACAGCTTCATGATAGCCCACATCGCGCTCTTCGATCCGGTCGACCCCTCCGAACGCCGCCCGACGGGCCGCTTTCACCCGATTCAGCCCCAGGGCTGCCGGCACGTCGAGCAGGTAGGTGCGGTCGGGCGTCAACCCGCCGGTGGCCCACCGGTTCAGGGCGCGGAGCGCCTCTCGGTCAAGTCCCAGAGCCCCTTGGTACGCCAGACTGGCGTCCACATATCGATCGCAGATCACCACCGCTCCGCCCTCGAGGCTCGGACGGATAAGCTGGCTGACCAACTGCGCTCGGGAGGCCGCGTAGAGCAGGGCCTCGGTTCGAGGAGCCATCTCCCGGTGGGAGGGGTCGAGGAGGATGGACCGAATCCGATCGCTGATGGCCGTGCCCCCCGGTTCCCGGGTCGTGATACAGCGTATGCCCACCCCGCGAAGGCGCTCCGACAAACGGGCGACCTGGGTGGATTTGCCCGCCCCGTCCGGCCCCTCAAAAGTGATGAATATCCCCGTCACTCCCGTGCCTCCTCCATCACCGCGACCGTGGGCGGCCCGTCGGGCACGCCCTGCATGCGGACGTTCAACGCCCGGCCCGTCCGGATCAATTCCACATGAACCGGTTGGATGCGCTCGCCCGGCAAAAGCAACGGAATACCGGGAGGATAGGGAATCACCGCTTGTCCGCACCGCCGCCCCACCGCCTGTTCCACCGGGATTCGCCCGGCGATCGCCCGCCCCAGGCACGGCCGGATGGCCTCGCCCGCGGACTCCTGCCGCCAAAGTTCCTTGAGCAGTGCCGTCCAGCCTGTTCCGGAAAAGGGCCGGTGCCCCGGCGCGGATAACCCCGAACCGGAGCGCACCGGGGAATCGGCCATTTCCCGCCGCACATCCTCCAGAACCCGGGCCAGTTTCCCCACGGTCACGCCGTCATCCCCGGGCCCCGCCACGAAGGTGACCGCCGTGGGCTCCTCCAACTCGGCCCAGGTGTTCCGTCTGCGCAGGGCCGCTCCCCATTCGAGCCCCGTTTTTCCGGACGGACCCACCCCCAATGTCAGCCGGGCGCCGTCAATATCCGTTCCGCCCGCCCGGCACGCCCTCTCCTTCGTCAATGGCACCAGCCCATTCCCATTTTCGAGGCCTCTTCTCAGTTCCTCCAGCGCCCGGGCGGCCTCCTGCAATCGCCGTCCTCCTTCTTCGAGCATCCACTGCCGGGCTAGATCCAGGGACGCCATCAAAAGATAAGAGGGGCTGGATGATTGAACGAGGGCCAAGGCTTGGCGCAGCCGCGCCCGATCGACCCGGTTTCCCCGGACGTGAAGGACGGCGGACTGGGTCAGGGAACCGGCCGTCTTGTGCCAGCTCTGGACGGCCGCATCGGCTCCGGAATCCAGGGCGCAGGGCGGGCTCCCCGGCACGAAACAAACATGTGCGCCGTGGGCTTCATCCACGAAAAGCCGACCCCCGCACCGGTGGACCACTTCGGCCAACCTGGCCAGATCACTGCAGATGCCGTGGTACGTCGGGCTGGTCACGATCACCGTCCGCACTTCGGGATGAGCCTGTAAAGCCCGTTCCACCGCCTCGGGCCGCACACCCCCCGGTATTCCCACCTCGTCCTCCCAATCCGGCGCCACGGTGATTGCGGAAGCTCCGGCCAAGATCAGGCCGGACATCACCGAACGGTGGACATTGCGGGCCACCAACACCGTTTCCCCCGGTTCGCACGAGGCCAACAAAAGGGCGACATTGCCGGCGGTGCTCCCGCCCACGAGGAAAAAGCTTTCGTCCGCTCCCGCCGCCCGGGCGGCCAGCGCTTGGGCCTCCGCAATGGGTCCCTCGGGCTGGTGCAGATCATCCAGGCCGGGGAGTTCGGTGAGATCCAGGCGAAGGCCGGGCCCCAGCCAGCGAAGGAGATCCGGCGGCGCGCCCCGGCCCATTTTATGGCCGGGCACATGCCAGGCCGCCGGTCGGCGGGAAACATGGCGAACCAGCGCGTCCCACAATGGTGTCGGCATCCGATCACATCCGTCCCAAAGAGTACCTCGGAAATCGCCTTCATTATAAACAATCTTTGCACCGGCGTGCACCGGTCGCCCGGCAGGGGCGGAGGCGGACGAACTCAGTGAAACGTACATCGTCCCCAGCGTGTTCAACAAAAAAGTCGTGAAAGCCGTGAGCCGCGTGGTGATCGAGGCCGCATTCCGGACCGGCGTCGCCCGGCGCGAGAGGCGGGATCTCCTGGCACAGTGAACCCCCTCATACCGGGAGCCACCAGCGCAGCCACAGGAGAGCCAGTGCTCCGGGCAGGCCGAACAACCCCAGAATGGCCGCGGTGAACGGATTCCACGGCACATGGAATTGGTGGGCCTGCCCCAGCCAATTGGCGGCCCAGATCACCGCTCCGCCCACCGCCAGCCCGCGAACAAACCGGCCGATGGCCTGCAGGGGATTGCGTATCACATAAGCGAGCAGCGCAATGATGAGAGCGGCTCCCAAAAGCGCTGTCCATAGATCGATCCTCGGCATGGTCGGCCCTCCTCATCCCGGGTGGACAGTGATGTCAGCACCATCCTATGCCCGGGTGGACCGGCTTAGACCCATTCCAAAGCCGCTCCGGCATAAGTGAATCCTCCGCCGAAACCGGTGAGGACGACCCGCATGCCGGGGCGCAGACGTCCCGATGCCTTGGCCTCGGTCAGTGCAATGGGAATGGACGCCGCCGACGTGTTCCCGTACCGCTGGATGTTGATCAACGCCTTGTCCGCCACCCCCAAGCGCTGACCCACCGCCTCGATGATGCGCGCATTGGCTTGGTGGGGTACGAGCAGATCCATCTCCAGACTCCCCCAGGCGCGGTCGGCCACCCGGCGCACCGATTCTTCCATCGTACGGACCGCAAATTTAAACACTTCCCGCCCCGTCATGTTGATGAACCGATTGGGCGAGTCGAGCAAATCCGCCGTCACGGGCCTTTTGAATCCCCCCACCCACGCGTTCAAAAATTCTGTCCCCCGACCGTCAGCCCCCAGTTCAAACGCCCGAAGTCCCCCTTCGGACACCGCCTGAACCACCACGGCCCCCGCCCCGTCCCCGAAAAGGACGCAAGTGGAGCGATCTTCCCAGTTCGTCAACCGCGACAGGGTCTCGGCGCCGATGACCAACACCCGCTCCATGCGCCCCGCCTCAATCAGGGCGCCGGCCAGAGACAGCCCGTAGATAAACCCCGAACAGGTGGCCCCGACATCCACCGCGCCGGCCCGCCATGCCTCCAGCCCCTTCTGCACCATCACCGCCGTGGTCGGAAACGGCTGGTCCGGCGTGGTGGTGGCCACGAGGATCAGGTCCAGGTCTTCCGTTCCGCATCCGGCATCGGCCAGGGCCGCCTTCGCCGCTTGTACGGCCAGATCCGAGCTGCCCACCTCGGGATCCGCGATGTGTCTCTCCTCGATCCCCGTGCGCTGTCGAATCCACTCGTCCGACGTGTCCACCATGCGTTCCAGATCCCGGTTGGTCAACGTCCCCGGCGGGACATACATCCCGACACCCACAATTCCCGCATGCCGCACCTGGAATCCCCCTTTGGCAACTGTTACTCTTATTATATGATTTTATTACCTGATATCAAGTTCAGATCATAAAAATCCCCGGTCCGGCCGCGCCCGGCCTTCCGGGTCAGATCCGCCGGCGGTCCGCCTCCGGCCGGAACGCATCGCCCCGCCGCGGGTTCCCATCGGAGTCCGGGTCCTGAACCTCCGCCGGGAATCTCAGCAGACCCAGCACCTTCCTCAACTCCGGCGGCAGCGGCGCCGTAAAAGAACGCCCATCGGCCAATCTCAGAAAATATGCGTGGAGAAACTGGTGGCGCAGCCCCTTCACGGGCTTGCCCCCATACTTGATATCCCCGACGAGCGGATGACCGGCAGCCGCCAAATGCGCCCGGATCTGATGGGTTCGCCCGCTCACGAGGGTGACGTCGAGCAAGGTGGTGTCCTCGGCCGCCGCCAGCGGTCGGTATCGCGTCTCCGCCGCCATCGCCTCCGCCGATTCCGACGCCGGTGCGACCGGCCGCGTTCGGTTTTTGACAGGATCCCGGACCAAGGCCCGTCTCAACGCCCCGGGTTTCTCCAGGCGGCCGTGCACCAGGGCCAGGTACCGCTTTTCCACCTGTCGCCCGCGTATTTGTGCAGCGAGATCGCGCAGGACTTCGGCATGTTTCCCGATCAATACAATTCCACTGGTATTGCGGTCCAGGCGATGGGCGGCGGCCGGAGCAAAGGATCGGCCGTCCCATTCCCCCTGATCATACAAATACGCCAAGACCCGGTTGATCAGGGTGTCCCGGTGCTCCGCCCGATCGGGATGGGTGAGCAGCCCGGCCGGCTTGTTCACCACGAGAATATCGTCATCCTCATACACAATGTCCAGGTTCCTCGGCACACCCTCAAATTTGGGATCCGGCCGGTGCAGTTCCGCATATTCCTCATCGCGCACAAAAAGTTGGACGATATCGCCCTCGCGGAGCACAAGGTCCGGTTTGCCTTTTTTTCGGTTGACTTTGACCCGGCCCACCCGGATCCATTTGTACACCCCGCTGAGCGGCAGTCGGGGCAGGGCTTGGCGCAGGAATCGATGGAGCTTTTTCCCGCTTTCGGCCCGAGTGATCATGTACTCCACCATGGGTAACCCCTTCTTTCAGGGACGTTTGAAGCACGGGGGCCTGCGACGCGCAGTCCGCGCCCCGGGAAGAAACGGCCCTTGACCCGCCGGGTCCTCGGACCGGGCCTGCACCTGTTGACTCCGCGCCACCCGCATCAGATATTCATATTTTCGCTGCGCCGCCTGTATCGTGTAAATGGCGTGATCGATCAGTTCCGGCTCCACCACATTATCCAACAAATGCAGGGCTCTCATCCACTCGTCCCGGGTGCGCTCGATCTCCCGCAACAAATCCGCCTTTTCCTGTTGCCCGGGGATCTCTCGCCCCGCCCGGAGTTTGCACCGCGCCCAACGAAAAATCGGCTTCATGCCATCCTCTCCCCCCGGCCGCCGCGTCCCATGGCGAGATGCGCCTGCCTGTCCTCAGTAAGGATGTATAGAAGCCGTGTGCGGTTCCTATGACAATGGAATCAGATTTCCCTGCGTCCTTCCAGTGCTTGGGTGAGCGTCAGTTCATCCGCATATTCGAGGTCGCCGCCCATCGGCAGCCCCCGGGCGATCCTGGTCACCCGCACCCCCAACGGCTTAACCAGTCGGGTTAAAAACATCGCCGTGGCCTCCCCTTCCACCGTGGGATTGGTCGCCACGATCAACTCTTTCGGAAGGGTATCCCTCATCCGGTCCAGCAATTCTTTGATGCGAATATCCTCAGGCCCGATCCCTCCGATCGGGGAAATGGCCCCGTGCAACACGTGGTACAGCCCGTGAAACTCTCGGGTGCGCTCCATGGCCGCCACGTCCCGGGGGTCCTGCACCACGCAAATCAGCCGGTGATCCCGCAGCTCATCGCGGCAAATCATGCATGGATCGACATCGGTGATATTGCAGCAGACGCGGCAGTATCTGAGATCTTTTTTCACAGCGAGAAGCGCCCGGGAGAGGTGTTGCACATCCTCTTCGGACATGTGCAGCACGTGAAACGCCAGCCTCTGGGCGGTTTTCGGGCCGATGCCGGGCAACTTCATGAACCCGTCGATGAGCTGCGAGATGGGCTCCGGAAAGCTGATCATCATCCGTCACCGCGTTTCATCGAAATCAGAATAAGCCGGGCAGATTGAGCGCCCGGGTATATTTGCCCAACTCCTCCGCGACCAGCTCGTCGGCCTTTTTCAGCGCATCGTTCACCGCTGTGAGAACCAGGTCTTGCAACATCTCCACATCGTCGGGATCCACCGCTTCCGGACGGATCACCACCGATTGAATCAGCTTGTGCCCGTTGGCCACCACGGTCACCGCGCCGCCTCCGGCGGATCCCTCCACCGTTTTTTCCCCCAGGGCTTCCTGGGCCTTCATCATTTCCTCCTGCATCTTTTTCGCTTGTTTCATCAATTGGTTCATGTTCTTCACGCTCATTCCTCCCCGATGATTTCGATGCGATCCCGCCCGAACAACTCAACCAGTTGAGCCAGCGGATCGTCCGCTCCCGCGGCGGGGCCATCGTCGCCCTCGGAACCGGTCCCGGCCGGCACCGGGGAAACGGCACCCGCCGCCTGCTCCCGCCCGGCCAACTCCTGCTCCCAGTTCTGAATCGCCACGGCGTACAGAAACAGCGGCTCCCCGAACACCGCCTGCAACACCTCTTCCACGGCCGTGCGGTGCATGGGTTTCATCACCGTTTCCCGATGAATCTGGTTCTTGAAGGCGACGATCAACCAAGAGCCCGCCCGGGCCACCGGTTCGCCGTCCAGCAGCCAGGCCTGGGTCGTGACCCGTTTTCGTTTCACTTCGTCCAGCACCTCTTGCCAGCGTGCGCGGATCGGCTCCGCCGCCGCCGGGTCGAGCTGCTCCCCAATGGTTTCCCAAGGCGCGGGGGAGGCCGGTCTCGAACCGGAGCCGGCTTCTCCGCCCCGCGCAGTGCCGGCGAGCTCGGCACCCCCAATCCGGGAGACAGCCCCCGACTGGGGACCGCCCCTCGAGGCACTGTCCCGCATCCCGGGAGGCGCCGCGGCCTGCGCTTCTTGCGCGTCTCCGCCCGCGGCGCCTCCCGGGACCGTCTCGTTACCACCTCCCGCAACCCGGGCCTCGGCCGCCTCCGGCGGATGATCTGCACGGCCCAACCGCTTCGCGCCGGTTGACGGGCGTTCGGAATGTCCCGCATTCAAGGTCCCCGACGTTGGCGCCCCGGCGGCGGAGGCCAAGGACAACCGGTGGACCTGCCGTTCCAACCGTTCGAGCCGGCCGGCCAATTCCTGAGCGGCCGCGGCATCTCCCGGTCCGGCGTTCTCCCCCGACCGGGGTACCATACACAGTTTGACCAAGGTCAACTCCAGGAGAAGCCGCGCTTGGCCGTGCCAGCGCAATTGTTGCTGCAATTCGGTCAACCGGTCCATCCAGGCCAGGATCCGTTCGGATTCCAGCCGGTCGGCGAAGGTCTTCAACTCCGGTTCGAATTGCAGCCGCTCCCGTACATCCGGATGGTCCGCCGCCGTCTGAATCCAAAGGATGTCCCGCAGAGTATCGAGCAGCGCGGCCGCCAACGGTCCGACATCGAACCCGCGGTCCAATTGCTCCCGGCTCCACAACAGGACGGCGGCGGTATCTCCGGCCGCCAGCGCTTCGATGCCCCGCAGCAAATCCTTCCCCGGCATCCGACCGATGAGCGCCAGCACGTCCTCCTCGCGGAGCACATCCTCGCTGAAGGAAAGTGCCTGATCGAGCAGACTCAAGGCATCCCGCAGCCCTCCGTCCGCCGCCCGGGCAATCAACCACAACGCCTTATCCTCGGCGCGGCGCCCCTTGCGCTCCAGGATCGTTTTCATCCTCTCCGCCGCGTCTCCGGCCAGAATCCGCTGAAAGGCAAAGCGCTGGCAGCGGGAGACGATGGTGGCCGGCAATTTGTGCGGTTCGGTGGTCGCCAGAATAAAAACGACATGTTCCGGCGGCTCTTCCAGGGTCTTGAGCAAGGCGTTGAAGGCCTCCGGGGTCAACATGTGAACCTCGTCGATAATATACACTTTGTAACGCACCTGGGTGGGTGCATACCGCACCTGTTCCCGGAGTTCCCGGACCTCGTCGATGCCCCGGTTGGACGCCGCATCGATCTCCACCACGTCGAGCACCGACCCGTCGGTGATCCCGCGGCAGGCATCGCACTGATTGCACGGCTCCTCCGCCGGCCCGCGCTCGCAATTGACCGCCTTGGCAAAAATCTTTGCCGCGCTCGTCTTGCCGGTCCCCCTCGGGCCCGTGAACAGGTAGGCGTGCGCCAACCGACCGGTGCGCAGCGCGTTTTGCAGCGTCCGGACGACATGTGGTTGTCCGACCACGTCGGCGAACCGCTGCGGCCGCCACTCCCGGTACAGTGCGAGATAGGCCAATGGTCCCCACCTCTTCGCTTTCTTCCGGCCTGCGACAACCGTCTGCGAATACACTACCACACCCGGGCGAAACCGGCCAGCGCCTCTTCATTTCTCGCGGTACGCGGGAAGAAGGACCGTGAACGTCGTGCCGTAGCCCTTGCTCGACACGCGAATCGTTCCGCCCAAATCGCTGATGATCCGCTGGCAAATCGGCAATCCCAGCCCGGTCCCGTTCTCTTTAGTGGTGAAAAACGCGTCAAAAATCCGGTCCATCACATAATTGGGAATACCCGGTCCGGTATCCTGCACATCGATTTGTACCAGATCTTCATCCTGGACGACCCGGGTGCAGATGGTCAAGGTACCGCCGTGTTCCATCGCTTCCACGGCATTCTTGACCAAATTGACGACGACCTGTTTTAACATCTCGGAATCGGCCAGCACCTTGGGCACCGGTTTGATACACAGATGAAATTCAATGTCGTGGAGGATCGTTTCGCTGCTGATCAGCGGAGCCAAACCGGTGATCAGTTCCTCCACCTCGACCGGTTCCAACTTCATGTCCCGCGGCTTCGACAACAGCAACAGTTCGCCCACCAATTCGTTGACACGGTCGATTTCCGCCAACATAACCTCGGTGTACTGAAACTCCTTCTCCATCCGCAAGCGGATAAAGTTCTGCCGCATGATCTGCAGGAACCCCCTGATGGACGTCAGGGGGTTGCGGATCTCGTGAGCGATGCCCGCGGCAATCTTGCCCACCGTGGCCAATTTTTCCTGACGTTGAATCTGGCTGTCGAATCGTTCGCCGATATCTGTGAGAAATAACAGGATTTTTCGGTCGTCGGACCCTCCGTATCCGTCGACGACACGAGTGTCCAAGAGGCAATGTTTGATCTGGCCGTCAATTTCGACATCAAAAAGCATATTGCGGAGATTCTCCGTGGTCAGTTTATGGGCGACCGGGCGAAGAACGACGCCCAATTCGGGAATGGCCTCATGGATCGCCCGACCGATCGCTTGTTCGGGCTCCAACCCCAACATCCCGACTGCCGTTCGATTGACGGCCCGAATGTGCAGGTCGGAGTTGACCAGGATGAGACCCGTCGCCATCTCGCCGACGAATGGCTGCATCAAGTGCCAGAGCCAGATGTCCCAATTCGCTCTGTCCTCGGCAATGTACAGAAAAATCCGCTCCCCGTCCGGAGTCGCCCGCTCGTAGCGCACCATCTTGGCAAACAGGTCGGGTTTCACCGCCGTTTCCAGACCTTCTTCACTGTCCGCCGCCTGTCGCAAGGATCGCTGAATCATGTCCTCGAGTGCCCTGTTGACGGCGAGCAATGCGCCGCCGCCGTCCGCGATACAGGCTGGAAACGGGAGGAGTTCGATGTTGCGTTCGATCCATCCCTCGCGATGAAACAAGCCACGTCCCTCCCCGCCCGGTATGGCGGCCGCGGAGGCCGCACTCCCATACGTCTACACTTCTACGAGGACATAAAAAATCCTCCCGCCCTGTCGGCCGAGAGGATTTTCCGGGTCTGCCGCGCCCTTGTCTTCGATGCGGACACCGAGGCGTTACACCGGCGGGTGGCTCGGGCCAGGCACCCCTGCGGCACCCGGGCGATCTCCCTTAGTGCTGCTTCCGTCAGGACCTGACACGGTTCGGAAGGACCCGCCGCGCGGACGGTCGTCGACGCTCCGAGGCCGGTGCCGGCCACCCATGACGCACACCTCACGACAAGCCTTCAACCCCGCTCTAGCGGATTGCGGGTTCAGGGCACCGCCCACCTCCGCCTGGCGCGGCAGATCAGTGGCGGAGAGGTGGAGTTCGAACCCGAGGCTGGGTTTTTGCCGCCTACACGATTTCCAATCGTGCTCCTTCGACCACTCGGACATCTCTCCGCATCGATCCACCGCCGATACTGGCAGTGCGCGAATCCCCTTGATGTATAAGGCTTTGGCGGACAGGGTGGGATTCGAACCCACGAGGGCTTTCGGGGCTACTCGCTTTCGAGGCGAGCTCTTTCGACCACTCAGACATCTCTCCGCGGAACATCATCGTGGGCCGCACCCTGCGGGACAACGTGATGTCGCGGCCCGTCCGGCCTGCGCAGATCCCGGAAAAATTGAACGAGCAGATCGGCACAAGCCTGCTGGAGCACGCCGCCTTCGACTTGCACGCGGTGATTGAGCGGCGCGCCGGCCACGTTCAACACCGAACCGCACGCTCCGGCTTTGGGATCGGGCGCGCCAAACACCACCCGGTCCACCCGGGCCAATACGGCGGCCCCCACACACATGGCGCACGGTTCCAACGTCACGTACAGCGTGGCCCCCATCAGCCGCCAACCGCCGATGGCCTGTGCCGCCTGGCGCAAGGCGACCATCTCGGCATGGGCCGTGGGATCGTTCCATGTCTCCCGGAGGTTGTGACCTTCACCGACCACCCGCCGGCCGACCACCACCACCGCGCCGATCGGCACCTCTCCCATCGCCCGCGCCCGCCGGGCCTGTTCCAAAGCACGTTCCATGTATCGCGCATCCTGCAAGGGCACAGCCCCACTTTCCGTTTCCCCACTATATCATACCCCGGCCGGCCGATGCAATGGGTTATATTTCCATTCCTCGCCTCACAATTCCGCCCCCGCCCGGCTCGATGGCCCTTCCCCTTTTCTCATGGATCCATAGAGTGGTTGCAGAAGAAAGGAGGAACATCCCATGCAGAAACCCATCGTTGGAATTCTTTATCATCCGGGCGAATCCGGCGGGGAGGACGAGCGAACCGAGGAACGGCACAGCCACGAACTGTATCTGATCGAATGGGACGGACGCCCGCCGCACATTCACGATTTCGCGGGCATCACGTCGTACGACGTCGGGCACCGGCACCGGTATGCCGGAACCACGGGCCCCGCCCCGAGCGGTGTGCCGCACACCCATGATTATTACACCATCACCGCGTTGAATCAAGGCCATACCCACATCCTGCGCGGCCGGACGGGGCCGGCTGTGCCGCTGCCCGGAGGTGGACATTATCACTTGTTCGCCGGGGTCACCACAGTGAACGGCCTTCCGCCCCATATCCACCGATACCGGGGAAGAACCGGGAACGCCCACCCGTAATGGGCCGCCCGGTCCCGGAACGCATTCCCTTGCCCCGCCCGCCTTCAGGGTTGCACGTCGCCCAGGGCGATGTCATAGCGGGATTGCAGGGCCACCGCCGTCTGAGGACCGATGACCCCGTCCACCGTGAGGTTCGCAGTCTGCTGGAACGCCCGCACCGCGGCATCGGTCAGCGGCCCGAACACCCCGTCTGCGTCGCCCCGGTACATGCCGAGTACCTGGAGCATCCGCTGCGCTTCCGCCACGTCGTCGCCCGGCGTGACCCCCATGTGCAAGAGTCGGGTGGTGATGACCTTCCCCGTGATCGTGACCAGGGTCCCCAGAGGAACGGTGTTGTAGACCTGGTTCACGTCTTCATTGTGCATTCGTACACAGCCGTGACTGACCGCCCGGCCCACCGAGGCCGGGTTGTCTGTCCCGTGAATCCCATATCCGCCGTTGGGCACGGAAATGCGCATCCACGCCGCCCCGAACGGGCCGCCGGGGTTGGGGATTTTTTCGACGATCACCCAGTCTCCCACCGGTGTCGGCGTCGAGGGCTTTCCCACCGCCACCGGGTAACTCCGCACCATCCGACCCTCCTGATACAAACTGAGAACCCGCCGTTCCGTGTCAATGGCGATGCGAAAACGACCACCCCCCCACTCCACCGGGCCGATCCCAAGGGCCGTCCAGGTCGCCGAGCCCACCACACCGTCCGGTCGAAGTCCCGTCGACCGTTGAAAGGCGGTCACCGCCCGGGCGGTGGCAGGACCGTAAATCCCGTCCCATTCGGCGGCATAGCCGAGGACGGTCAACCTTCTCTGGACAGCGATCACATCCGGTCCTCGCATGTACGGGCTCGTCAGCCGCAAAAATCGACTGGACAGAATCATGCCCGATCCCCCCTTTTTTGGAATGAAACATGAAAAAAAATACATACAAGCCATGAATCGGTGATTCACAGATTCCGATGACTTTTGATAGATTAACCGTAGACATCCGGAAGGGACAAGGAGGAAACCCGATGAAAGGCCGGTTGATTCCCATTGCCGCGGCGGCCGTCTTGATCGCGCCGAGTCCGGCTTTGGCGTACACGGTGCAATCCGGCGATACCCTGTGGAAGATCGCCGGGACTCACCATGTATCCGTGGCTCGTCTGATGGAAGCCAATCATTTGACGTCTTCGTGGATTTATCCCGGCCAGAGCATCACCATTCCCAGCGACCGGGTCTATACCGTCGTGAAAGGGGACAGCCTGTGGAAAATCGGACAACGCTACCACGTCTCCGTGGATGCGCTCCGGGCAGCCAACCATTTGACCGGCGACCTCATCTATCCCGGCCAAACGCTGACGGTCCCGCTTTCCTCCCCCGCATCCGCCGACACCGGATCCGTACCCCCGTCGTCCGCATCCCCGTCGGCGGCTCCTCCGGCGTACCGCGATGGCTTCTTCCCGCTGCCGCAAGGCCGCTATCAACCGTTTACCGACAACTTCGGGGCCATCCGCACCTGGGGCCCGAACGGGCCCACCGAACGCCGGCATGACGGCGTGGACATTCTGGCACCGATGGGTACCCCGATCTATGCGGCCGAAGGGGGAACGATTATCAACCAAGGGTGGAGCGAATACGGAGGGTGGCGCCTGACCATCCGGGTCGATGGGTCCACGGCGTTCTACTACGCTCATATGTCTACATATGCCGAGGGGATGGTCCAAGGTGCGACGGTGAAAAAGGGGCAGCTCATCGGTTATGTCGGAAACACCGGCTACGGGCCTGTGGGAACCCAGGGGAAATTTCCGACCCACCTGCATTTTGGAATCTACAAGACCACCGGGCCTTGGCAGGCCATCGACCCCTATCCGTATCTGAAATGGTGGGAAGCGCACCACTGAGTGGCCGGTCATTTCACGCGATGCGCGGTTCGGGGGACCCGGGCAAACCGTTCGATCTCAGCCCGGGGCCCCGCCGTCTTGCCTCCTGGACGGCGGCGCATCTCAGATTGGGAAAGCCGCACCGCTCCGTTCAATCCCTCTGATTCATCCCTCTTTGTGGATCAAGGGCATCCAGTCTCCGATCGATGTGTCCCAGGATGAAGTCGCATTCCTCCACTTCAAACGCATTTCGATCCCGGATAAAATGCTCCCGACAGCGGAGCACATGCCGTTTCCATGCCTCCAGCTCTTGTCGGTCACTGTTCTCAATCCGTTTGAGCACCTCGGAGCGGTCCACGTTTCCAACCTCCTCATTGTTTCCTGCCACTCACGGTGTCCGGACTCACGGTGCCCGGATGAATTTGGCGGTTTTCGGCCATACTTGCAAAAGAAGGCCGTTCTCGTCGCCCGCAGGGAAAGGAGTGCGGATCCAGAAGATGAAAAAGGTCGAAAAAGACGACGAGAATCTGCAGGACACCATGCTGTCGGTGCTGGTGGTCGGCGGGTTCATTTTCATTTTATGGTTTGTCATTTTTGGACTCTATGTGACGCGGCTCAATGCATGAGGGTGGTGAATGGATCTGTGCTCAATATGGACATGCCGCGGTCTGAACGAATATGGCTCATGATCGGCGCCGGATCCCTGTTTGTGTTTCTGGCGATTCTCGCGGCGATGGCATTGGGATGGGGAGTGCCACAACCCGGGGCAGATGAAAACCATCTCCCCGGAGGCGGTGCGAACCACCCCGCCTTTCGACCACCCCGGCTTGTACCAAGTCGGTCCGAACGAATATCGGGCGGTGGTTGTCGCCCGGATGTTCATGTACCAGCCGACCACGCTGACGGTGCCCGTTGGAGCCACCGTTCACTTTGAGGTGACCAGTCCGGATGTGGTTCACGGATTTGAAATCCCGGGAACCAACGTGAACCTCATGGTCGTGCCCGGCCACATCACCGAGTACACCGCCACCTTCCACAACAAAGCGGATCACATCATCGTTTGCAACGAGTACTGCGGCAGCGGACATCAGGCCATGTTGGGACGGCTGGTCGTCAAGTAGCCGCACAAGTGACCATCCCTAGTGAGGAGGCATGCAGACATGAACGAGGCAGCCATGGATCCCAGGGAGGCCAGACCTTCGAGTTTCGCGTTTGAACGGAGCGACCGGGTGCTCATTCTCGCCCATCTTGGTGTGGCCTATCTTGCGCTTTTCATCGGCGCCGCGGCGGGGTTGCTGCAGGGGCTTCAACGGACGGGATTTATCAAATTACCCACACCCCTTGGATACTACCAACTGCTTACCGCCCACGGAGTCGCACTGGCGCTGATTTTTACCACCCTTTTCATTGTCGGGTTCCTGTTCTCCGGCACCGCAAAAACGCTGGACGGGAGACTGTATCCTGTGGATCGGGTCTGGGCCTGGATCGGCTTTGTCATGATGGTGGCGGGAACGGTCATCGGATTGATCACCATCCTCACCAATGATGCCACGGTATTGTACACCTTTTACGCGCCGATGAAGGCGACGCCGTGGTTTTACATCGCGATGGCCTTGGTCGTGGTGGGCAGTTGGCTGAGCGGCGCGGCGATCTTTACGGCCTACGCACGGTGGCGGCGGCGTCATCGTGGTCAGGTTTCGCCGCTGTTCGCCTATATGTCGGTGGCCACCATGATCTTGTGGATCATCGCCACCCTGGGTGTGGCCATTGAGATCATCTTTCAGCTGATCCCGTGGTCCCTCGGGTGGGTCAGCCATATTGACGTGGGGCTCAGTCGCGCCCTTTTCTGGTATTTTGGCCATCCATTGGTGTATTTCTGGCTGTTGCCGGCCTACATATACTGGTACGTGAACATTCCCCAGGTCATCAAGGGGAAATTGTTCAGCGACTCCCTTCCCCGGCTCACGTTTATCCTGTTCATTTTGTATTCCATCCCCGTGGGATTCCATCATCAGTTAAACGAACCCGGAATCGGGGCTGGGTGGAAATTTCTTCAGGTGGTGCTGACCATGACCGTGGTGGTCCCCTCCTTGATGACCGCGTTCGCCATGTTCGCCACCTTCGAAATGGCCGGACGCGCCCAGGGAGCCACGGGCCGTTTCGGCTGGATCCGCAAACTGCCGTGGAAGGACGTGCGATTTTTTGCCCCGTTCCTGGGTATGGTCATGTTCATCCCCGGCGGTGCGGGCGGCATCGTGAACGCCAGCTATCAGATGAACCAGATCGTGCACAATACCCTGTGGGTGACGGGCCATTTTCACATGACATTATCTTCGTCGGTCGTGCTGACCTTCTTCGGCATCTCGTATTGGCTGGTCCCGGCTTTGACGAACCGGAAACTCACGTGGAAGGCCAACAACATCGGGATTCTGCAGTCCTGGCTGTGGTTTGTCGGCATGCTGCTCATGACGGTGCCCATGCACATAGTGGGACTGCTGGGCGAACCCCGGCGTACCGCGTTCACCACGTACAACGACAGTCCGGCGGTGCAAGCGTGGCTGCCGTACTGGCCGGTGATGGGGATTGCCAGCATCTTTCTGTTTCTATCCACCCTCCTCTTTTTGGGCACCGTGATCTACCTCTGGTGGTTCGCTCCGCGTCTGGAAACGGCGGCCGAATATCCCATCGGGGAGGCCAGGGATACCTCGCACAAGACACCGATGATTCTCGAGCGATGGCCATTGTGGATCTCCATCACCGCCGCGTTGGTGCTCATCGCCTACGCCGTTCCGATCGTGGACATGATCCAAAATCCGGCCCCGGGTTCTCCGCCCATTCGCAGTTGGTAGTATGCTGGCCCCGGCTGGATACCGGGGCCACGCCGTTTCCAAGGATTACAACGCTGGACGGAACATACTCCGCCAGAGGATGCAAATACCGGCCGTCTCCCGAAATCCCGTGGAGCAACATCATGACAAGGTCCGTTTGTGCCGGATAGTATCGGGGCCTGAGTTCACTGCCGTCCCTGGCCGTGTAAGACTGAACGGGAGGAACGGACGAAACGGATGGTGTCACTTGGCAATCACTCCGATCACATGAATCCATCGCCGCAGACCGGCGGACGATCACTTCTCAAGTTTTAGCACACCCATCTTAAACTTTCACGTCACCCCCGTTCACTTGCCGATCGTCGGGCCCACGCAGCGGATCGGACTCCTTGAGCCCGCAGGCCGGTGCAGTTTGGGGGCATGGGGGCGGTGCGAAAACGCGGGCATCCATGGGCCGGTCTCAGCCGTGTTCCCCTTCGCCGGAAAACTTATATCCGAATCCGCGCACGGTCTGAATATATCGCGGGCGCATCGGATCCGGCTCGATTTTCTTGCGCAAATTGCTGATGTGCACCATCACGGTCCGCTCGTCGCTGGAGGCGTCCCAGCCCCACACCTGTTCGTGCAGTTGGGTCGCGCTGAAGACCTGATCGGGATGCTGAAGAAGGAAAAACAGCAGTTGCCGTTCTTTGGTGAACAGATCCACCCGCTTGCCGGCCACCCGCACCTCCAAAGAGCGGAAGTTGACCTCGACATGTCCAAATCGAACGCTTTCCATCCCGGCGCCGTCGTGGAACCCGCTCCCCGGCCGCCGCAGCCGGGCCTTGACCCGGGCCAGCAGTACCATGGGATCGAAGGGCTTCGTCAAATAATCGTCCCCGCCCTCCTCCAGCGCGGCCACAATATCGCCCGGTGTCCCTTTCCAGCTCAAAAAGAGCACGGGCACGTCGGAGCTCCGGCGGATCCTCCGGCACAATTCCACGCCGTTCATATCCGGAAGCAACACGTCCAGGATCAGGAGGTCGGGCTGTTCCCGACACAGCAGCTCCAACGCCCGCCGGCCGTTTTCCGCCGACGCCGTCCGGTACCCGTGGCTTCGCAGGTACAGCTCCACCAATTCGCGGAGTTCTCCATCGTCCTCCACGACCAGCACCTTGTGCCCCTCGTTCATGCCCAGAACTCCTTTCCATCCGGGTGATCCCCGGGAACGGATCCCTCCGCTCTCCGGCTCGCCGGAAGCGTGAAGAAAAACGCGCTGCCAACCCCGTCCCGGCTCTCCACCCCGATCTGACCGCCGTGATTTTCGACGATTTCTTTGCAGATGGCCAACCCGAGGCCCACACTGCCCGGGGAGCTGTTGCGGGCCTCTCTGCCCCGATAGAACCGTTCGAACACAAAGGGAAGGTCCTCCTTGCCAACTCCCTTGCCCGTATCCCGAATCTCGACCCGCACCGCCGACTCCTCCGATGTGCGGCCCTGAATTCCGGTCACCACAACCTCGATCCGGCCCCCCGGAGCCGTGTATTTTCGCGCGTTGAACAACAGGTTCGCAAAGACCTGTTCCATGCGGATCGGATCAACGCGGATCGCTTCAAATCCCGGCATGTCCCATCCCTTCACCGTCCAATCGAAACGAACGCCGGCCTCCTGAAGAGCAAACTCATATTTTTCAAACAATCCCCGGAAAAATTCCAGCGGATGCACCCACTGATAATGAAAGTCGATTTGTCCCGCCTCCAATTTTGACAGTTCGAGCAGATCCCGGATGATCCGTTCCATCATCACGGTCTTGTCGTAGGTCAGGCGCAGGAACTGGTCGTTTCTCGATTCGTCCACCCGGTCCAGAACCGCCTTGATATACCCGCGAATCAGGGTGAGCGGCGTTCCCAATTCATGGGAGATATTGGATAACAGGTGCCGCCGGGCCTGTTCCATCCGGTACAGATCGCGGTTGGTCCGTTGCAACCGGGCGTTCGACTCCTGGAGGGCCCGGGTGCGCTCCCGAACCCGTTCTTCCAGGGACTCGTTCGTCTGTTGCAATTGGACCGCCAAGTTTTCGGTCTGGGAGAACAGGGAAGAAAATTGATGCGCCAAGGAGAAGGCTTCAATCAGGACGTAAAACAGCATGCCGAACTGAATGAGGCGTCCGTAGGTGATCAGGTGGTTGTAATAGAGAACGTCATTCATCGCAAACATGAACATCACCGCGCCCGCGAACAGGTCGAGGGACGCCCCGGATCGCTTCCGCCGCCAGGCGAGAATCAAGACCCGGACGACATCGATAATGGAGGCCAATACGCACAGCTGAAAAGGCAACATGGTGTATGTATACACAATGGCCGGGGTGACGGCCACGAACAGGCCGTACGCCGTCAGGACCGCCGCGAAACCGTTGCGCCACCGCAGGTTCACTTCCCCGGGATAGCGGGCATGGGTGAACAGGATCAACATCAGCACAGCCACGCACACCGATAAATACTCCAGATGGGTGGACATTTCCCACGAAATCCACGGGAAGAGTCGGGTGATCAACGTTTCCCCGGTGGTCAGGGTGCGAATGCCGATAGCGAAACACAGGCCGCTGAAATAGAAGGCCCATGTTTCCTTGCGGCGCGCGAGAAACAATCCGAAGTGGTACAGCCCCACCGCAAAGAAAACGCCCACCAGCCCCGTTTCAAAAGCCACTGCCCGTTCCCGCTGCAGAACGATCTCCTCGGCGGTACCGAGGGAGATCGGTTCCCACAGTCCCCCCTTGCGTTGGACAAAATTCGACACTTGCAGAATGAGCTCGCTCTGTTCTCCCTGCAGATGAAAGAACACCGGCTGAGAATATTCCTCCGGCACCATATCCGGACGGTTGGTTGCCACCACGCCCTTTTCCGCCGCCATGTTCCCGTTGATCCAGAGCTTGTAGGCGGTCGCCACCCCCCGGATGTAAAGGGCCATCTCCCGTCCGGCGTCCGCCGGCGACGTCCGGATGACAAGGCGGTAGGTCCCGTACCCCTGCCCGGACAGCGGTGAACCGCCGGCGCTCCGCCCGCGCCACGTCTGCGGCACCTGAATATAGGTGACCGGCCCCGGCGGGGCGCCGGAAAGAAAGTCGCGGGGCGTCAACAGCCGGTTCCAGTAGAATTCCCACTCCCCGTCGAGAACCGCCGTCCCCTGCCGGATCCAATCCCAGGAGGAGAAATCGACGGTACCTCGAACCGCCAGGGGCTCGTCCGCCCGAGCGACCGGGTTCCACCCGAAAGAAAGAAACACGGCGAGGCACACGGTCGCGAGGAATGGGGCGGAAAAAGTACGCTTTTTCATAAAAATTTACTCCCTGAAATTGACTCCCTGAATGATAGGGCTTGGCAATCTCTGAGCCTTTTCTACTTGCAAGTTATCCAAAACAGGAATCCTTGTCAATTAAAATTTTCAGAGGTTCCTGCCCATAAGGGTTCCCGAGGCCATCCGCCCCATATGGCCGGACCGCCAGAAACTTGGACCGGTCGTTGTATACCCTGCGTGAGAAAGCCGGCGTGAAGCCAATCAGGTTTCACGACCTGAGACACTCATGCCACACTGCTCCTGAAGCAGAGTACACATCCGAAAGCGGTCAGCGAGCGACTGGGATGTGCCAACATCTCGATCACGCTGGATACCTATTCCCGCGTCATGCCAAGTCTCCAACAGGCCGCGGCGGCGAAATTCGAGGAGGGGCTTTTAGGTTCCGCTCCTGCGGATAACTAGTCGGTGTAATCAAAATGTGACCACGAAGAAAAAAAGCGCGGGTTCCCGGAAACCCGCGCCAAACCTGGCTTTTTTGGTGCGCCCGGAGGGACTCGAACCCCCGCAAGACGCGGTTTAGGAAAC
>JASBVV010000022.1 GCA_029960885.1 Kyrpidia sp. | reverse complement strand
CAATGCCACCAAGAGTTTCACATCTCGACCCCCTGTCTGGTCTCAGATCCGCCGGCATTCGACGGTCTCGGTTGTACAACACCAAGGGCCAGGGCCGTCGCGAACGGCCAATCCCCTCGACTCATTCCTTATCCCTTGCACGCACAAAAAACATGAGGATAGCCGCCACAATCACCACCCCCGCCGCCACGGTCAGCGGGTGCATGTACTGCTGAATGGATTCCCAATGCTGCCCGAGTTTTGCACCGATAAAGGCCAGGGCCCACACCCAGGGCAAGGATCCCGCCGCGCTGAATACAATAAACCGGCCGACGGGCATTTTTGCGATGCCGGCCGGAAGAGAAATGAATGTCCGAATGGCCGGCAGGAGCCGCCCCAGGAAGACCGTGATTTCCCCTCGCTCGGCAAACCACCGGTCCGCCTGTTCCAAATGCTTAGGGGATATCCACACGTAGCGACCGTACCGTTGCAAGAGGGCCCGTCCACCCTTGAGGCCAACGTAATAAGCAACCAAAGATCCGGCCACATTGCCGGCCGTGCCCGCAAGAACCACCATCCACAGATTCAATAGACCCCGCCCCGCCATGTATCCCCCGAAGGGCATGATCACTTCACTGGGAAGGGGAATACAGGCGCTCTCCAACGTCATGGCCAAAAAGACCCCCACGTAGCCGAATGATTGCACCAAATTGACGGTGAAACTCGACAGTGCCTCTACAAGACTCGACAATCGATACACCTCGCCACTCTGTGAGTTGACGACACTGTTCGCCGGCGTACACGTGAACATTTATCAGGGAGCTCTCCCGTTGTTCTGCCGGTTGCATTTCCGTGCAGAATCTGAGAGGATGTGTACGCCGGCAAGCGGTTCCCCGGCTCCCCGAGCCGGAACGATTCTGTCCAAGGGCGGTGCATCGATGAGTTCATTTGTCTCCTCCCTTATGGCCTATGGATACTGGGGTTTGTTCCTGCTCATGACCTTGGAATACATCGGATTGCCGATTCCCGGAGAAACCACCCTGACCGTGACCGGCACGCTGATCGCCGCCGGGAAGATGTGCCTGCTTCCGGCTGTTCTCTCGGTCACCGTCGGATCGGTGTTCGGATCGGCGATCGCCTATGCCGTCGGTCGGTATCTTGGACGCCATTTTGTGATGAAATATGGACGCCCGCTGGGTATCACACCGGCCCGGATGGTCAAAGCGGAGCGGTGGTTTGACCGCTACAAAATCCTCATGCTGCTCTTCGGTCGATACATCATCGGGGTCCGCCACGCGGTACCGTACATGGCGGGCATCGGTCGCATCACCTGGTTCGATTTTATCCTTTACACCACCATCGGGTCCATCATCTGGGCTCTGACTTTCATCTCTTTGGGCCATACCCTCATGATCCACATCGATCCCATCCTCGCTGCACTGACCGGTTACTGGTACATTTGGACGGCGGTGGTCCTGGTGATCGGCACATGGACCTGGCTGTGGTGGCGCAGGCGGGAACGCAGTAGGTCACCCGCCGACCCAACCGACACGCCGCCAAGTGCATAGGGCCCTTCTGTTTCATCGCGGCGCCCGGAGGAGCCATCCACCGGCCGGTGATCACCGCATCCGCAGAGAGTTTTGAGAAGCGGCGGCCGTCTCTGTCGCCGGCAAACCCCGTGCCGAACTTGGTGCAGTCCGGCACATTCCGGCAACATCATACCACAAGGTGTATGCCCCAACTTACTGCGAAGATTTTGTATTCGGCATCCGGCGGCCGATTTTGACCCGTCCGCGTGCAGTGGAGGAAATTTGGCCATCCGCCGGTAAGTGGAACCTCGAATCCGGTCCTCCCATCGGAGCGCAGAGTTGGACGCCCCGGTGTAAAGACACGCCGCTTTACCGGTTGCGGCTCGAGCGCACCTTCCGTAAACGGTGTATAGTCGGAAAATTCTGTGGAATAACGGAGATGGTTCCGTCCATCTCCAAAATGGCGGTGTCGACCGCTTCGATCCGATCGATCCCGTGCTCACGTAAAGCCGCCTGCAATTCATCCAAACTGATCCCTTCCCGCCGCAGATGATCCTCAATCACCCGACCGCGGGTGACGAGAACAACGGGAGCGCCCTCGAAGAAATGCCGAAGTTTCGTTCTCCGGCTGATCACGCGGTTCAATCCCAAAAGGACAAGCGCGCCAAGAAGACCGCCGACCAAGGAGTTGTCGGGGCCGATCATGGCGTTTTGTACCGCGTTTGACAAGAGAAGAAGGGTGACAAGGTCAAACGGCGTCATTTGGCCGAGAAGCCGTCGCCCCATCCACCGAAGGGCAGTGAGGAGCACCGCGTAGACCACCACGACCCGGACGGCCGTGAAGAGAACCGTCCAGTCGTTCCCGAGGGCGTCATAGACATGAACCATGAACTGCTCCACCGCAATCCTCCCTTTCCGACCAGTTCCAATACCGTAACGAGTACGATTGTATCAAAACCCTCCACTTCTTTTTAGAAGCTCCCCGGGCCACGCTTCGACACTCCTGAAAACGAAGGGCCGCCGGTCTCTGGCGTACCGACTTCAACTTTCGAGGCATGGGGGGATGTCCTTGGGACGTCCGGTGCCGCTGAATCGCAACAGGGCAGCAAAAAAGCGCACCGCCGATACTGGCAGTGCGCGAATCCCCTTGATGTATAAGGCTTTGGCGGACAGGGTGGGATTCGAACCCACGAGGGCTTTCGCCCTAACGGTTTTCAAGACCGCCGCCTTCAACCGCTCGGCCACCTGTCCATGCGCGCGGCGGTCCGCCGCCGCACCCTTCCGGAACACAGAGCCCCGGAGTGATCTCATTGCACCGCGGGTGTTGACGCTTCGGCCATCTCCGCGAAATAGCGGTGGAGTCGACTGTCCTCAGTCAGTTCGGGGTGAAATGACGTCGCCAGCAGATTCCCTTGGCGCACTGCCACAACGCGACCCTCAAACTCGGCCAGCACCTCGACATCCGGACCGACTTCCGTCACATGCGGAGCGCGAATAAACACCGCCCGGAACGGCCCCCCGTCGACTCCGCGAACGGAAAGATCCGTTTCAAAGCTGTCTTTCTGTCGGCCGAAGGAATTCCTCGCGACCCGAATGTTCATCAGGCCCAGATGAGGGTCTTCCCCGCCTTCAATCTCCCTCGCCAGCAGAATCATTCCGGCACAGGTCCCATACAGCGGCACTCCCGCCCTCCCCATGTCCCGCACCGGCTCCAACAGCTCATACTTCCTCATCAGTTTCCCGATGGTCGTGCTCTCGCCCCCGGGAAGAATGAGCCCACGAAGACCGGCCAAGTCGGCGGGGCGCTTGACGATCACCGGGTCCGCACCAATGTCCTGAAGCCGCTCGACATGTTCCTGAACATCTCCTTGAAGGCCCAGGACTCCGATTCTCACGTTTACCATCCCCGCACAGCCAATCGTTCGCTTTCCGCCAGTGTCGAGAGTTCAATCCCCTTCATCGGCGCTCCGAGGCCTTTCGACAATTCCGCGATGAGCTTGTAGTCCGTGTAGTGAGTCGTCGCCTCGACGATGGCCCGGGCGTACTTGGCCGGATTCTCGGACTTAAAGATCCCCGACCCGACAAACACCCCGTCTGCGCCCAAATGCATCATGAGCGCCGCATCGGCCGGGGTCGCCACTCCGCCGGCTGCAAAATTCACAACGGGCAGCCGGCCGAGGCGTTTGACCTCCAAGAGCAGTTCATAGGGGCACCCGAGGTTCTTCGCCTCGGCAACCAGCTCATCCTCGGACATATTCTGAACCTTGCGGATCTGTCCCATCACATTCCGCATATGTTTCACGGCCTCAACGATATTCCCGGTCCCGGCTTCGCCCTTGGTCCGGATCATCGATGCGCCCTCGGCGATCCGCCGTAGGGCCTCTCCCAAATCTCTCGCCCCGCAGACAAAGGGAACGGTAAACTCTTTTTTATTGATGTGGAATTTGTCGTCCGCCGGGGTGAGAACTTCACTCTCGTCAATATAGTCCACGCCGAGGGCCTCCAGAACCTTGGCCTCGACGTAATGGCCGATCCGCGCCTTCGCCATCACAGGAATGGACACGGCATTCATGACTTCCTCAATCACCGTGGGATCGGCCATGCGGGCCACGCCCCCCGCCGCCCGAATGTCGGCCGGAACGCGTTCCAAGGCCATGACGGCCACCGCACCCGCCTCCTCGGCGATCTTCGCCTGCTCGGCGTTCACCACATCCATGATGACGCCGCCCTTTTGCATCTCCGCCATACCGCGCTTTACGCGGGAAGTGCCCACTTCCACCATGCCTGGCGCCTCCTATCGTGTCAAGTGCGTCATCTCTATATCATACGTGAAAATCCTCAAGCGATCAAACGGAATGAACCGGAGATTCGGGACGTTCTCATTTCCCGAGAGGGTCGTCCCGCTTCGGCGCCATCCGCCGCAAAAACGCGCGGAACATAAAGAACCCTCCCACCAAAATCACAAAAAGCAGTACGGCGCTGAGGGCAATGCCAAGCACACTCCACATGATCGCACTGTCGTGCATCGCCATCCCTCACTCACAGACGTTTGAACACCGATTCCACGGCTCCGGCCACGAAGTGGACAAGCCCACGGAACATCATTCGGAAAAAACCGGCCTTGCTGTCGTCTTGTGCCGCATACAGAGGCACCTGAAGGAGGGTCCGGTCCCCAAGACGATACGACACCGTCCCCACCGGGTCTCCCTGGGAAATCGGCGCTTCCAACCCGGGCTTCCACTCGACAGTGCGAACCAGGTCGGCCGCCTTCACGCCCTCCGGTACCAGCGGCGCCACCGGGGACTTTGTCGTCACGGGAAGAGCCTCCGGAACACCGTTTAACACCGTGGCCGTCACATCCAGGAGTTCTCCCGACTTGAACAAAGGGAGCGGCTTGAAATTCATAAACCCGTAATCCAGCAGGGCCGTGGTTTGCTGCTGTCGAGCGAGATCATCCGAGGCCCCCATGATCACGGAAATCAGCCGCATGCCGGATCGCTGAGCGGTGGCGGCGAGACAATACCCCGCTTCATCGGTATACCCTGTCTTCAAGCCGTCCATCCCGGGATATTTCCCGAGGAGGTTGTTCGTCGTCGACACGTCGAACGTGTGGTTGCGGATCCACACATCTTGAATCTTTGTGTAATCGAGAACCTCCGGATACGTTTGGATCAAATCCCTCGCTAATAGGGCCATATCGTACGCGGTGGTGTAGTGGTTCGGATCATGAAGACCGTCCGGATTGACAAAGTGCGTGTTCTTCAGACCTAGTTGTGCCGCTTTTTCATTCATCCGCTTAACGAACTGATCGACGGTGCCGCCCAGGTATTCGGCGATGGCCACGGCCGCGTCATTCCCCGAATGCACAGCCACAAACGTGATCATATCTTTGAGGGTGAACTTTTCCCGGGGATCCAAATACACCTGGGACCCGCCGGTGTCGTACGCGTTGCTTGAAATCGGCACAATATCCTCAAGATGCACCTTGCCTTGATGAATCGCCTCAAAGGTCAGGTACAGGGTCATCATCTTCGTCATGCTGGCTGGATATCGTTTGTCCTGGGCGCCTTTCTCATAAAGTATCTGTCCCGTGGCCGCGTCCATCAGCACCGCCGACGGCACGCTCAAATGAGGCGGCGCCGGCCAGGTCGGGCTCGCCAGCACCTGCGCCGCAGGCCCCGTCACTGCAATCGCCGCCGCAAGAATAACCGCCACTACCCCGACAAACCACCGCCAACCTCTCCGTCCCACCACTTCGCCCTCCACGACCAGGATCATTCGCACATCGTCCATTATACCATGCTTGGCCGGGCAATGAGCGGAAATTCGATCTGCATGCAAATGAATCCGGTGATCCTCCGGTGTCGTCGGGCACACGAGATAGGGCGTGCAGAGTGCGTTCGCCGGCCGGCACGGCGACGAGGCCGAAACGGCCCGCAAAGCGGACCCGGAAGCTCGTCAAACACTGTAGTTCGGGGCTTCTTTCGTGATCTGGACGTCATGGGGATGACTTTCGCGAAGTCCTGCCGCGGTGATGCGAATGAACCGCGTGTCCTCCTTCAGTTCCGCAATGGTTCGCACGCCGCAATAACCCATGCCGGCCCGGAGGCCTCCCACCAACTGATACACCGTTTCACTGAGGGGTCCCCGATAGGGCACCCGGCCCTCGATTCCCTCCGGAACCAACTTCTTCGCATCTTCCTGAAAATACCGGTCTCCGCTGCCTTCCCGCATGGCCCCCAACGACCCCATGCCTCGGTAAACCTTGAAACTGCGGCCTTGATAAATCTCGATTTCTCCAGGGCTTTCCTCGGTTCCGGCCAAGAGGCTGCCGATCATGACCGTATCGGCGCCTGCGGCAATCGCCTTGGTGATATCCCCGGAATATTTAATCCCCCCGTCGGCGATGATGGGGATATCGTATTCCAGGGCCGCACTGGCGCAGTCGTAAATCGCGGTGATTTGGGGAACTCCGATGCCGGCGACCACCCGGGTGGTGCAAATCGACCCCGGTCCAATGCCCACTTTCACCGCGTCCGCGCCCGCTTCGATCAGGTCCCTGACCGCTTCTCCGGTGGCCACATTTCCCGCGATCAGCTGCAGATCCGGATAGCTCCGGCGGATCGCTTTCACCGTTTCAAGCACGCCCTTCGAATGGCCGTGGGCGGTATCCACCACGACCACATCGACCTTGGCGGCCACCAGCGCTTCGACCCGCTCGAAGGTGTCCTTGGACACCCCGACCGCAGCGCCGACCAACAGCCGCCCCCGATGGTCTTTGGCGGCATTGGGAAATTGTTTCGCCTTCTCGATGTCTTTAATGGTGATCAGTCCGCGCAGAACGAAGTGGTCATCGACCAAAGGAAGCTTTTCAATCTTGTGTTCCTGCAGAATCCGCTTTGCTTCTTCCAGGGTGGTTCCAACCGGGGCCGTGACGAGGTTTTCCTGAGTCATCACTTCGGCGATGGGCCGATTGTGGTTTTGCTCGAAGCGCAGATCGCGG
>JASBVV010000021.1 GCA_029960885.1 Kyrpidia sp. | reverse complement strand
GCATGCGGATCGCCACTCCGGTGGTAGTGATGACCATTAGATCTTCGTCGTCCCGGACCATTTTCAGGGATACCACATGCCCGTTTCTCGGCGTGATGTGCAGCGTCCGGATGCCTTTCCCGCCTCTGGACTGGTGGCGGTATTCGGAGATCGGCGTGCGTTTGCCGAATCCCCGGCTTGTGACAACGAGCACCTCCCCTTCGGGATCCACCACATCCATGTCGATGACCACGTCGCCCGATTCCAGATCCACCGCCTTAACTCCCGCCGCCGAACGGCCCATCGGGCGGACGTCCGTTTCCGGGAAACGGATGGACATACCCATTTTGGTACCGAGGATCAACTCCCTGGACCCGTCCGTCAGCCGGACGGCGATCAGTTCGTCATTTTCTCGCAGGGTGATGGCCACGAGTCCTGCTTTTCGCAGGTTTTCGAACTCCTCCAGGGCGGTTTTTTTAATAATGCCCTCCCTGGTGGCCATGATCAAATATTCGCCGGCCGCCACCGAACGAATGGGAATCACCGCAGAGATTTGCTCGCCCTGATCGATGTTCAGCAAATTGATAATCGGAGTGCCCTTGGCCGTTCGCCCGAGCTCCGGAATTTCATAGGCTTTCAACCGATACACTTTGCCCTTGTTCGTAAAAAACAGGAGATAATGATGGGAAGAGGTGATAAACAGATGTTCGACAAAATCCTCTTCCTTCGTTCCCATGGCGGTGATCCCGCGCCCGCCCCGCCGCTGACTCCGGTATAGGGACATCGGCTGGCGCTTGATATATCCGCCGTGGGAGAGAGTGATGGCCACTTCTTCCACCGGGATCAGGTCTTCTTCGTCAATCTCGCCTTCTCCGGCCGTGATCCGGGTTCGCCGGTCGTCGCCGTATTTCTCTTTGATCTCCAATAATTCTTCTCGGATCACCCCGAGGATCTTCTGTTCATCGACGAGAATGGCCCGGAGCTCTCTGATCTTCTCCACCAACTCCGCATATTCCTCGTCGATCTTTTCCCGTTCGAGTCCGGTGAGCCGCTGCAGACGCATATCCAAGATCGCCTGGGCTTGCTCTTCGCTGAGTTGGAACTGACTCATTAAACCCGTGCGGGCTTCGTCCACCGTCTTGGAAGCCCGAATGAGGTTGATCACTGCATCGATGTGATCCAGGGCGATTCGAAGGCCCTCCAGGATGTGTGCGCGAGCCTCGGCCTTTCTTAAATCGTAGGCGGTGCGGCGGCGGATCACTTCTTGTTGATGGCGCAAATAGTGGTGCAACATCTCCGCCAGGTTCAGAACCTGGGGCCGTCCGTCCACCAGACACAACATGATGACTCCGTAACTCGTCTGCAGTGCCGTATGTTTGAAAAGGTTGTTGAGCACCACCCGGGGCTTTACGTCCCGGCGCAGTTCAATGACGATACGCATGCCGCGGCGGTCCGACTCATCTCTCAGGTCCGTGATTCCGTCGATCTTCTTCTCCCGAACGAGCTCGGCGATCTTTTCCACCAGCCGGGCCTTGTTTACCTGATAGGGGATCTCCGTCACCACGATCCGCGTCTTGCCCCCGGGGGCCTCTTCGATTTGGGTGGCGGCGCGAAGCAAAATGCTCCCGCGGCCGGTCCGGTACGCGTCGCGAATCCCTTCCCGGCCGAGGATGAGGGCGCCTGTCGGAAAATCCGGCCCTTTCACATATTGCATCAGATCGTCCACCGAGGCCTCGGGGTGGTCGATCAGGTGGATGACGCCGTCAATGACTTCGGCGAGATTGTGCGGCGGAATGTTCGTGGCCATCCCCACCGCAATCCCCGTGGACCCGTTAACCAGGAGATTCGGAAACCGGGACGGAAGCACCAGGGGTTCCTTCTCGCTGCCGTCGTAATTGTCTCCGAAATCCACCGTTTCCTTTTGAATGTCGCGCAACAGTTCCAGAGCGATCTTGGAAAGCCGGGCTTCGGTATACCGCATGGCGGCCGCGCCGTCACCGTCCACCGACCCGAAATTTCCGTGGCCGTCGATCAGCAGATACCGGGTGGAGAAGTCCTGGGCAAGTCGAACCAGGGCATCGTAGACCGCCGCATCGCCGTGGGGGTGGAATTTGGCCAGGACCTGGCCCACCACCCAAGACGACTTTTTATAGGGCTTATCGGGCGTCATTCCGAGCTGCTGCATCGCGTACAGAATACGCCGGTGGACGGGTTTGAGCCCGTCTCGCACGTCCGGGATGGCGCGGCTGACAATCACGCTCATGGCGTAATCGAGGAATGACTGCCGCAATTCTTCACTGATATCGACGGAGATAACTTTTCCTGTTTCGGCCATTCACATTCCCCCCTCGTCGGGTCCGGCCGGCGGTGCCGGAGTCCCCGGTTCAGATATCCAGATTCCGCACGAAGTGGGCATGGGCTTCGATAAATTCTCGCCGGGGCTCCACCCGATCTCCCATGAGCACGGAAAAAATGGCGTCCGCTTCGATGGCATCCTCCATGCTCACCTGAAGAAGTGTGCGGCTCTCGGGGTCCATGGTGGTCTCCCAAAGTTGTTCGGCATCCATCTCACCGAGGCCTTTGTACCGCTGAATGTCGATGTCGCCCCGGAGCTCCTGAAGAATCTGATCCTTGTCCCGGTCGTTGTAGGCATAACGGATGATCTTGCCCTTCTGGATCTTGTACAGCGGCGGTTGGGCAATGTATACGTAACCGGCTTCGATCAGCGGGCGCATGTAACGGTAGAAAAACGTCAGCAAAAGCGTACGGATGTGCGAGCCGTCCACGTCGGCGTCGGTCATGATGACCACTTTGTGGTATCTGGCTCGACTGATTTCAAAATCCGCCCCGATCCCCGTTCCAATGGCGGTGATGATCGCCCGAATCTCGTTGTTGGAAAGGATTTTATCCATCCGGGCTTTCTCGACGTTCAGGATCTTTCCGCGCAGGGGAAGGATCGCCTGGAAATGCCGGTCACGCCCGTTTTTTGCCGATCCGCCCGCTGAATCGCCCTCCACCAGGTAAAGTTCCGATTCCGAGGCGTCTTTGGACGAACAGTCCCACAGTTTTCCCGGAAGCGAACTCACCTCCAGAGCGTTTTTTCGTCGGGTCAACTCCCGGGCCTTCCTGGCCGCTTCCCGGGCTCTGGCGGCCGCGATGCATTTCTCCGCGATTTTTTTGGCCACAGCGGGATTTTCGTCGAGAAACGTGGAGAAATGCTCGCCGAACACCGATTCGACGATCCCCCGGACCTCGGAATTGCCGAGTTTTGTCTTGGTCTGACCTTCAAATTGGGGATCGGGAATTTTTACACTGATGATCGCGGTCAGGCCTTCCCGAACATCTTCGCCCATCACGTTGCTGTCGTTGTCTTTCAGGAGTCCGGCTTTGCGGGCGTAATCGTTGATGATGCGCGTCAACGCACTTTTGAATCCCGATTCGTGGCTTCCGCCCTCGTGGGTATGGATATTGTTGGCAAACGAATAGATACTGGGGACGAAACCGTCGTTGTACTGCAGAGCGACCTCCACCATCACATCGTCTTTTTCGGCGGCGATGTAAATGGGCGGTTCATGGAGGACTTCCTTCGACCGGTTCAGGTATTCCACGAAAGAGCGAATGCCGCCCTGATAGGCGAATTCCTGGCGCCGGCCATCCCGGGCGTCTTCGAGGAGAATGCGAACCCCCGCGTTGAGAAAGGCCAATTCCCGAAGGCGCCCTTGGAGCACGTCATACTGAAACACGGGATCTTCAAAGATCTCCGGATCGGGCTTAAAGGAAACCCGCGTTCCCGTGCGGTCGGTCGGGCCCAGGCGCGTAAGCGGCGTGACCGGCACGCCCCGGGCGTAGCGCTGGCGGTAGGCATACCCGTCTCGCCATACTTCTACTTCCAGCCACTCGGAAAGGGCGTTCACCACGGAGACGCCGACCCCGTGAAGCCCGCCGGAGACCTTGTACCCTTTTCCGTCGAATTTCCCTCCGGCATGAAGAACGGTCAGCACCACTTCAACAGCCGGTTTTCCGAGTTTTGGATGGGGTCCCACGGGGATGCCGCGGCCGTTGTCGATGACCGTTACGCTGTGATCGGAGTCGACCCGGACAACAATCCGGTTACAGTATCCGGCCAACGCTTCGTCGATACTGTTGTCGACCACTTCCCACACCAAATGGTGCAGCCCCCGGCTGCTCGTAGTGCCGATATACATGCCCGGCCGCTTTCGAACAGCCTCTAGCCCTTCAAGAACTTGGATTTGTGATTCATCATAGGTGAGGTTGGATTTTTCTTCCATTGACCACCCTCCCAGTGTCCACCGTCATCCCTGAATCCCTGGTCCGGGCCGCCAACAAAAAAGAAGCCTGACCGAATCAGGCGATGCGAATTCTTCGCGGTTCAAATTTTAACACAGGGCGAGAAAAAGCGCAAAAATCCGCTCTGAAGACGGGATTTTACCCGTCGACGTCGGTGATATACCCGGCGCGCTTTTTCAATGTCAAGGATGAGATCGGTGAGATATACACGTGTTTCGTGGTGACGACGAGGGATTTCCCTTCCCCGGGTTCAATGCGCGAGACAAAACCTTCCTCGTCGGCGACATGGAGAAATTGGCGCGTGTCTTCACATACATCGACCATTTTTGCATCCAGGATGGCAACCACGTCTTTGGACGACACCATGATGTCGCCGCCAAGATGAATGAACAATGCGGCCACTCCTTTTCTCAGTGAGGTGGAAACAGGGTTTATGTCGTCTTCCCGTGGACCCGACCGGCTTCAATGGCGAACACGCGGAGGTCGGACCGCAGGGATGTCAATGATTGAAGGTGCGTGGCGGTGAGAAACGTCTGGACTTTGGCCCCCATGGCGGAGACCAGATGAACCTGGCGAGCCTCATCCAGTTCGGACAAGACATCGTCCAAGAGGAGCACGGGATATTCCCCGACTTCCTCCCGGATCAGCTCGATCTCAGCCAACTTGACCGACAGCGCCGCCGTGCGCTGCTGCCCTTGGGAAGCGAACGCGGCCGCATCCCGCTCGTCCAACAAAATCTGAAGATCGTCCCGATGCGGACCGAGCGAGGTGGATCCCCGCTGAAGGTCCCCCGAGCGGCGAACTTTCAATTCTCCCAGGTACATGTCGCGCACGTTCTCCGGCGTCCACGAAGCGGGAAGACTCCTGTACCCCAAGCGCAGCGTCTCCCGGCCACCGCTGATTTGGCAGTGGATCACCTGGGCGTGGCGTTCCAACGTCCGGATGAACCGGGCGCGCCGGATCATCACCCGGCTGCCGAACTCGGCGAGTTGATCGTCCCAAATGTCCAACATTTCCTCCCAGCGAATCCTCCGTTCCGTCCGGGCGGCTTTGAGGGTTCGATTGCGTTGGGCGAGCGCTCGGAGATACTGTTGGAGATCGCGGAGATAGACCGGACTGATCTGCCCGATTTCCATATCCAAGAAGCGCCGGCGCAGTTGCGGACTGCCCTTGACCAGCTGCAGATCTTCGGGTGCAAAAAGAACCACGTTCAAATGGCCGAGGTAATCGCTGATGCGGGTCCGCTCGATACCGCCCGCGGCTGCTTGTTTTCCCGCCGCCGTCAGCGTCACGCTCAGGGACACCGTGCCTTGACGGCGGCGGACGCGACCGGCGACCGTGGCGAAATCCCGCCCCCATTGGATGCACTCCGCGGTGCGGTGGGTGCGGTGAGATTTCGTCAATGCCAAAATGTCGACGGCTTCAAGGAGGTTTGTTTTCCCCTGGGCGTTCTCGCCGACAAACACATTGATCGGTGCGTCGGTGTCGAGGTCCAGAGACGTGTAATTGCGAAAATGCCTGAGATGCAGGGATTCCAGCAGCACGGCCGATCATTCTCCGTGAATTCGCCATGTGCCGCAACCCGGGCAATGAACGCGATCTCCCGGGCGCAACTTTCGGCCTCGTCTCGTCTCTCGGACTCCGTTGACAAAGACGGGGCGGGATTCGAGAAAGTCTTTCACCGCACCGCCCGTGGACACCAGGTGAAGCCGTTTCAGCAGTTGGCCCAATGTGATGAATCCATTCGTCACAGAGATCTCGATTTCCTGCATCGGGCACCTCCTACACGGTACGGACGGGCAGGACCAGGTGCAAATATTCCTGTCCGTCGATGGGACGGAGGATCATCGGACTCATTGCTCCGGTGAAATCAAGGGTCACCCGGTCTCCATCAAAAGCCCGTACGGCATCCAGCATATATTTTGCATTAAAAGCAATCGTGAACGGATCTCCGGTGAATTGTTCGACCGGCACCACTTCCGACAGGCGTCCCACATCGTGGGAATGGGTGGACAGTTCCATCTGGGCTTGTTGGAGTTGCGCGCGGACGACTTGGTTCTGCATTTCCCGGGCAATGAGTTGGGCTCGTTCGAGCGCCCCGACAAAGATGTCCGGGTTGATCTGAATGCGGGTCTTGTAGGTTGTCGGGATGATTTTGGACGTATCGGGATACTGTCCTTCCAGCAGCCGGCTGTAAAAACGGACGGAAGGGGTTTGAACGAGCAAGGTGTTGTCGGCAATGACCAGCTCTACGGATGAGTCGTCGTCGGGCAGGAGGCGGATGAGTTCCTGGACACTCTTTCCCGGAACGACAGCTTGGTGTACGGAGGCCTCCGGCCCTCCCTGCAGAAAGAGGGTGCGAATCGCCAGACGATGGCTATCCGTGGCCACGAAAGTCACGGAGTCGGAATCGAAGGACAGGCAAAGTCCGGTGAGCACCGGTCGAGTTTCCTCGACAGCCGCGGCGACGATGGTTTGGCGCAGTGCAGTCTTGAGTGCGTCACTTTGAAGGACGAACGGTTGATCGCCGGTCACCTGGGGTAGACGTGGAAACTCTTCGGGATCGAACCCGTGAAGGACAAAGGAGGCTGAGCCCGATTCGATCCGAGCGGAATAAGGCTGGTCGACGGTGAGGTGAACCCACGGTTCCGGGAGTTTTCGCACCACTTCGCTCATGTATTTGGCCGGAAGCACGATGGTGCCGGGCAGGTCGACGGAAACGGATTGCCCGGCGTCCGCCGGAATCCACGTTTCCACGGCGACTTCCAGATCGGTGGCTGTGAAGTGGATGACGTCCGCCGCAGCAACGATTTTAATTCCACTGAGAATCGGAAGGGTGGAGTGGGTGGCGACGGCCCGCTGCACTTGTTGGATGGCGGCACTGAGGCGCTGTTGTTGAACACGGACTTTCATGAAAGAACCTCCTTGGGCATGGCCAGGTGGAATGCCTGGGCCGTTCCCCTCATAGTCTGTAGGAGTAGAAGTAAAAAAACAATGATCATCATAATAAAGACGGGGATGATGTGGACAAGCCGTTCCATTGCAGAGTGCGGCCGATTGCACACTGTGGATAACTCTGTGGACAGAGACCGCAGCCCGGATTGTCTCCATGTGTGCAACGGCTCATGTGTGCAGCAGGCGGTTCTTCAGATCCTCGATGAGCTCTGCGAGATCCGGATCGGAGCTCCGTGCCCGGGCGATTTTATCATGGGCGTGCATGACGGTGGTATGATCCCGGCCGCCGAACTCCATGCCGATGCGCGGCAAGGAAAGGGCGGTCATCTCTCTGGCCAGGTACATGGCGATCTGTCGTGGAAAAGCGACGGATTTGGTTCGCTTTTTGGCCTTCAGATCTTCGACGCGCAGGGAAAAGCGTTCGGCGACCGACTTTTGAATATCGGCGACGGTGACCGCTTGGCTGCGGTCGGCACCGATGATGTCTTTCAGCGCTTCGGCGGCGAGCTCTGGGTTCATGTCTTGGTTGACCACGGAAGAATAGGCCACAATGCGGATCAGCGCCCCTTCTAATTCTCGGATGTTGGTGCTGATCTTGGAAGCGATGAACGAGATCACGTCATCGCGGATATCGAGTCCCTCGGCTTTGGCCTTTTTTCGGAGAATGGCCACCCGGGTTTCAAAATCCGGAGGTTGAATGTCGGTGATCAGACCGGATTCGAACCGGGAGCGCAGTCGATCCTCCAGCGTGGGGATCTCTTTCGGCGGCCGGTCACTGGAGAGAACGATCTGTTTGCCTTCCAAATGCAAGGTGTTAAAGGTATGAAAAAATTCTTCCTGGGTTTGTTCCTTGCCGGCGAGAAACTGCACGTCGTCGACGAGAAGGATGTCCACCGAGCGATAACGGTTCCGGAAATCCGGGACGGTTTTATACAGAATGGCATTGATGAATTCGTTGGTGAATTTTTCGGTGGATATGTACACCACGCGTTTTTCCGGGTGGTGTTTGAGCACGTAGTGGCCGATGGCCTGCATCAAGTGGGTCTTCCCCAGTCCTACGCCTCCGTAGATAAACAGCGGGTTGTAGGACAGAGAAGGCGCTTCCGCCACCGCGAGGCAAGCGGCATGGGCAAACCGGTTGTTTTCTCCGACGACAAAGCTTTCGAAAGTATATTTGCTGCTCAGCTGGGGCGGTGGGAATTCCCCGCCGGAGGGCTGAGGAAGCGGTGTCGTCGCCGGAGCGGATGCGTGGAGGGAGCGTTCGAAAGGGACGGCTTCCGGCAGCACGAAGCGAACGTAAAGAGGTTCGCGGCAGATGGCGTACAAGGCCTCTTGAACAAGAGGTGTGTAATGTCTCTCAAGCCAGTCCCTGGCGAGCATGTTGGGAACCCGAACCACCAGGGTGTTGGCCTCCAGGGTGACCGGAGACGCTTTCAGGAGCCATGTTTCGAAAGTGTTGGGACTGATTTGGGTGCGAAGAATCGACAAGGATTGTTCCCACAATTCGACCGCGCGGGGATCCATCTGAGGCGTGCCTCCTTACACGGGGTTCAATCGGGTCGGGTTACTCACAGCTTTGGCCGAGTTGTCCACAGAACGGTTGGTGTGGGAGGTGGCCGAAAGGCTTGCTGTAAGGGCATGTCCCGTATTTGAACATCAAAAGATGTGGAAATAAGGTCAAAATATGTCCACAGCGTGGACAGCATGTCCACAAGGTTATCCACAAGCTGTGAATAAGTCCGGCTGGGCATGCGGGTTGTCCACATGAGAGTATTCCCATGATAGCAGATCTGTTGCACTGTCCCCAAAGCCGGTCACAGACTTCCGCGGACACTTATGCACCTTTGTCTCAATGTGGCGTGCACAGGCTGTGGATTGTGGATAAGTTTGTGCGCGGATTTTGTCGAAAGGGTGGGCCGTCGATACGGTTGACAGGGGTTGGCGGCGAGGATAAAATGTCGGAGAATGGATGAATGTGGGCATGAGGTGGGGGTGGACCAGATGAAGCCGACATATCGGCCGAATACGCGGCACCGCAAAAAGGTGCACGGGTTTCGGAAGCGGATGAAAACGGCCAGCGGGCGGAAGGTGCTTCGCGCTCGTCGGAAGAAAGGGAGAAAAATCCTGTCTGCCTGAGGCCACGAAGAGGTGGCCTTTTTCTTCATAAAACGAAGTGGCGCGGAAAGCGGTTTAGGGGTGGATGGCGACCGCTATACTAAGAATGAAAGATAGGGACGAGCATGCGGGCAGAAAACCGACTGCGAAGCCGTGCGGAGTTTCGGCGCGTGTTTCAAAAAGGGGTTTCCATGGCGAATCGGGATCTTGTCGTGTACGCCATGTGTCGCGGGGACCGGGGACCGTGGCGAGCCGGATTGTCGGTGAGCAAAAAAGTGGGGAGTGCGGTCGTGCGAAACACCGTGAAACGGCGGTTGCGAGAGGCAATTCGCGCCCGGGGCGGGGTCCCGCCCGGATGGGATGTGGTGGTGATTGCACGCCCCGGGTGTGACGCGGTTTCCTTTGAGCGATTGAGCCGATCTGTGGGGGAGTTGGTGGAGAAAGCGGTGCGCCGGGGGGGTGAACGGCGCGGAGGTCGAAAGGAAGCGCGGGTGCGGTGTGGCAAGGGCCGGGCGTCAAGGAAGGGGTGACCGCGGTGACGAGGTTGGCGATATGGCTGTTGCGGGGTTACCAACGGTTCATTTCCCCTGTCACGCCTCCCAGTTGTCGCTTCTATCCCACGTGTTCGGAATATGCGGTGCAGGCGCTCAGCATTCATGGGTTGGTCAAAGGATCGCTGCTCACTGTCAAAAGGCTGTTGAAATGCGGGCCTTGGCATCCGGGCGGGTATGATCCGGTGCCTCCGAAGGCCGAACGGTGAGACATAAAAGGAGGATGTTGGTTGGGCAAGCGGCTGAAGATGCTATGGGGGATGGCGGCGGGTCTGTTGGCGGTGACCGGTTGCTCCATTGCCCCGACGACGGCTGCGCCGCCGGACCGTTCCGGCTGGTGGGGCGCGTTTGTCGGGTGGTTTTCGGACGGAATTGACCTGTTCGCCCGGTGGACACATGATTACGGGATCGCGATACTCGCGGTGACGATTCTCATCCGGCTGCTCACCCTGCCGCTGTGGCTGCGGCAGATGAAATATTCGAAGGTGATGCAGGAGATGCAGCCGCAGCTCCAGAAGATCCGCGAGAAATACGGGGATAACAAACAAAAAATCAACGAGGAGACGGTGAAGCTATTTCAACAGACAGGGGTCAATCCGTTGTCCGGTTGTCTGCCTACGTTGGTCCAACTGCCGATTCTGTGGGCTCTGTACCAGGCGATTCGATCCAACGCCATGCTTCAGGCGCATAAATTCTTAGGCCTCGTGCCCCTGGGACAACCCGACCATTATTTTATTTTGCCCATCTTGGCCGCGGTGACGACCTACATTCAGTCCAAGATGATGCTGACGACCAATGATCGACAACAACAGATGGTTTTGATTATGATGCCGCTGATGATTTTGTTTATTGCGGTGTCGCTCCCGTCGGCGCTGTCGTTGTACTGGGTATATACGAACCTGTTGACCATCATTCAATATTACTTTTTCGCAAAGCGGTATCGGCCGAGCGTGGAAAAGCAAGCCCGTTGACGGGGGGTTCGGCGGGGAAGGAAAGCAATGCTCGACGGTGGAGCGGGATGAAGGTGGCGAGGCGGACTGTCTGCAGATGGTCGCCTCGTTTCCTTTGTGGGCGGAAAGGGGTGAGCGAGGTGGAGGGTTTCGGTGAGGAGATCATTGCCGCCGTCGGTACGCCGATGGGGGAAGGCGGTATCGCGGTGGTCAGGATCAGCGGACGGGGATGCGTGCAGGTGGTGGATCGAATCTTTCGGGGGCGCCGGCGGCTGGCCGACGTACCGAGTCATCGGATGATTCACGGTGTGGTGGTCGATCCCGAGAATGGGGAAACCGTGGACGAAGTGTTGGTTGTGCGCATGCAGGGGCCCCACAGTTATACCGGAGAGGACACCGTCGAAATTCACGGACATGGCGGACCCGTGGTCGTCGCGCGCGTTCTCGATGCGGTGGTGCGTGCGGGAGCGCGAATGGCGGAACCGGGGGAGTTCACGAAGCGGGCGTTTTTGAACGGTCGAATGGACTTGACCCAGGCTGAAGCGGTGATGGACCTGATTCGCGCCAAGTCCGATGCGGCTCGTCGGGTCGCTTTGGGGCAGATGAGCGGGGCTCTGTCCGTCAAGGTGAGGAAGATGCGCGATGAGCTGCTGAATGTCATGGCGCACATCGAGGTGACGATCGATTATCCGGAGCATGATGTGGAAGAGGTGACCGCGTCGCACATCCGCGATGTTGTGAAGGTGGTCGTCAGAGAGATTGACGGGCTGCTGCGCCAGGCGCAAACGGGACGATTGATCAGGGACGGAGTGCGGACCGCCATTGTCGGCAAACCCAATGTCGGCAAATCGTCGTTGCTCAATGCCCTGGCGGGTCGGGAGCGGGCTATTGTGACCGAGATTCCCGGCACCACCCGGGATGTGTTGGATGAATTCATTCAGATCCGGGGGGTCCCCTTTCAGGTGCTGGATACCGCGGGAATCCGGGAAACGGAGGATGTGGTGGAGCGGATTGGCGTCCAGCGAAGCCGACAATGGGTCGAAGAAGCGGACCTGGTCCTGTTGGTGTTGGACGGGAGTCGGGATTTGGAGGAGGTGGATCTCGAGCTCCTGGAACGGACGAAGGAGCGACCGGCGTTGCTGGTCGTGAATAAATCCGACCTGCCGCGCCGGATGGAGATCCGCCGTTTGTTCGCATGGGTGCCGCGGGAGCGGGTGATGGAGGTGGCTGCGCGGACGGGAGCCGGGGTGGATGAACTGGCCCGGCGAATGGTGAGGACGGCGCTCGGCGGTGAGGCGGCTTCCGGAGAGCCGGCGGCCGTGTCGAATGTGCGTCATATGGCGTTGTTGAGGGAAGCGCGGGAACATCTTCAGGCGGCCGAGACGGCCGTTCGGGAAGGGTGGACCGTGGATGTGGCGGCGGTGGACCTGCGGCAGGCCTGGGAGCGATTGGGTCAGATCATCGGGGAAACGGCGGGGGACGATTTGTTGAACCGCATTTTCTCGCAATTTTGTCTGGGAAAGTGAGGGAGGAACATGCGCTACCGAGCCGGGGAGTACGATGTGGTGGTGGTGGGTGCCGGACATGCCGGGTCGGAGGCGGCGCTGGCTTCGGCGCGGCTGGGTTGTCGGACTCTGCTCTTGACGATCAATCTGGATACAGTGGCATATATGCCATGCAACCCGTCTGTGGGCGGACCGGCCAAGGGCATCGTGGTGCGGGAGATCGATGCGCTGGGCGGTGAGATGGGGCGCAACGCGGATTGCACGCATATCCAAATGCGGATGTTGAACACGGGAAAAGGGCCGGCGGTGCGTGCCCTGCGTGCTCAGGCCGATAAGGTCATGTACGGGCGGCGGATGAAAGAAGTGTTGGAGCATACCGGGGGACTGGCGCTGCGCCAAGGTTTGGTGGAGGAGATCCTTGTGCGCGGCGGGCGAGCGGTCGGAGTGCGGACCAATACCGGCGCGGAGTATGGCGCCCGGGCTGTGGTGCTGACCACCGGAACGTACCTTCGGGGACGCATCATCATCGGCGATGTGAGTTACAGCAGTGGACCGGCCGGGCAGATGCCGGCCCTGCGACTGAGTGACAGTCTGTCGGATTTGGGTTTCGAGTTGGTGCGGTTTAAAACGGGAACACCGCCTCGGGTGAACCGGCGTTCGATTGATTTTGAGAAATTGACGGTCCAACCCGGAGACGACGGGTGGCTTCATTTTTCTCATCAGGAGAGGTTGCCACAGAGGCCCCAGGTTCCCTGTTGGCTGACGTACACCAACGAGCGGACTCACGCCATCATTTATGAGAATCTGCACCGGGCTCCGATGTTTTCCGGAGAGATCAAGGGCCGGGGTCCGAGGTATTGCCCGTCCATTGAAGATAAAGTCGTACGGTTTAAGGATCGTCCGGCACACCAGGTCTTTCTGGAACCCGAGGGTCTGTATACGGCGGAGTGGTACGTGCAGGGCATGTCGACCAGTTTGCCCGAGGACGTTCAGGTGGATGTGTTGCATACCATTCCCGGACTGGAGAGGGCGGAGATTCTCCGTCCGGGTTATGCCATCGAGTACGATGCGCTGGTTCCGACGCAGTTATGGCCGACCTTGGAGAGCAAGACCGTGCCGGGGTTGTTCACCGCCGGGCAGATCAATGGAACCTCAGGATATGAGGAAGCGGCCGGTCAAGGTCTTGTGGCGGGAATTAACGCGGCCCTCCAGGCACTCGGTCGGGATCCGCTGATCCTGTCACGCGCCGAGGGATATATTGGTGTCATGATCGATGATCTGGTGACGAAGGGAACCAATGAGCCCTATCGCCTGTTGACCTCGAGAGCCGAGCACCGGTTGTTGTTGCGCCACGATAACGCGGATTTGCGGTTGATGGAAAAAGGGTATCGGTTGGGTCTCGTGCCGGAGCGGGAATATGAGCGGCTGTGTCGCAAACGCGAACAGGTGGAAAAAGAGCTTGGCCGTTTGGCCGCCGTCCGGGTACGGGGCGAAGATGTCGAGCGACTGCTTGCACAGCGGGGTTCGGCTCCGGTGAGCGGCGTGGTCTCCTTGGATCAGTTGCTTCGTCGACCGGAGCTCGATTATTCGGTTGTGGAAACGGTGGCACCTCCGGCGGAACCGCTGGATGCGGATGTGGTGGAGCAAGTCGAGATCGCGGTGAAATATGCGGGGTATATTGCGAAAGAGCAACAGAATGTCGAGCGGATGCGAAAAATGGAGGAAAGAACCATTCCGCAGGATGTCGATTACGGGAAAGTGGCGGGCCTCTCCCATGAAGGACGGGAAAAATTGAGTGTCATCCGCCCGCGGTCGGTGGGGCAGGCTGCCCGGATCTCCGGAGTGAGTCCTGCGGACATATCGATCCTTCTGGTGTATCTGGAAAGCCGGAAGCGGGCGGTGGGCGAAGGACGATGAGGAGCCATGGATGAATGGGCGAAGGAGGATCTGGCGCGCCGGGTCGCCGAAGCCCTGGAAAAGCGGGGAATTCATCTGGACGATGGGGTTTGGGCGAACTTTTCCCGGTATTATGACCGGCTGGTCGAGGAAAATCGGTCGGTCAACCTGACGGCGATCACCGATTTGCCCGGTGTTTATTGGAAACATTTTTATGACAGCCTGGTCGTCCTGGGGTGTGCGGAGGTGGCCGGGAGCGGTTCCTTTGTGGATGTGGGGAGCGGAGCCGGATTCCCTGGGTTGGCGATCGCGATTGCCCGGCGGACTTATTCGGCGTCTCTGCTGGATGCGCTCGAAAAAAGGGTGCGGTTTCTCCAAGGGATGTGTCGGGATCTGGGTCTGGAGGGTGTGCGGGTGGTGCACGGCCGTGCGGAGGACTACGGTCGGGATGCAAGGTGGCGGGAGCGGTACGATGTGGCCGTGGCCCGGGCGGTGGCCGGACTGGCTGTACTGGTCGAGTATTTGTTGCCGTTTGTGCGCGTGGGCGGTGTGGCCGTGGCGTGGAAGGGACCGGATGGGCGGTCCGAGGCGCAGGATGCCGTGGGTGCGATTCGCCGGCTGGGGGGAGAAGTGGAGGCGGTTCATGGATACGAATTGCCGGGAGGCATGGGGACGAGAACGCTTGTCGTGATTCGGAAGACCGGTGAGACTCCGCCGGTATACCCGCGGCGGGCGGGGGTTCCGGAAAAGCGCCCGCTGGGATAAACGGTTGCAGGAGTCGGTCGTGTCGGTGGCGAAATGAAATCAGGTAAGGGGTTAGGTCGGGATAAAGGTGGGAGGTCACGTGGCAAAAGACCCGTGGATCCGGTTTTTCCACGCAGGGGAACGTGAGACCGGCGGCAAGGAAACGGGGGAGCAGGTGCGGGAAATCGCGGTGGACCGGATCGTGCCGAGCCCGTACCAGCCGCGGGTGTCGTTTGATGAGCAGGGATTGGAGGAACTCAGTCAGACGATCCGGACCCACGGGATGATTCAACCTCTGGTGGTTCGAGAAAAGGACGGGAAATTCGAGCTGATTGCCGGCGAACGAAGGCTCCGGGCGGCACGCCGGCTGGGATTGGAGACGGTCCCCGCCATCGTGCGGGAGATGTCCGACTCTCAGGCTGCAACGGTCGCGTTGATCGAAAATCTGCAACGGGAAGGTCTGTCCCCGATCGAAGAGGCGTGGGCTTACCGGCAGTTGATGGAGCTGCACGGGTTGACCCAGGAGAGTTTGGCCCAGCGGCTGGGAAGGGGCCAATCGACCATCGCCAACAAACTGCGGCTGCTGCAGTTGCCGGAAGAGGTCCAGGAAGCCCTTATGGGGCGAAAGATTTCCGAGCGGCATGCCCGGGCTCTGTTGGCCGTTGGGGATGTGGAAACCCAGCGAAAACTGTTGAAAGAGATTGTGGATAATGAATGGAGTGTCAAGCAGACCGAGTTTCGGGTGAAACAGGTGATTGAAAAGGCGACAAAGCGTCCGCGAGGCCGTCGCACGGGTGTGTCGAAAGATGTTCGCATCGCCTTGAACACCATTCGGCAGTCCATTGACATGATTCAAAAGAGCGGGCTTCCGGTGGTGGCCGAAGAGCAGGATGGTGAGGAGTTTTATGAATTTATCATTCGGGTCCCGAAACGACACGAGAAGGAAAAATAGCGGAGGTGCAGGCCTCGGAGAGCGAGGTCTTTTTTCGCCGGTTCTCCCGGCTACCGAACATTGGCGAGATTGGGTAGAATGAAAACTGCCTCCATCGGGCGAGGAGATGAAATTGAGGTGGTTCCCTTGGCGAAAGTCATAGCCGTCACCAATCAAAAGGGCGGGGTGGGGAAGACGACGACATCGGTGAACCTGGGTGCTTCCCTCGCCAGCTTGGGTCGGCGGGTGTTGTTGATCGATATAGACCCGCAGGGCAACACCACCAGTGGGATCGGGATCAATAAGGCCGACGTGAAGCATTGCATTTATGATGTCGTCATCAATGATGTGAACGCCGTGGACGCGATGCTTCCGACCCGGGTCGAGAACTTGTCGATCATCCCCGCGACGATTCAGTTGGCCGGCGCAGAGATCGAGCTTGTGCCGATCATGTCCCGGGAGGTTCGGCTCCGGCGGGCGATTCAAGGGCTCAGGGGGAGTTTTGATTACATCTTGATCGATTGCCCGCCTTCCCTCGGACTCTTGACCGTGAACGCGTTGACGGCGGCCGACTCGGTGTTGATTCCGATTCAGTGCGAGTATTACGCCCTTGAAGGACTGAGCCAGTTATTGAACACCATTCGATTGGTACAGAAACACCTGAACAGTCGGTTGCAGGTCGAAGGCGTGTTGTTGACCATGTTTGATGCGCGGACAAATCTCGGCGTGCAGGTTGTGGAAGACGTCAAAAAGTATTTCCGGGAAAAAGTGTACAAAACGATCATTCCGCGGAACGTCCGGTTAAGCGAAGCCCCGAGTCACGGCATGCCGGTGATTGAATATGATCCCCGCTCCCGGGGGGCCGAGGTGTATATGGATCTGGCGAGGGAAGTGGTGGCGCATGGCCAGGGCTAAAGGGACTTCCTTGGGAAAGGGGCTCGGAGCGCTGATTCCCCAGATCAATGTCGGGCCGGATGATCCCGTGTCCAGTGTGCCGATTGCGGAGTTGCGTCCAAATCCCTACCAACCCCGAAGGGAGTTTGGTGAAGAAAAGCTGGCCGAATTGACGGAGTCCATACGGGAGTACGGGATCTTGCAGCCGCTGGTGGTTCGCCAGGCGTTGAGCGGCTATGAAATCGTTGCGGGGGAACGAAGATTTCGCGCGGCGGAACGGGCGGGTTTGACAGTGGTACCGGTGGTGGTTCGCGACCTGTCCGACCGGGAAGTGATGGAGATTGCGTTGATTGAGAATCTCCAGCGCGAGGACCTGAACCCGATGGAAGTGGCCGAAGCATATGCGACATTGATGAGGGAATTCTCTTTGACCCAGGAGATGGTGGCGGATCGGGTCGGGCAGAGCCGCTCCCACGTGGCGAATATGCTCCGGTTGTTAAATCTTCCAAGTGATGTTCGTGAGCATGTTTCACGTGGAACATTGACAATGGGTCACGCTCGAGCGTTGTTGGGGTTGGAGGATCCCGAACAGCAGACGAAACTCGCCCAGAGAATCGTCGAAGAGGATTTGAGCGTTCGAGCGGTGGAGCATCTGGTGCACCGGCTCAATTCGTTTGTTTCACGTGAAACACGCAAACCGGTCAAAAAGGAGAACCCGACGCTGCGCCATTATGAAGAACTGCTGCGTGTCAGCCTGGGTACCGGGGTAAAGATCCACCAAGGAAAAAAAAGAGGGAAGATTGAGATCGAATATTACTCCGACGACGACCTCCGCAGGCTGCTGGAACTGCTCGCCCCGGGTAGCCGGTAACCGGAACGAGTTCTGCCCCAAGAGAGGGGATGGAAAAGATGATTTACCTGGATAATGCGGCGTCCACTTGGCCCAAACCTCCCGGTGTCTCGGAAGCGGTCAAACAGGCGATAGATGAGCATGGGGCGAATCCGGGCCGGGGCACTCATCGGATGGCGATGGGAGCGTCGAAGATCATCGCGGAGACGCGCGGTGCACTGGCCAAACTGATCGGGGCCAAAAACCCGGAGGACGTCATTTTTACACACAATGCCACCGAAGCCTTGAATCTTGCTCTGTTTGGAGTCCTCAAGCCTGGAGACCACGTGATCACGACCATGCTGGAGCACAATTCCGTGCGGCGCCCGTTGGAAGCGCTTCGGCGCCGGGGATGGATCGATCTCACCTATGTGAAAGCATCCCGGCAGGGGGTCGATCCTGTTGAAGTCCGCCGGGCGCTCCGGCCGAACACCCGGCTTCTGGCTGTCACCCATGCATCCAATGTATTGGGCACCCTCGTGGACATTGATGCCATGGTCCGGATCGCCCATGAAGCCGGGGCGTTCTGTTTGGTCGATGCGTCCCAAACCGCGGGAAGTGCGCCTCTGAATGTGACCGGATCGGATATCGACCTGCTGGCCGTCCCCGGCCACAAAGGATTGTTCGGACCTCAGGGGACCGGGGCACTCTATATCCGGCCGGGGATCGAATTGACTCCGTTGGTGTACGGCGGTACAGGAAGCCACTCCGAGGACGTCGACCAGCCCGCGCAGCGCCCCGTCCGGTACGAGAGCGGGACCATGAATACCCCGGGTATTGCCGGGCTCGGTGCAGGGGTGGAATTCGTGCAAAAGATCGGTGTCCAAGCGATTGCCAAGCACAACGCCCGGCTCATTGGCAGGTTGCATGCCGGGCTGAACGGAATTCCGGGAGTGCGCGTGGTGGGGCCGGGAGAAGGTGAACCCCGTGCGGATTTGATTGCGTTCGCCGTGGACGGGGTGGACAGTGCCGAGATCGGCATTCTCCTTTCCGACCACTACAGCGTCGCGGTGCGATCGGGGCTTCACTGTTCGCCTCTGGCTCATGAGGTCGCACAGACTCTGGATCGGGGTCTCGTTCGGGTCAGCGTCAGTTGGTTCAATACCGAAGAGGACATCGACACCTGCCTGGCGGCGATCCGGGAATTGATTCCTATGCTCCGAGACTGACTCAGAAAGGAGGAAACGAAGTTTCGTGGCCGCTCTCTGACACGGAACAGACGACGGCAGTGGTTCTTGAAGGCACTTTGGTGAATGCGGCGGCGATTCTCGCCGGGGTGTTGATCGGCTGGCACTTGCACGGGATACCCGATCACATCCGCACCACTCTCCTCCATGCGATCGGTCTTGCCGTCACGGTGATGGGGGTTTCCATGACCCTGAACAACGTGAGCGGACCGGGACACGAATACGATTCCATGATCGTGATCGCCAGTTTGGTGGTCGGAGGTGCGATCGGCGAATGGGTGGATATTGAAGGCTTTCTCGAATCTCTGGGGCGTCGATTCGAGACAAAGTGGGCCCGGCCAAACGGCCGCGGTCATGTCGCTCAGGCCTTTCTTACGGCCACCCTGGTTTTCTGCGTGGGGGCGATGTCGATCTTGGGGAGCCTGCAGAGAGGCCTTGAGAAGAAGCACGATATTCTGTTCACCAAGTCCATCCTGGACGGGGTCTCATCGATTCTGTTCACTTCCGCCTTCGGTCCGGGCGTGGTCCTGGCGATTATCCCGGTGTTTCTCTATCAAGGTACCCTTGCCCTGTTGGCCGGGTGGCTCCAACAGTGGATGGTGCCCCCTGTGCTTACCATCGTGACGGCCACCGGCGGCGTCATGATCCTTGGCATCGGTCTCAATATCCTTCGTATCACGTCTATCCGTGTGGGCAATCTGGTGCCTGCACTGATTGTGGCGGCACTCATTCGGGGTGCGATGATTGCGGTTTTAGGAAGATAAAGTTGGGAATACTAAAGGAGGAAGGACGATGTTTTCCTCGATCGCAGCCGTTCCCCTGTGGTACTGGGTTGCCGCCATCGGTGTTCTGGTTGTCCTGTTATGGGTTGTGGTGGCCGCCCAGTCCGTCCGACTCGGCAGGACCCAGAGACGATACCGGCAATGGGTGAGCCGCTCAGGAACCGATTTGGAAAAATTCCTGCCCGAAACCCTGGAACAATTGCAGAACCTATCAAAAGAGCTTCGCGACATGGAAGACCGGCTTGAGCAACTGGAACAACGGCTTTCCGCCACCCTCCGCACGGTCCGGGTGGTTCGTTACAATGCGTTTGCCGATGTCGGCAGCGATCTTAGCTTTTCCGCAGCCTGGCTGGACGGGCAAGGGAACGGGATCATTCTATCGAGCATTTACGGCAGAGATGAGTCCAGAATGTACGCAAAACCGGTGGAAGGCGGCATATCGCCCTATCCGCTCAGCGAGGAGGAAAAACGGGTGTTGCGCGATGCCCTGAATGCGGCCGGCGCACCCGAACCGACCGCCCCTCATTCGGTGCGGCACGTTAAGGAAAGGTTGTAACTTCGTATGGAAAGGTGGCTGTTCATCGTCAACCCGGTGGCGGGAAAAGGAAAGGCGGCCCGCCGATGGAATCGCTATTATCGGGAATTATCGATTCTGGGGAAGACATGGGACGTTTATCACACGCGTTGTGCCGGCGACGCGACCTGGGTGGCCCGCAAAATTGTCGAAGATCGCAGCGCGGATGTGGTGGTGGCGGTTGGGGGCGACGGGACAATTCACGAGGTCATTCAGGGGTTGGCGGGCAGTTCTGTGGCCCTGGGGATTCTTCCGGCAGGCACCGGGAATGACCTCGCTCGCTATTTCGGCATCAAAAAAGGGCATAAAGCGGTAAGGCAATTGAAAGACGCGGTGCGCCAACAGGTGGACCTGGTGCGGATGGCCGACGGCGTGTTCGTCAACATCGCGGGAACGGGTTTCGATGCCTGGGTGGCCCGTCACGTCAACGACTCCTCTTGGCTCAAACGGTGGGGTCCGCTCGGTTACGTGATCAGTGTCGGCATTCAACTGCTCTGCTTTCGCCCTCAGACGGTACAGATCGAAGTGGACGGGCAAATCCATACATACCGTTCCGCCTGGATGGTGGCGTTGGGAAACGGCACAACCTACGCGGGAGGAATGCGGATACTCCCGGAGGCTCGGATGGAAGACGGCCAGTTGGATCTGTGTGTGGTGGACGGGCTGACAAAACCGCAGTTCTGCCGGATCTTCCCCAAGGTCTTTTGGGGCAGGCATGTCGGCCATCCGGCGGTTCATTTTTTACGGGGGAAACGCATCAGTGTCCAGCCGGACCGTCCATGGCCGGTGCACGCCGACGGGGAGGTGCTTTCGCAGACGATGGTGGAAGCCACCGTGTGGCCGGGCTCCCTGACGGTACTCCGGCCCGCCCAGTGACGGCTGCCCCGATTCATGACCGGGCGCGGGACCGAACATTCGTCGGCCATGGATTCAGACCGGCAGCCGATGGTCGGGTCACGGAAAGCCCTTCGCACAGACCGTCGGCGATCGCCCGGGCCATGCGGAAAACCAACTGGAGACGCGTGTTCTGCAGCACGAAATATTCCATATAACCGCCGACGTTCACGATGCCGGTGATGTGAATATCTCCAACCGCAGGAAGCTGTTTGTTCACTCCGGCTCCGGGATGCAGGGGCCCGGGCTGAAGGGTGATCTGCCCGACACTGCTCACCTGGCCCAGACAGGCATCGACGGCGATGATGAACGGGGCGGGGGACATTTGCTGAAGCCGGATGATCGTCTGGGCCAAGTTGACGGCATGAACGGGCTCGTCCAATGTTCCGAGAACCAGAGCCGCCTCCGGCGCCAGTTGTTCACAGAGCCGACTTCCCACCAGCGGGCCCAAAGCATCCCCGGTGGAACGGTCTGTTCCCACGCACATGACCGCGACGGGACGCCCATTGGCCACGTGGCGAACGTATTCGGAGATTCCCTGGGCCAACACCGCGGAGGCATTCGGTTCATTGTAGGACACCCGAACCGCATGGTGGAGCATCTGCTCATTGTGTCGAGTGAATCTCATTGAGGAAACCTCCGAAAAAATAGATTCATTTCAGTATACGGCCCGGGAAGCCGGGAATATACATGGGGCGAGATGCGGATTCGGAGGCGACGGCAATGGGGGACTTGCTCGCCGTCCTTTTGACGGCCTGGATCGCGATGCGGGCCATTGGACTGAGCACCAAGCGCGTCATCACGGAGGCGGCCACGTTCACTGTTTTGCTCGGATTGGCCCAGTGGGCCTGGCTCCACGCGGGGCGGCGGACGGCAGCCGTCCTGGGCGAGTGGCTCATCCCCGTACTGGCCGGGGACTATGCGGTGGAAACGGCAGGCGACAGACCGGCGCCCGGCAGTCTGCCCTCGCTCTGGGAAGGCGCGGCCTACGCGGCGGGTGGCGCCACTTTGATACTGGCCGCATTTCTTATTGCCGCCGCGGTGAACGTTGCCACCGCGGCCTTGGAGAATCCGCGTCCGCCCCGGTTGCGGCCCAACTTTGCGGGCGGGTTCGCAGCGCTCGCCTGGTGCGCGGCGACGTACTTGTGGGCGTGGATCGAAGCCTGCCGCCTCTCGGCGTATCCCGGATTTCACTGGCTTGACCCGTGGCTTCGCCAAAGCATTTGGCTGCGGTTCTTCAGTTCGCCCGCTATTCCGGGCGGCGGCTAAACGCATGGACATTCGGGGTTTTTCCGGGTAGACTGGGGATGTCAGGGAACGTCGAAGGGGTGCATCGGATCGTGGAGAAATCCTATCGACTCGGCGATGTGGTCGAGATGAGGAAAGTCCATCCTTGTGGGGCCAACGAGTGGACAATCATTCGCATGGGTATGGACATCCGGATCAAATGCGTGCGTTGCGGCAGAAGTGTCCTGTTGCCCCGGGCCAAATTCGAACGCCATTTAAAGCGCGTTCTTCGCATCGATCCGTCCGCCCAGCCTCCTTCGTCATCGCTTCCTCAATCTGAACCGCGCTCTTGACGGGGACCGACCAACGCCCGCATACGAAAGGGGGTCCTCCGGCCGCAGGCCGGGGCTGAAACCATGCCGTTGCAAGCAGGAATTGTTGGATTGCCCAATGTGGGAAAATCGACGCTGTTCAATGCGATCACCCGTGCCGGGGCGGAAACGGCAAATTACCCGTTTTGCACCATCGATCCCAATGTGGGTGTCGTCGAGGTCCCGGATAGCCGCCTTGATCGGCTGGCTGACATGTTTCATCCGGGCCGGATCGTGCCCGCGGTGTTTGAATTTGTGGACATCGCCGGACTGGTGAAGGGCGCCAGCCGGGGAGAGGGGCTTGGCAATCAGTTCTTGTCCCACATTCGCGAGGTTGACGCCATCGTTCACGTGGTGCGCTGCTTTGAAGACCCGGACATCACCCATGTGGACGGCCGGGTGTCGCCTCTGGACGATATTGAAACGATTCAACTGGAGTTAACCCTGGCGGATCTCGAAACGGTGGATCGCCGCATGGAAAAAACGCGCAAACAACGAAAAAGCGGGGACAAACGATACGACTGGGAATTATCGGTGTTGGAGCAAGTCCATCACATCCTTTCAGAGGGGCGAAGCGTTCGCGGACAAGCCTGGGGAGAAGAGGAGCGGCGATTCCTCGCCGATCTCCACCTTTTGACGGCCAAGCCCGTCCTGTATGTCGCCAACGTGCACGAGCGGGATGTTTCCACAGCCGGGGAACAGCCATTGGTGCGCCAGGTTCGGGAATACGCCCGGTCGCAGGGGGCGGGGATGATTCCCGTCAGCGCCAAACTCGAGGCGGAAATCGCGGAACTCGAAGGGGAGGATCGCACCTTGTTCTTGGCCGAGGCGGGGCTGGAAGAGTCGGGCCTGGACCGGATCATCCGGGCGGCGTATCGCCTTCTGGGACTAATCACCTACTTCACCGCCGGGGAGAAAGAGGTCAAAGCCTGGACCATCCGGGAAGGAACCAAGGCCCCTCAGGCCGCGGGAGTGATCCATTCCGATTTTGAGCGGGGATTCATCCGGGCTGAAGTGGTCTCCTTTACCGATCTGATGCGCAGCGGATCGATGGCCGGCGCCCGGGAACAAGGACTGCTGCGCTTGGAAGGCAAAGACTATGTGGTACAAGACGGGGATGTCGTACATTTCCGGTTCAACGTGTGATGTGACCGCCGCCTTGGATTCGCGATCGCTTGCGCTCGGGTTTGGTCCGTGATAGACTAGGCGTCTAGAGGGTTTTGGAGGCGATTGCATTCGCCCGAATCTCCTTGCTCCCCCCGGGGGCCATTGTCCACAAGGAGGTGATAAGTATGCGCAATTACGAGACTTTGTACGTGTTGCGGCCCGATCTGGATGAGGAGGCGACCGCGGAGCAAGTGAAGCGGGTCACCGATCTGGTCACCGGATTGGGAGGAGAAGTGCAGGAAGTTTCCCCATGGGGAAAACGACGCATGGCCTATGAGATTCAAGGGCTGCGCGAAGGATACTACGTGCTCATGAAATTTGTCTCGGATACCGAGCTGCCCAAGGAGTTGGAGCGCGTTCTCCGCATCTCCGAGCCGGTGATCCGTTATATCGTGGTACGTGAGGACGAGTGAGACGGGGGGATCTCCCATGCTCAACCGCATCATTCTGATTGGCCGGCTCACCCAGGATCCCGAGCTGCGCTACACGCCGTCGGGCACTCCTGTGGCCAATTTCACTCTGGCCGTCGACCGGCCGCGACCGAACCAAATGGGCGAGCGAGAAACGGATTTTATCAACATCGTGGTTTGGCAGAAACTCGGTGAACTTTGCGCCCAGTACCTCCGAAAGGGCCGCTTGGCGGCGGTGGAAGGGCGGCTGCAGATTCGGAGTTACGAGAACCGTGAAGGCCAGCGCGTGAGGGTCGCCGAAGTGGTCGCCGACAACGTGCGGTTTCTGGATCGAGCCGGTGATCGGGAAAGCGGGCAGAGCGGGCCCCCGCCCGGGGGCGGGACCCCCTGGACGGACGAACCGTACAGCAAAGGGAGCGGGGTTGACGATCCCTTCGCCGACGATTCGCGCCGGGTGGACATTTCGGAGGACGATCTTCCTTTTTGACGGAATGGGGATGGCGCACCGCGTAAAGAAAGGAGGGCGGCTCGATGGCGCGCAAAGGCCGAGGAGGAAAGCGCCGCAGAGTATGCAATTTTTGCGTCGACAAGATCGACCGGGTCGATTACAAGGATGCCGATCGTCTGCGGAAATACATGACCGAACGTGGAAAGATTCTTCCACGACGGATTTCCGGGAATTGTGCCCGCCACCAGCGCCAAGTTACGGTGGCGATCAAACGGGCGCGACAGGTGGCCCTGCTGCCGTTCACGGTGGAATAGGGGCGTCCCGCATGGAAAGGGGAAGGAGTGGTGTGAGCCATTCCTTCCCCTTTCAGCGTCGGTTCGGAGTGAAGAGGGAGGATTTCCGGGGACGATGTGGAATCTTTCTATTCGAGGCTTGGGAAGGGGGGTACCCAGTGCCGACGTTTCGCCGGGACATGGACATCGGCCGCCAAGTGAAGTTGGTGGAATGGCTGAAACTCGAATTGCTCGATCAGGTCTCATCTCTGTTTCGCGCGTTTCATACCGGTGCGGAGGGGCTGATTGCGGATTCGCTCTCGGGCTTGTTGATCAGCGTGTACATCCTGGCGCGGCGGGTGGGCCTGTCCCCAGGGGAGATCGACCGCAGGGCCGTGGAAAAACTGGAGAAAACGAGACAAATCGGCCACGAGGCGGAAACCTGGTTCGGCGATCTCGGGGTGGTGGAGAACCACTTGCGGGGCCGTTAGAACCGCACGACAGTGAAGTGGGGGGTCAGCGGTGAAAGTCATCCTTCTGCAGGATATCAAAGGTCAGGGTAAGGCGGGCGAGGTCAAGGAGGTTTCCGAAGGCTACGCCCGCAACTATCTGATTCCGCGCAAACTGGCCGTGGAGGCCACTCCGGCCAACCTTCGGGCCCTGGAGACGAGACAGGCGCACAAACGCATGGAAGCCGAAGAACGTCTCCGCCAGGCCAGGGAAACGGCCGGCCAACTCGCCGGACTCACGGTGGAGATTTACGCGAAATCCGGCGAGAACGGGCGATTGTTCGGAGCCGTAACAGGAAAACAAATCGCAGATGCCCTGGCTGAACACGGGGTCAAGGTGGACAAGCGGAAGATTGAGTTGGAAGAACCGATTCGCCAACCCGGTACGGTGACCGTGCGGGTGCGACTTCACCCCGATGTGGTGGCCGACCTTCGCGTTCGGGTGCTCCCCCAATGACCGGTTTCCCGGCTGTCCATTCGGGTGATCCGCGGATGCACCGGCCGGGGGCGGACGGCATCTTCCATCCATGGAGCGACGGGGGAAGGGAAATATGGGAGTAAACGAGTGGGGACAGGATCGGGTTCCTCCCCAGAGCCTGGAGGCGGAACAGGCGGTACTCGGAGCCGCCCTGTTGGATGCTGCAGCTTTTCACGCGGCGTCGGAACGGTTAACCCCCGAGGATTTCTACCGGTCGGCACATCAGAAGATTTTTCGGGCGATGATGGACGTGGCGGCCGGGGGAGATCCCGTGGATCTCGTCACGGTGACGGCCCGCCTTCAAACCGTCGGACAATTGGATGAGGCCGGGGGGGCGTCGTATTTGGCCGAACTCGCCCATATTGTGCCCACCACCGCCAATATTGAGTATTATGTCGACCTCGTTCACGATAAATCGGTGTTGCGCCAACTGATTCGAGCGGCGTCGCAAATTGCGGCGAAAGGCTACGAGACCGCCGACGACGTGGCCGAAGTTTTGGATGAGGCCGAGCGACGGATTTTTGAAATCACTCAGTCCCGGGTGATTCGGGGATTCACGCCGATTCGAGACATTCTCGAACAGGCGTTTGAACGGATTGAATATCTCTATGCCCACAAGGGTCACGTCACCGGGATTCCCTCCGGCTTTCCCGATCTGGACCGGATGACCTCCGGTTTTCAGAAGTCCGATTTGATCATCGTGGCCGCGCGCCCCAGCGTGGGGAAGACCGCTTTCGCTCTCAACATCGCGCAGAATGTCGGAGTTCGCTACGGAGTGCCAGTGGCGATTCTCAGCCTGGAAATGTCCAAGGAACAACTGGTTCAACGGATGCTTTGCGCCGAGGCGAACCTGGATGCCCACAAGCTGCGGACGGGCTTTCTGGAAGAACAGGATTGGCCGAAGCTCACCATGGCCGTCGCCAATCTTTCCGAGGCACCGATCTACATTGACGATACCCCCGGCATCACCCTGGCCGAGATGCGCTCCAAGTGCCGCAGGCTCAAAGCCGAACGCGGTCTGGGATTGGTGGTGGTGGACTATCTGCAGTTGATGCAAGGGCGGGGCCGGGCGGACAACCGCCAGCAGGAGATCTCCGAAATTTCCCGAGGGCTGAAGGCTCTGGCCCGGGAACTGGAGGCGCCGGTGATCGCTCTCTCTCAGTTGTCCCGTTCGGTGGAACAGCGCCAGGACAAACGGCCGATGTTGTCCGACATCCGGGAATCCGGGTCGATTGAGCAGGACGCCGATCTGGTGGCCTTTTTGTACCGGGAAGACTATTATAATCCGGAAACAGACCGCAAGAATGTGGTGGAGGTCATCGTTGCCAAGCAGCGCAACGGCCCCACGGGCAAAGTGGAGATGGTGTTCCTCAAGAACTTTAACAAATTCGTGAACCTGGAACGGAGTGCGGCGCCGGAAACGGCGTCCTGACCGTCGGGCGGGGTTCACGGCATTCGCAGTCACGTCCAGTACAGCCGGACCCGGTCCCCGGCCCGAAGCGGTTCGGCGAAGGATGCCTCCGTCCCGTTCACTTCGACGTGAAACACCCTGGAATCCGGAGACCGGAGGTCGTCGGGGTTCACGAAACGGAACAGATCGCTGACGATCCACTCCGACGGGCCCACCGCCGGGACCTCCTCCCACTGGTCGCCGTCCCGCAGAGGGGCATCCGGACCGCTAGAGCGGCCATTGCAATGCAGGGCCGCCGATTCCTCCGCCTCGAGGAGGACGGGCTCTCCGTTGACCTCCAATGTCAGGCTCGGCCGCGCCGGCAGTCGACGGGGGCGGGCTTTCCGAAGCCAATCGGTCAAAACGGCCGGGGCCGTTTCCACGATGTCGATTCGGTCCCCCTGAGCCACCACGCTCTCGGGACGGGCTTCCTTTCCGTTATGATGGATCCGGTACCGGGGATGAGCGTATACGACGGGTTCGCCGTTCCATCGAAAACGGATCTCTGAAACGGTAAACGCATCGGGCCAACCCAAGTCTTCCAAAATCTCTTTCAGCATTTCAGGCACATACGCCTGAATGATGGACCGGTCCACAACCGGAGTGAGGCGATCGACCGGTTCTCCGTTCATCCGAATCCTGGGCCCCACCACACGTTCTTCCCCGTTGACCCGGATGGAGAAGCCCTCGGAGTCCGGAATCAGATCCCCCACCACACATTGCGCGTCCGTTCCGTCCCGACCCGGCGTCACCGTGACGGCGTCCCCGTCTTCCACAGGCGTGTCCAGGCCGGCCGGAGAGCCATTGAGAAAGAGTTGCGGTCCGGTTCCAGGGATGCCGGGAATGATGCGGCCCTCGCCATTGACCGTGACGGTCAGCGCGGCACCGGGACGGCCAAAGAGCGACCGCATATTCACTCCGGCGTGAAGAAGGGCATCTCCGATCGTCAGCGGCCGAAAGTCAAAGAGCCGCAGAGACGTATTGCCCACCTTCAAGACCGCCGTATGCACCGGTTGTTCCAGAGCGGCCAGGGCGATGCCGAGGGGTGTGACTCCGTCCGGCCCTTTCAATTTGGCCGGAATTCGGGCAAATCCGCGCACCTGGTCCACTGACCGCACGGCGACCCGGTCCTGCGGCAATCCCAGCCTCGAGGCTAAAGCCGCGGGCAATCCCGGCGTCAAACTGCCCCCGCCGATGAGCAGGACGGCCATCGGCGGCCGCTGATTGAGCGAAAGAATTTCCCGGGCAATAAGTTCCGCCAAATGCTCCACCGCCAGGGTCATCGATTCCACGAGTTCCTGTCCGGCAATCCGTTTCGTATGACCGAGCACGTCGGAAAACGAGATGTAGTCGTCGCTCCATTTGCGTTTGACCGCTTCCGCGGTGTCGAAATCCAACAGCCATCTTTCCGCCAGGGCTTCCGTAACCTCGTCTCCGGCGCAGGGCACCATTCCGTAAGCGGTGACCGTGCCTTCTGCGGTGAGTGCGATGTCCGAGGTTCCCGCTCCCACATCCACCAGGGCGAGATTGAGTTTGCGCATCGAGGCGGGGATCAACGCGTGAATGGCGGCGATGGGCTCAAGGGTTAATGCCTGCATTTCCAAACCGGCCGCCTCCAGGGCGGCATGGAGAGAATCCACAACCACCTTCGGCAAAAAAGTGCCGATGACTTCGACTTCCGCTTGAAAACCGGACTGTCCCAAGAGGTTGCCGATGGGGGCATCATCCAGACGGTAGCCGACAACGGAATAGCCGACGCAGTGGTAGTGGCCGCGCTGGTCCGGTTCATCCATGAGTTGTCTCTGGGCCTGTTCCAAGGCTTCCAATTCCAGCCCCCGGATTCCCTCGGCGTCCGGCCGAGTTCCCTGAAGCGGCCGGACCGCCCGCCCCCGGTAGGTTTTGAGCGCCCGGCCGGCGGCCGCCACCGCCACCCGGCTCAAGTGGCCGACTCTCTTCTCCAGTCGAGCCCGGAGGGTGCGCAGCAAGTCGGCGACCAGCGGCACGTCGTGGATCTGGCCGTCCAACATCGAGCGAGTCTGGTGTTCGAGTATCTCGGTGGCCTTGATCACGAGGCCTTTGGGACCGGGGAAGGCTACCAACCCGACCACCGTGCGCGTGCCGATATCCAGTGCAAAAAGTGGTTCGGTCCGTTCTGCGGTCATCTCGATCCCTCCCCGGTTCCTCGCGGGTAAAACGCCCCTTTAAGTACATTCAGCAAGATCGGACGTTTTTCCTGTCAGCACGAACAATAGAGAGCCATCATGCCGGAACGTTCGCCATTTCGTTGACACCGATCGGCCGGGCTGGTAGACTTGGAGCGGTGGTCGTCGTGACTGGCCGGTATTCCGCGCGGGCAGCTTAAGGGATGGAGGTGTACGCCCTTGGCAACGGTTGTCGTTGTCGGCACTCAGTGGGGAGATGAAGGCAAGGGGAAAATCACCGATTACTTGGCCGAGCGGGCCGAAGTGGTGGCCAGATACCAAGGCGGAAACAACGCGGGTCACACCATCTACATCGGTGGTCAAGAATACAAATTGCACCTCATCCCGTCGGGAATTTTATATCGGAACAAACTGTGTGTCATCGGGAACGGCATGGTGGTCGATCCGGCCGCCCTGGTCGCGGAGATCCGGTACCTCGAACAGCGGGGAGTTCCAGTGGACAATCTCAGGATCAGCGACCGGGCGCACGTCGTGCTCCCGTATCACCGGCGTTTGGATGAGCTGGAGGAAGATCGCCGGGGAAACGGCCGTCTCGGTACCACCCGCAAAGGGATTGGGCCTTGTTATATGGACAAGGCCGCCCGGATCGGCATCCGGATGTGCGATCTCCTGGATCCGGAAGAATTCGCGCGCAAGTTGGCCGACAACCTCGTCCAGAAGAACCGGTTGTTCGAACGGGTCTATGAAACCGAGGGATTCCGCCTGGAGGACATTGTTGAGGAGTACGGCCGGTATGCCGAAGTTCTTCGCCCCTATGTGACCGATACATCGGTGGCGCTCAACCGGGCCATCGACGAAGGCAAAGACATCCTTTTTGAAGGCGCCCAGGCCAGTATGCTCGACATTGACCAGGGGACGTATCCTTATGTCACGGCCTCCAATCCTGTGGCCGGAGGAGTGTGTATCGGTGCCGGGGTGGGTCCGACGAAGATCGACCGGGTCATCGGCGTCGTGAAAGCGTACAGCACCCGGGTCGGGGACGGCCCTTTTCCCACCGAATTGCTTGATGCCATCGGAGACCATATCCGGGATACGGCCCGGGAGTACGGCACCACCACCGGGCGGCCGCGCCGGGTGGGATGGCTCGATGCCGTGGTCGTACGGCATGCCCGCCGGGTGAGCGGCTTGGACGGCTTGGCGATTACCCGCCTCGACATACTCACGGGGCTGGATGAACTGAGAATCTGCACGGGGTATGCGTACCGCGGTGAACGGCTGGACGAATTCCCTGCAAGTCTTCGGGTATTGGCGGAGTGTCAACCCCTGTATGAAACCCTGCCGGGCTGGCGTGAAGATCTCACCTCGGCGAGAACGTTCGACGATCTGCCCAGCGCGGCCAAACGGTATGTGGAGCGCATCGCGGAATTGACGGGCACCCCGTTATTCATGATTTCCACCGGGCCCAATCGGGAACAGACCATCAGTCTGAAAGAAGTTTTTGCATCCCGGTCCTGAGGCGGGGAGATCGGCGCCCGAAGGCCCTCAAAGGGCGCGGCCCCGAAGCCCCGAAGAGCATGACCCGGCCGCCGGCCGGGAAAGGCGAAGCCGGGGCTTGCACGACGGCCGGGTTCATGGTATAGTAATACACGTCGTCGGTGCACGGTTTCCGTGTCGTCCGCAACGCGAGCCATTAGCTCAGATGGTAGAGCACCTGACTTTTAATCAGGGTGTCGCAGG
>JASBVV010000020.1 GCA_029960885.1 Kyrpidia sp. | reverse complement strand
CGGATGCCTACATCATGGAATCCAATCACGACATCGCCATGCTCCGCGCAGGTACATATCCATGGCATTTGAAACGCCGTATACTCAGCGATAAAGGGCATCTGTCCAACGACGCGGCGGGGGAGGCCCTGGTGGACCTCGCGGGCGAGCGGACCGCGCGCATCGTGCTCGCCCACTTGAGCGAGGAAAACAACCTGCCCGATGTCGCAAAACACGCTGTGGAGGAAGTCCTGCGGCGGGAGGGCCTCGATCATCTGCCTGTCGATGTCGCCCCCCGCCACGAAGCGACCCCTCTGTACCCGGTCGGGCGCGGGGTGGACAAGGTGTGATTTAATTCAGTTTGGCGTGAACGTTTCCGCCGGGCAAAGCGACCCGGGCGTCCAACTCGTGTATTTTTCGGATGATTTCCTCCCGTTTCACGATTCCCGCCTCGATGAGCCATTCCAACAGGGCGGTCAACAGAAGGGTATTGCGGTACTCGGTCTCCCGTAAATCCGCGATCAGGGCCGCCCAGTCCATCGCAGGCTGTGTCGGCACGGCCGATTCCCCCTCTCGACAGTGGGTTATACACCAGCATTCTAATCCAGGCCGGATGTTTCTATACACAGGGACTTCACCGGATCTTGACCGGTTTTCCAAAGGACTGAATGTTCTCTGACTCCCGGGTTCTTTCATTGAGAAAGCCCCGTTCACCCCGGTATAATAAAAGAGGCGCCGGTGTGAGAGCGCCTCGGTTCGCGACAAGGAGGCTTAGCGATGGGGTTTTATGACGCGGATGTGGAAGGAATGAGGCCTAAACGCCGCGGCCCGTTGTCCTGGTTGGCCGTCGTCATGGTGTCGGCCGTTATCGGCTCCTTGGCCACCATGCTCTTTCTTCCCGCGATGATACGGAGCCATCTGTTGACCCTGCCCTCCGTCCAATCTCCCGGGGGGAATCTGTCCCCGACCGTGGGCACCTCCCAGACGGTGAGCTACAATGTCGATACGGCGATTGTGCAGGCCGTGAACAAGGTCAAGCCGTCTATCGTGGGTGTGGTCAACGTGGCCAAAGTTCCGGATTTCTGGCATGGGCAGATTGTGCAAAAGGATCAGGGAGTCGGTTCCGGGGTGATTTTTGATCCGCAGGGGCTGATCGTCACGAATAATCACGTGGTGGACGGGGCCAGTGCCGTGGAGGTGGTGCTGCAGGACGGGGAACGGGTCCGGGCGACCATCGTCGGGACCGATCCCTTGACGGACCTGGCTGTTCTGCGCATTCCCTCGGATAAGGTCAAGCCGGAGATGGTGGCCACCTTCGGGAATTCGGATACGCTGCAACCCGGGGAACCCGCTATTGCCATCGGCAATCCGCTCGGTCTGGAATTCCGGCAAACGGTGACCGTCGGGGTCATCAGCGCCACCGGCCGAACGCTTCCCATCACCGATAATCAGGGGCAGGTCGTGTGGGAACAGGATGTGATTCAAACGGATGCGGCGATCAATCCCGGGAACAGCGGAGGGGCCCTCTGCAACATTCAAGGCCAGGTGGTGGGGATCAACAGCTCGAAGATCACCGAGACCGCCCAGGGCCCCGTGGAGGGATTGGGATTCGCGATTCCGATCAACGAGGCCAAGCCCATCATCCAGCAATTGGTCGCGAACGGCAAGGTGATTCGTCCGATCCTGGGGATCACGGCCGTGTCCCTTCAGGAACTCCCGCTGGAAGGGCGCCCTCGGGTCCCTGTGGATTACGGTGTTGTCGTCGGACAACCCACCGGCGGGGCGGCTGCGGCCGGATTGCAGGAAGGCGATGTCATTGTGCAGGTGGACAACACCACGGTGCGCAATGTCTCGGACTTGCGCAAGGCGCTGTTTGTGAAAAAGCCGGGTGACACTGTGACGGTCACATTCTACCGGGGAACGCAGAAACACGTGGTGAATGTCAAACTGTCGGCCGCATCGTGACGGTCGACCGGAAAGCGCCGATAAGGATCGTAGGCCGGCGGCCATCGCCGGCCTTCCGTCTGATTGAATGTAAAACGCGGGGGGAGAAGATGCGATGGATCCCACGGAACACAACCGGGAGTCTCCCGGATCCTCCGTCGGGCCGGGTGCCGGACAGCGGTTGGCCTGCGGACAATGCATCGAATACGCACTGGATGAATACATCGACCAGACGGGGTGCCCCCCGGATCTGGAGAGGGTTTCTCCGGAACGGAGTGGCCGAACCGCGGTTGCGCGCTGTGATCTCTGCGGGGCTCCGGCCGCGTTCAGACTTGTTTCCGGGGGTGAAACGGATGCAACTTCACATCCTGGCGGTCGGCAGGCTTAAAGAATGGCATTGGGCCGAGGCGGCCCGGGAATATGCGAAACGCCTGTCCGGATATGCCGCGGTTCACCTCGAAGAAGTTCCCGATCGGCCGGTGCCCGACACGCCCACACCGGCTCAGCGGGATCAGATTCTCGCGGCGGAAGCGGACGCTCTGCTCGGCCGGTTAAAAGACCGCGATTGGGTCGTGGCCCTGGCCGTGGACGGCCGCCGCTGGACGTCGGAACAATTGGCCGACCGGTGGCGGGAGTGGACAAGCCGGGGGGCCGCCCGGTACGTGTTTATCATCGGCGGCACGTTGGGCCTTCATTCCCGGGTTCTTCAGCGGGCCGACGTCGCGTGGTCCCTCTCCCCCCTCACTTTTCCCCACCAATTGGCCCGGGTCATCGTCCTCGAGCAACTCTACCGAGCTTGCCAAATTGTTCACGGGGGCAGGTATCACCGCTGA
>JASBVV010000019.1 GCA_029960885.1 Kyrpidia sp. | reverse complement strand
CGATGACCAAACCGGGCGGGAGGAAGACCGGTGTTCGCCTCTCGGGTGATCCGCGTACTCTTTATCCGGGGATCTCTTCCGCCCGATCTGCGATGAGGCGGGGAAGGCCCGTGCCGACCATGGCGGCCAAAAACGCCTCGGCGATGGCCCGGTGGCCTGCGGGGTTGGGATGGATGGGCCGCCGCCACGGGATGCGCTGACGATCCAGCAGTCGCCCCCGGCGGTAACCATCGATCCATTCGGCCTGTCGTCCGTCGAACAGGGCGTGCAGCGGGACCACCACAATATACGGACTCGCCTGGGGCCGGATGACTCTGGCGTTGAACTCGGACACCGCCCAGCCGGCCAGGGCGCTCTCCGGATACGGGTTGTAAACGGAGCCGATGAAGATCCTGGCCCCGGTCTGTCTCCGGATGGTCTCCACCGCCACCGTCAAGTGTTGGCCGGACGCCTCGAAGAACTCAGGGAGTCTGTCCGGCCGCAGAGCCACCGCCCGGGCATGCCACAACAGGTCATTGCCGCCGATGGTCATCACCACGGCATCCGCCGGAGGGAGCCCTTCCCACTGCACCTGGCGACGCAGATCCACGGTTCGCATACCCGGACGCGCCACCACCCAACTCACCCACGGTCGTCCGGACACCTCGGTCAGACGCCGGGTGAGCTGTGCCGGATAGGTTTGTTGCAGGCGTTTCGCGCCGACTCCGGCGGTGATGGAGTCTCCCACTCCCAACAATCGCGCAGCCGACCGTGCCTCCACGTTCATTCGCCCTCCCGCAGTCCCGTCCGCTGTCTGTCCTGATTTGTTCTATGAAAAGCGAACGCGGGTCGCCACGACGACTTTCCCGGAATACCTCCCCATTCCGAGAGCCGCTTTCCCGGTCCAGGGATTCCCCGCAAGCCGGTGCCGACACCGCGTCCGGCCGCCGCCGGCGCGCACATTGCGGCGACTTTGGCGAAAGTCGGGCGTTTATGCGAGTCCCAACGGCTTCTCCAGCCATAGACTGGTGGTGAATCGTGGCCCCGGAAAGGAGGAACCATTGTGGCCAAAGGAAAAAAACCGATTCGATCGAAAGCCCAGGGAAAAGCGTCGGAACCGCACGGGCAGGGTCCGGCCGGCAATCCCGGGGCTCACGCGTCCGCTCCGAAAAGCGGGATCGAGACCCTTAAGGAAAACATCAAACGCGTGGGCAAAGACGGCCTGATCAACATGCTCCACGAGGTGAAAAACGCCCGGCCGGAAGACTGGCAAAACCCCGAGAAGGTCAAGGAGCTGGCCCGCCGGTTTGCCCAGCAGTTCCGTATTCCCGTCTCCGAAGAACGACTGAATGCGTTTGCCAACGCCTTCCAGGACGCGACGAAACCCGGTCGACCCGTGACCGTCGAAGAGTTGGCAAAAAAATACGGTGGGGGGCGGGTGGACGACGCGACCATCAAGGAAATGAAAAAATATATTCCAAAGGTCCCTTGACAAAGGAACGAGGGTTGGCCCGTCGGGGTGCAACCCTCGGTTTATGCCGGTTTGGTCGGCCCGGGTGAACACCGGTGGGGATCAGGATCCGCCGGAAGGAGGCGGGCCCTGACCGTCTCCGCCGATCCGCTCAAACAGCCGGTTGCCGATCGGCGAGTTCATCAATGCGCTCAGGATGGTGGCCAAGTCCGCCGTGCTTAAGTTCCGGCCCCGATGCTGGAGCAGCTTTTGAAGAACTCCGGACTCATGGAGAGAATGGGCGGCCGAAAACAACGTATCCATCATGGTGTCCGCCTGCTGAACATAGTGCAGGGCCTGTTTGGTCAGTTTTCTCAACTGGCTGAGGGAACTGATCGTATCCTGGATAAACTGCGGAGACAGCCGGACGGGAGGCAACACGGCCGGCGGATTTGGACCGGGCTTTTTCTTGGCCGGCGCCGGGTCCTTGGCGATCTTTCGGACCGGGACGGGCGAGCGTTGTCGGGGTGCGGGCGCGCGGGACCGGGGAGAGCTTTTCATCGCCGCCACCTCCGTTTTCCGTACCTGCTCTCTTTCTATCCTATGGACGGCGGCTGCAGCCGGTGTCGGGTCGTCCGCCCAACTGTCGGCGTGTCGGCGGCTCCGACCCGGGTGAAAAAAGGGGCTGTCCCAAAAGTGCTCAAGCACTTCCTCAAGCACTTCAGGGGCAGCCCCTCTTGACGGTCACCGCGCCACAGATTTCCGGTCCGCCCAGGAGATTCTTCTCGCCGGCCTCACTGCCGAACCTGGGAGAGGAACTCCTCCAGACGGTCGAGAGCGATTTCTAAATTCACCCTGGACGTGGCGTAGGAAAGTCGGATGTTGTTCGGGGCGCCGAACCCAGTACCCGGGACCAACGAGATCCGCGCCTCCTCCAGCAGGATCTCGCACAACTGGTCCGTCGTTTCCATGCGCACGTCGCGATACCGGGCGCCCAGCAACCCCGAGACATTCGGAAAAACATAGAAAGCCCCGTCCGGCTGCGCGCAGGTGACGTTCGGCATCTTCCGCAGCCTGTTCAGCACATAGTCCCGCCTCGCCCGGAACTCCTCGACGACCGCCGGGTTGAAGTGATCCAGCGCCGCCACCCCCGCCTTCTGGGCGACGGATGCGGGGTTGGATGTGCTCTGGCTCTGCAGGCTGGTCATGGCCTTGATCACGTTCCGGGGGCCGGCCGTGTATCCGAGGCGCCACCCGGTCATGGAAAATGCCTTGGAAAAACCGTTGACCACCAACGTCTTTTCGAAGAGGCTTTCATCCAACGCGGCGATGCTCACATGCTCGACGTCGTAAATCAATTTTTCGTAGATCTCATCACTGATGATATAGCACTCCGATGGCCGAAGCACCTCGGCCAGGGCGGCGAGCTCCTCCCGGCGGTACACCGCGCCCGTGGGGTTGCCCGGGCTGTTCAGGATGACGGCCTTGGTCTTCGGCCCCAAGACGCGCCGAAGCTGATCCGGCGTCATTTTGAACCCCGTGGACTCGTCCGTCTGCACGATCACAGGCACTCCCCCGGCCAGGCGCACCTGTTCGGGGTACGTCACCCAGTACGGCGCCGGGATAATCACCTCGTCTCCGGGGTCGACCAGGGTCAGCATGATGTTGAACAACGAATGTTTCGCTCCCACCGAAACCAGAATCTGGTCCGGCTCGTACCGCAGCCCGTTCTCCTGTTCCAGCTTGCGGCAGATCGCCTGTCGCAGCTCGAGAATCCCGGCCACCGCGGTGTATTTGGTGAACCCTGCCGCAATGGCTCCCACCGCCGCCAAGGACGCTTCGGGCGGGGTGTCAAAATCCGGCTCCCCCACACTGAGATTGATGACGTCTTGGCCTCGACTGACCATCGCCTTGGTCTTGGAATCCATGGACAAGGTCGGGGATGGGGCGATCCCCCGCGCCCGCGCCGACAAAGACAGACCCATTGTACACGACCCCTCCAGCTCGGCGGACAGTTCGCTGCCCGGTCCGTTTGCCCTTACGATACTGGAATGGCCGAATTCCGTCAACAACGACGGCTGTTCGCGGGGCCGTCGCCGCTCGGGAGAGCCGGGTGCCGGCGACCGGCGGCGACCGGACCGGTTCGCGCCGGCCTCTGGCGCCCCGGTCTCGCTATCGCCTCGACCAATTGTGGAGCCAGTCCCACAGGTGATCAAACGGCGTGCCTTTTGGCGCCTCCGGAGTTTCGGCGGGCCGGCCGCCGTGAAGGGAGCAAACCTCCAGCGGTTCCGTTCCCTTGACAAAATAATCCCACTCCACCTGTGGGCAATTCTCTGTGGCCAATTGGCCCGACTGCGGGTCGATGGCCACGCGCACCAAGCCGTCGGGCACCGGAAAATCCGGAGTTCCCGGCGCCACCGCTTTGCTCATCACATCCGCCCAAATCCGGGAGGCGAGGACCGACTCGGCCGGGGACAGAAACCGGTCCTTGTCGTATCCGACCCAGGCGACGGCCACCAGGTTGGGGGAGAACCCGGCCATCCAGGCGTCGGTGTCCGTGGACCCGGTCTTGGCCGCCAAGGGACGCCCCTGAAGTTCATGGGCCACCCTTGCTCCGGTGCCGGCGGGTCCGAACACCCCTTTCATCAAATCGGTGAGGATGAACGTGCGCTCCGGATCGGTGACCGGCGTCGTCCGCGGACCGATGGCCGCCAATGTCCGCCCCCGACCATCCGCAATCTCTTGGATCGGGCGGGGCGTTACCAGGGATCCGCCGTTGGCGATCACCGCGTAAGCCCGGGCCAGCTCCAGGGGCGTCACCGGAAAAGTGCCTAGAGCCAGAGACGGATAGGGTTCCAGTGGACCGGCAATTCCCAGTTGCCGGGCGGTGTCCACCACCGCCCCGGGGCCGACCGCCATGATCGTTTTTACCGCATACACGTTGTCCGACCGGGCGATGGCCTCCCGCATGGCCACGGGCCGGTTCAGGTACCGGTCGGCGAAATTATGCACTGGATAGATCTGCCCGTGACCGTATTCCACGGTGGTCGGTTCGCTGACAAAAGAGGATGCGGGGGTCATCCCCCGATGCAATGCGGTCAGATACAGAATCGGCTTGAACGATGATCCGGGCTGGCGCGAAGCCAATACCCGATCGTACGGGCTGGCCCGATAATCCGTCCCTCCGACCCACGCCTTGATGTCCCCGGTGTGCGGGTCCAACGCCACGAAGGCGGCCTGAAGCCCGCTGCCTTTCGGGATCGCCCGGGCGATCGCTTCTTCCGCCCACCGCTGCAGCCTCGGATCAATCGACGTGTAGATGCTCAGTCCTCCCTTGGCCAGCGCCGACTCCGGCACATCGTACCGGGATGCCAACTCCCGGGTGACATAATCCAAAAAATACGGCGCCTGCCGGTCAGGAACCGGATTCCGGGCCAATTGCAGGGGCTCCCGCCACGCCCGGTCCGCCTCGTCGGAGGTGATCATGCCCGTGTTGACCATCGCCTGAAGAACCTGGTGCTGCCTCTCCTTGGCCGCCTGAAAATGGCGAATCGGATCATATATCCCCGGCCCTCTGGGCAGCCCGGCCAAGAGGGCGCACTGGGCGAGATCCAAGGATTCCGCGGGTTTGCCGAAATACGTCAGGGCCGCCGAGGCCACCCCGGTGGCCCCGTGCCCGAAATAGATGGTGTTGAGATAGCGCTCCAGGATTTCGTCCTTGGAAGCGTGCATTTCCAATTGAAGCGCCAGAATGGCCTCCCGGATTTTCCGGGTCCAGGTCCGGTCCTGGGTGAGATACAGGTTCTTGACCAGTTGCTGGGTGATCGTCGACCCGCCCTGAACGGCCGCCCCCTCCCTGAGGTCGACCCACACCGCCCGGGCAATCCCCCGCCAGTTCAGCCCCCCGTGCTTATAAAACTGGGCATCTTCGGAAGCCACGACGGCATCTTTCATCCACCGGGGGATTCGAGCCAGGGAGACGTACTCTCGCGGGCTCGAGCCGACGAACAAGTGGGCCAATTCCGTCCCGTCCGCCCCGTAAACCGCGGTCGGCTGCATGTCGCCGCCGGGTGGAAGGGGAGCGAACCGCAGGTAGGCCGCCAGAGCGCCGGGGAGGGCCATTCCCGCCACGGCCAGAGTGAACCACAGCTTCCACATTCGTCGGGCCGGACGGCGCCCGGGCCGGCCCGAAGGCGGCAGGGATCCCGGGGCCGGCGTCGAACCGGGATCGATGGACGGCAGATGACTCATGGGTCTCTCCCCGCCTTTCCCTATCCCCAGTATGGACACGGTCCCCGCGGCACAAACTCTAATCATCCAAGCATTCAGACCGCGCTTGTTCCGAGGAACATACGTTGCGGAAAGGGCAAGTCTGGTATAATACGTACGTCTGAAAGAGGATCCCCAAAGGCTGCCCAGGAAAGGACGTGTCCCATGGAGCTGTGGTTTACGGAGAAACAAACCGAGAGCTTCGGCATCACCGCCAAGGTCTCCCGCACCCTGCACACCGAGTGCAGCCCGTACCAGCGCATCGACGTGCTGGACACCTTGGATTACGGCCGGATGCTGGTCCTCGACGGTATGGTCATGTGCACCGACCGGGATGAGTTTGTTTATCATGAAATGATTGCCCATGTCCCGTTGAACACCCACCCGGATCCGAAACGGGTCCTGGTGATCGGAGGCGGAGACGGGGGGACGATCCGCGAGGTGGTCAAACATCGCCGGGTGGAACAAGTGGTGTTGGCGGAAATCGACGAGCGGGTCATCGCCGTGTCCAGGGAGTATTTTCCGGCGATCGCAGAGGGACTGAACGATCCCCGGGTGGATATCCAAGTGGGGGACGGCATGGCCCATGTCCGCAATCATAAGAACGCTTATGACGTGATCATTGTCGATTCCACCGAGCCCATTGGGCCGGCGGAGGGACTGTTCGCCCGGGAATTTTACGAGGGGATTTATGAAGCGTTAAAACCGGACGGGCTGTTTGTCGCCCAAACCGAGTCTCCGCTGTTCAATACCGATCTCATCTCCCGGGTGTGGCGGGATATCGCTTCGATTTACCCCGTGACCCGGCTTTACCTGGCCTATGTGCCCACCTACCCGACGGGGATGTGGAGCTTCACCATCGGATCCAAAGGGCCGGACCCTTTGAAGGTGGATCTGGACGAACGGGAATCGCTGAATACCCGATATTACACGCCGGACTTGCACCGGGCCGCCTTTGTGCTGCCCCGTTTTGTCGAGGAGCTGCTCGCCCGATGAGGCCGGTGCGTTTCGATCCGGCGTTCACCGGCGAGGTGTTTCTCGGTGCCACGCCCGATTACGGCGAGGCCCGGGCGGTGATTTACGGGATGCCCATGGATTGGACGGTCTCGTTTCGTCCGGGCGCGCGACTGGGACCCCGCCGGATCCGGGAAGTGTCCGTCGGCTTGGAAGAGTATTCGCCGTACCTCGACCGGCATTTGGAAGACATTCGCTATTATGACGCCGGCGACATCCCGCTTCCCTTCGGCAATCCGTCGGCGAGCATCGAACGCATTCGGGCGGTGGCGGGCCGGATCCTCGACGACGGCAAAATCCCCATCGGCCTGGGCGGGGAACATGCGGTCACCTGGGGGCCCGTTCAGGCGGCGGCGTCCCGTTATCCGGACTTGGTCCTTCTTCATCTGGATGCCCACGGGGATCTCCGGGAGGAATACGAAGGGGAAACGGTGTCCCACGCCACGGTGATGCGCAGGGCGGTGGAGCTGCTTGGCGGGGACCGGGTGTGGCAATTCGGGATTCGCTCGGGAACCCGGGAGGAATTTCGGTTTGCCCGGGAACACACCCACTTTCATCCGTTCGAGGTGTTGCCGGGTCTGACCGAGGCGTGCGCCGCCCTGGCGGATCGGCCGGTCTATGTCACCGTGGACATCGACGTGGTGGATCCCGCGTTCGCGCCGGGGACGGGCACGGCCGAACCGGGCGGGATCTCTTCCGCCGAGCTGCTGCAGGCGATCCACTTGCTCCGGGGTCTGCGGGTGGTCGGGTTTGATCTGGTGGAGGTGTCTCCGCCGCTCGATCCCACCGAACAGACGCAAATTTTGGCGGCCAAGGTGATTCGGGAAGTGCTGTTGGCCGTGACGGAATCGGCGGGTTGACCGGTCCGAATACGGTCCGGGCCGAGTGGGGAAAGGGGTTTGTAACATGTCGGTTTTGCGGGAAGTGCAGGGCAACATTCGACGGGAGGTCGCGCTGGCCGCCCGGCGTTGCGGTCTGACCCTGGAAGCGGGACAGGTGCACCTGGAGGTCCCCCGGGACAAGCGCCACGGAGACTACTCGTCCAATGCGGCGATGCAGTTGGCCAAGGCAGTGCGCCAGCCTCCGCGGGCCCTGGCCGAGCGCCTCGCAGGGGCCGTGGATCTTCCGGCGGCGGGCGTGCAGCGGGTGGAGGTGGCCGGACCGGGGTTTTTGAACTTTTTCCTCGACCCGGGGTATCTCGGCGAGATCGTCCGGCAGGTGATCCGGGACCGAGCCGCGTACGGGCGGCGGCCGCAGCCCAGGGGGATTCGGGTTCAGGTGGAGTTCGTCAGCGCAAACCCCACCGGGCGGCTGCACATCGGCCATGCCCGGGGAGCCGCCTACGGCGACGCCCTCTGCCGTTTGCTCGCATGGGACGGTTATGAGGTGTACCGGGAATACTACATCAACGATGCCGGCAATCAGGTGCACAACTTGACCAGATCCCTGGAGGCGCGGTATTTTCAGGCGCTGGGGAAGGATGTGCCCATGCCCGAAGACGGGTATTTCGGCCGGGATGTGGTGGAGTTGGCCGAGCGGCTCGCCCGGGAAGAGGGGGGGCGCTACGCGGCGATGGATGAGCGGACCCGGTACGAGGCGCTTCAGGAGAAAGCCCTGCGGGGAATGTTGGAGCGGATTCAGGCCGATCTGGCCCGGTTTCGGGTGAGCTTCGACCGGTGGTTCAGTGAACGTTCACTGTACGAGTCCGGCGCGGTGCGGGAAACGGTGGAGGATTTGCGCCGCCGGGGATGGGTGTACGAGGCGGAAGGAGCGGTTTGGTTTCGCTCCACGGCGTTCGGGGACGACAAGGACCGGGTGTTGATCAAAGGGGACGGGTCGTATACGTATTTAACCCCGGATATCGCCTACCACCGGGACAAGCTGGAACGGGGATTCGACCGGATCATCGACGTGTGGGGCCAGGATCACCACGGTTATGTTCAGCGCATGAAGGCGGCCGTGGCCGCCCTGGGCCACGATCCGGAGCGGTTGACGGTCCGGTTGTGCCAACTGGTCGCTCTGTACCGTAACGGCGAATTGGTGCGCATGTCGAAGCGAACCGGAAATGCGGTGACCATGGCGGAGTTGATGGACGAGGTGGGCGTCGATGCCGCGCGTTATTTTCTGCTCCGGCGCAGCAACGACAGTCACATCGATTTCGACCTGGATCTCGCGGTGTCCCAATCCAACGAAAACCCCGTCTACTACGTGCAATATGCCCACGCCCGCATCTGTTCGATTTTGCGCCAGGCCGCCGAGCGGGGGTATCCAGATGTGGATCGGACGGCGGTGGGGGCCGATCTCGGGGTCTTGCGGGGAGAATCCGAGGTGGACCTCATCAAGTGGCTGGGGCATTTTCCCGGGGAAGTGGAAGAAGCGGCGGACGCGCTGGCGCCCCATCGCATCGTCTATTACATTGAGGAGTTGGCGAAGAAGTTCCACAGCTTCTACACCAGTTGCCGGGTGCTGGGCGAGGCGCCGCCGGTGGAGGCGGCCCGGCTGGCCTTGGTGAGAGCAGTGCAGTGGACGCTGCGGGTGGGACTCGATCTGATCGGGGTTGCGGCCCCGGAACAGATGTGACCGGGGGAGTGGCGATGGATCGGGGACGACGGCCGGATGAAGCGGTACGGCGGCAAATGATGGAGCGGATGAAATGGGAGTTGGCTCGTGAGCTCGGGGTTTCTCCGCCGGCGGACGGGTACTGGGGGGGCCTGCCGGCCAAGGTGTGCGGGCAGATCGGTGCGCGGTTGAGACACCGGGCAGGCGTTCTGATGGACGCCGGGTCTGGCCGGAACCGTTCGGGTCGAAAGGGCCCGCCTGCCGGAGACCGCGGCGGGCCCCGCCGGGGCCGTTGCACGTGACGGGGTCGTTCTCGGGACGGGGCCCTCGCCGGTTCCCATGTTCCAAGACAACCCATTGCCTGAAAGCCGGCGGAAAAGGCAAGATTGATTATAACGACGCATCCCGTGTACTATAGGTGTGTGGATTTGCGGAATCAAACGAACGGTCGTTTCGGACCGTGGATCATGGGGGGGTTTGGAAGTGACACCGGTCGCAGCCCTGCGGATCGCCATTTTTCTGGTGTTCCTCGCCGTCTCCGTCTACCTGTTTTGGACGGCCTTCTCGAAGCGTTATCGCTATCTTCGATTGGGGGGCCCTGAAGACAGGACGGACCGCATGCCGGAGCGCGTCAAGAGTTTCTTGAAATACGTGCTCGCCCAGGGGAAGGTGATCGCCGAACCCGCGGGATTGGGGCATTTTGTGATTTTCTGGGGATTCATTATCCTGTCTTTTGGCACCTTGGATTTTATCGCCTATCAGTATTTCGGGGTGCACTTGCCCTACGGCGAGTGGTCTTGGTTTTTGTTTCTCCACGAACTGTTCTCGCTGTTGGTGTTGGCGGCCATCGCCGTGGCGTTCTACCGCCGGTATGTGCTGCAGCCCATGCGCCTTGACATTTCCGTCGAGGCCGGGGTGATCCTCGGGCTGATCACGCTGTTGGTCATTTCGGACCTGTTGGTGAGCGGTCTTCAGATTGCGCTCCATGAACAGGCGCCCAGTGCGGCCGTTCCCATTGCCACCGGGCTCGGCGCCCTGTTTGCCGGGGGATCTCCGGGGGTGCTCCGCGGGTTTCACGAGGCGCTCGTGTGGGTGCATATTTTGACACTGCTCGGATTTTTGGTCTATATCCCCCGGTCCAAGCACTTGCACATGATCGCGGCGCCGTTCAATGTGTACTTCCGCAAGCTCGGCGCTCCGGGCCAACTGAAGACCCTGGATCTCGAGGATGAGTCGGTGGAGGAATTCGGCGTGGGCCGGGTGAACCAATTCACCTGGAAACAGTTGTTGGACGGGTATGCCTGTACGGAATGCGGGCGTTGCCACGTCAATTGCCCGGCCACCCTCAGCGGCAAACCCTTGTCGCCGAAGTATCTGATCCTCAAGATGCGGGACCACCTGGTCCAGGTCGGGGATACGCTTCTGGCGCGACAGCGGGCCGCGGTGGCGGCGGCCGGCGGAGGGGATGTGGAAACGGCGGTGGCGACGGAACTGCCGTCCCTGATCGGAGACGTGTACACCGAGGATGAAATCTGGTCGTGCACCACCTGCCGGGCCTGTGAGGAAGCGTGCCCCGTGTTTAATGAACACGTCGATAAAATCATCGATTTGCGGCGGTATCTGGTGCTCACCGAAGGCAGGATGGAGCCCGAGATCAGCCGGGCCCTGAACAACCTGGAGCGCCAGGGCAATCCTTGGGGCCGCAGCCGGGCGAGCCGCGGGGATTGGGCGGAGGGGCTCGACGTTCGGATTCTGGATGAGGCCGAAGAAGTGGAATATCTGTACTACGCCGGATGTGCCGCCTGTTATGACGACCGGAACAACAAGGTGGCAAGGACCTTGGTCGGCTTGTTGCAGAAGGCCGGGGTGGATTTCGCCGTCTTGGGCGGGGAAGAATGCTGCGGGGAATCGGCCAGGCGGCTGGGCAATGAATTCCTCTTCCAGCAGATGGCCGAGCAGAACGTCGAGGTGCTCAAGAGTTATAAGTTTAAGAAGATCGTGACCGCGGATCCCCATTGCTTCAACACGCTCAAGAACGAGTATCCGGAGTTCGGTCTCGATGTGCCGGTGATCCACCACACCCAACTGTTGGCCGAACTCATCCGGGATGGCAAGCTCAAACCGGAGAAAGCGCTGGATTTGGACGTCACCTATCACGATTCCTGCTATCTGGGGCGGTACAACGGCGAATACGATGCGCCCAGGTTCATCCTGGAGTCGATCCCCGGGGTGAATCTGGTGGAGATGGAACGCAGCCGGGAGCGGGGCATGTGTTGCGGCGGCGGCGGGGGCGGAATGTGGAAAGAAGAGCGCCTCGGCAACCGCATCAATGTCATGCGCACCGAGCAGGCCATGGAAACCGGCGCCGAGGCGATCGCCTCCGCCTGCCCGTACTGCTTGATCATGATGGAAGACGGCACCAAGGCAAAAGGGGTCTCCGGGGAGATGAAGACCTTGGACGTGGTGGAGATGCTCGACCTGTCGGTGAACGGAAAACAATGACCGGGTAAGGCGACACCCGGGGGACGCGGTCGGTTCGCGCCCGCCCGGGGTCCGTTTGCATTTCCCGAAGCTGGAGGGATGAACGATGGCTAGGCGGACGGCGATTGTGGGAGCGGCGCGCACACCTTTTGGAAAATTCGGAGGGTCGCTGGCCTCGAAAAAAGCGGTGGAACTGGGAGCTTCGGCGGTCAAAGAAGCCTTGCGCCGGGCGGAGGTGGAGCCCGGTCAGGTGGACGAACTGATCCTGGGCATGGTCTTGCAGGGAGGGGCGGGACAGATTCCCTCTCGCCAAGCGGCCCGGTTGGCGGGGTTGCCGTGGGAACTGCCCACCGAGACGATCAACAAGGTCTGCGCGTCGGGATTGCGGGCGGTCACCCTCGGCGATCAGATCATTCGCGCCGGCGACGCAAACACGGTGGTGGCGGGCGGCATGGAGAGCATGTCCCAATCTCCCCATGCGGTGTTCGGGGCCAGGTCCGGATTGCGCATGGGCCACGGCCGCATGGCGGATCTGATGATTCACGACGGACTGTGGTGCGCTTTTCACGATGTGCACATGGCGGCCCTGGGGAGCCGGGTGGCCGGAGAATACGGCATTTCCCGCGAGGCCCAGGACAGGTGGGCGCTGCGCAGCCATCGCCGGGCGGTGGCCGCCATCGACGAAGGCCGGTTTGCCGAGGAGATCATCCCGGTGGAGGTGGTGGACAAGCGGAGCTCGCACCGGGTGGAGCAGGATGAGGCACCGCGGCGAAACACCAGTCTGGAACAGTTGGCGGCCCTGCCGCCGGTGTTCACCGAAGACGGCACCGTGACCGCGGGCAACGCCCCGGGCGTCAACGACGGCGCCGGTGCCCTGGTGTTGATGGACGAAGAGACCGCCCGGGCCCGGGGCCGGGACATTCTCGCCGTGGTTCTGGGCCACGCCGAAGTCGGGGCCGAGGCGGCGTACATCGCAGTCACCCCCGCCCTGGCCATTCAACGACTGCTCCAGAAAACCGGGCGCCGGCTGGAAGAGGTTCGCCTGCTGGAGATCAACGAGGCGTTTGCGGCGGTGGTGTTGACCAGCGCCAAGATCCTTGGGCTCGATGCGAATGATTTGGAAGAAAAGGTCAATGTCAACGGGGGCGCCGTGGCCTTGGGCCATCCCATCGGCGCCAGCGGAGCCCGGATCCTGATGACATTGATCTATGAGCTCCGGCGCCGGGGCGGCGGCCTGGGCATTGCGGCGATCTGTAGCGGCGCGGCCCAGGGTGACGCGATTCTCATTGAAGTGTGAGAAAGGAGATCGGGGGATAGATGGCAACGATAGAACGGATGCTCGTGGTCGGTGCCGGGCAGATGGGAAGCGGCATCGCCCAGGTGGCCGCCCGGACGGGGATCGAAGTGTGGTTTCAGGACATCTCCGAGGTCTTGGTGGAAAAAGGTCTCGGGCGAATCCGGTCCAACCTCGACCGCCAGGTGGAGAAGGGGCGGATGACGGCGGAGGAACGGGAGGCGATCATGGACAGGATTCACCCCGTCGTCCGCCTGGAGGACGGGGCCGGGGTGCATCTTGTGGTCGAGGCGGCCACGGAGAACCTGGCCGTCAAAAAAAGCATTTTTGAATCTCTCGATCGGCTTTGCCCGCCCGGGGCGATTTTGGCCTCCAATACGTCTTCCCTGCCCATCACGGAGTTGGCCGCGGCAACCAAACGCCCGGAACAGGTGATCGGGATGCACTTCATGAACCCGGTGCCGGTGATGAAACTGGTCGAAGTGATCCGCGGCCTGGCCACCCGGGACGATGTGTTCGCCGCAGTGAGGGACCTGGCCGAACGGATGGGCAAGGTCCCCGTCGAGGTGAACGATTATCCGGGGTTTGTGGCCAACCGGGTCTTGCTCCCCATGATCAACGAGGCCATCTACTGCGTCTATGAAGGAGTGGCGACACCGGAGTCGGTGGACACCGTGATGAAACTGGGCGCCAACCACCCGATGGGGCCGCTGCGGTTGGCCGATTTTATCGGTCTGGATACCTGCCTGGCCATCCTGGAGGTACTCCATCAGGGGCTTGGAGATCCAAAATATCGCCCGTGTCCGCTCTTGCGCAAATATGTGAACGCCGGATGGCTGGGCCAAAAGAGCGGCCGGGGATTTTATCGGTACGATCAATAAAGGGAGCCGTGTACCGGATTCGCGGCGGTCTCCACCCTGCCGGCCATGCGATCGACCGGCGGTTCCGGGCGTTTTTCTGGGGCGTGCCGGTGGAGCGGGTCCGCCGTCGATGTGTTGTGAGCGAGCGTTCGGTCGGAATGGACGCCATCGCAGAGGGGAGGCGTTTGACGTGGATTTTTTGCTTACCGATGAACAACGGGAAATTCGGGACGCGGTCCGGCGCTTTGCGGAGGAAGTGATCCGTCCCAGGGCGGCGCAGATCGATGAACAGGATGCGTTTCCCCGGGATATCGTGCAAAAGATGGGCGAACTCGGCTTCCTCGGCATCCCCGTCCCCGAGCGGTGGGGCGGCGTGGGCGCCGACTTTGTTTCCTACGTTCTCGCCATTGAAGAGGTGGCGAAAGTTTCGGCGACGGTGGCGGTGATCCTGGCCGTGCACACGTCTCTCGGGCTACTGCCCCTGGTGCTCCACGGAACGGACGAGCAAAAGGAGGCGTATCTGCGGGATCTCGCCTCGGGCCGGCGCCTGGGGGCTTTTGCGCTGACCGAGCCCCAGGCGGGGTCGGATGCCGCGGCCCTGCGCACCCGGGCCGTCCGGGACGGCGGAGGGTATCGGATCAACGGCCGCAAGGTGTTCATTACCAACGGGGGAGAGGCCGATCTTTATCTCGTGTTCGCCACCCTCGATCCCGAGGCGGGGCGCAGAGGCATCACGGCCTTTTTGGTGGAATCGGCCAATCCGGGGTTGATTATCGGGAAAAAAGAGCGCAAGATGGGGTTGAACGGATCGTCGACCACGGAACTGATGTTTGAGGACTGTTTTGTTCCGGAGAAGGCGAGACTCGGTGAGGAAGGGGGCGGGTTCCGCATCGCCATGTCCCTCCTGGACGGCGGAAGGATCGGGATTGCCGCCCAGTCCTTGGGTATCGCCGAAGGGGCGCTGGAACTGACCCTGGCCTATGTGAAAGAACGCCGGCAGTTCGGCCGGGAGATCGGGCGATTCCAAGGGGTTCAGTTCATCCTTGCCGATCGGGCCGCCGAGGTGGAGGCGGCTCGGCTGCTGGTGTACCGCGCCGCCGCCCTGCGAGCCAAGGGGATGCCCTGTAAGAAAGAGGCCGCCATGGCCAAGCTCTACGCGTCGGACACGGCCATGCGGGTCACCTCCGATGCCGTGCAGCTTCACGGGGGTTACGGGTACATCAAAGAATATGCGGTGGAGCGGTACATGCGGGATGCGAAGGTGACCCAGATCTACGAGGGGACAAACCAGATCCAGCGGCTCGTCGTGGCCAAACACCTGTTGCGGTCGACCCAATGAGAACGAGGAGGACGGGGACATGGAATTCGTTCTGACCAAGGAGCAACAACAGATGCGCGACGCGGTGCGCGCTTTTGCCGAGGAGGTGGTGGCGCCCGGCGCGGCCGGGCGGGACGAGCGGGAGGCCTTCGACAGGGCGATTTTCGATAGAATGGCGGAACTCGGGATTACGGGGATTCCTTGGCCGGAGGAATACGGGGGGGCCGGACTGGATTTTCTGACCTATGTGATCACTGTGGAAGAGTTGTCCCGGGTGGATGCGTCGGCGGGGGTGACCCTTTCCGCCCACACCAGCTTGGCCGGATGGCCCATCTATCAGTTCGGCACCGAAGAGCAGAAACAGAAGTATCTGCGCCCGATGGCCGAAGGGACCAAGATCGGCGCGTACGGATTGACCGAACCCGGGGCGGGCACAGACGCGGCGAACCTGCGGACCACCGCCGTCCGGCAGGGCGATCACTACATTCTCAACGGGAGCAAGATCTTCATCACCAACGGTGGGGAAGCGGAGATCTACGTGGTCTTCGCCACCACCGACCGGGAGAAGCGGCACCGGGGAATTTCCGCGTTCATTGTGGAAAAGGGAATGCCCGGTTTCCATTTCGGGAAAAAAGAAAAGAAAATGGGTTTGCGTTCCTCGCCGACCATGGAGTTGGTGTTTGACAATTGCGTCGTCCCCGTGGAAAACCGGCTCGGGGACGAGGGGTTCGGGTTTAAAATCGCCATGATGACCTTGGACGGGGGGCGCAGCGGCATTGCCGCCCAGGCGGTGGGCATTGCCCAGGGGGCCCTGGACGCCGCGCTGGCCCACGCCAAAGAGCGGGAGCAGTTCGGCAAGTCGATCGGCCAATTCCAAGCCATCCAGTTCAAACTGGCGGACATGGCCACCCGGGTGGAGGCCGCCCGATTGCTGACGTACCAGGCGGCGTGGCTCGAGGATCACGGGATGCCGTACGGCAAGGCGTCGGCCATGGCGAAGATGTTCGCATCGGACGCCGCGATGTACGTCACCACCGAGGCCGTGCAGATCTTCGGCGGGTACGGATACATTCGAGAGTACCCGGTGGAGCGCTACATGAGGGATGCCAAGATCACCCAGATCTACGAGGGCACCAACGAGGTCCAGCGCATGGTGGTAGCCGGGCATCTGTTGCGCGACTGAGTGAAGGCGAGGGGTGTCCGGGGTGTCGCAGAGCGTCGAACAGTGGGTGGAGCGGATCCGGAGCGGGGACGTGCGCGCGTTGGCCCGGGCGATCACCCGGGTGGAGGATGAGGCGCCCGAGGCTGCGGAACTCCTGCGCCTCCTTCATCCGTTGGCGGGCCGGGCCTATTTGGTGGGTCTGACGGGCCCGCCCGGTGTGGGGAAAAGCTCGCTGACCGATCGATTGATCCGCTTGTTGCGGGGACAAGGGCAAAAGGTCGGCGTGGTGGCGGTGGATCCCACCAGCCCCTTTACAGGTGGAGCCCTGCTCGGGGATCGGGTGCGGATGGCCGACCACGCCCTGGATCCCGGAGTGTTTATCCGCAGCATGGGAACCCGGGGGCAACTGGGCGGTTTGGCCCGGGCGACGAAAGACGCCATGCGGATTCTCGATGCGGCCGGGTACGATGTGGTGATCGCCGAAACGGTGGGCGTAGGCCAGTCGGAGTTGGATGTCATTCACGCCGTGGATACCGTGATCGTGGCGTTGAGCCCGGCCGGAGGGGACCACGTTCAGATGTTGAAAGCGGGAATCATGGAAATCGCCGATATTTTCGTGGTGAACAAAGCGGATCTTCCCGGCGCCGGACGGACGGTGCAACAGATCCAAAAGATGCTGGAATTGGTCCATCCCGAGGGATGGCGGCCGCCGGTGGTCGAGGCGGCCGCCGCCGAGGGGCGCGGCGTGGAATTGCTGTGGCAAGAGGCCCTGCGCCACCGGGAGTACCTCCGGGAAAGCGGCGAGGGGCGGCGCCGGCGGTTGCGGCGCCAAGAGGACGCTGTGTTGGACCGGGTGTTTGCGAGATTTCAGGCTGCGGTGCAGCGCTGGACGGCCGGTCACCCGGATTGGGAAGAACTGCTGACCGAGGTGGAACAAGGGCGACGGGATCCCGATGCCGTCGCGGAAGAGATCTTGCGCAGCCTCGGGCTTTCTTCTGGCAAGGCGGAAAGCGGTATGTTATAATTCCGTCCTGTACTTGGCGAATGACGCGGCCGCCGTTTGGCGCCGGATATTCGCCGCAAAGGAGGGGTCGCCGATGGCTGAGGAAGCCGTGGCGCAGTGGGATTCCGAGCGACTCGGGGAGGTTTCGTTTGTCGACCTGGCTTACGAAGTGTTGCGCGAGGGCGGGGATCCCTTGCATTACAAGGACCTGTTGGCCGATGTGGCGCAGTTGAAAGGACTGTCCGACGAAGAACTCGAGGAAGTGATGGCACGTCTGTTCACCGACATCAACGTGGATGGCCGGTTTATCCACCTGGGCGGGAATGTCTGGGGCCTGAAACGGTGGTATCCCACCGATAAAACGGCCGACCGCTCCGTCGGCAGAAAGGCTGCCGCCCTCGACGACGAAGAAGAAGAGGAAGACCTGTTTGATCTCGACGAAGACATCGAGGAACCCGACGATGAAGAACTCTTGGAGGATGCGGTGGACGACGAGGAAGAGGTCGGGGATTACGACGAGGTCGACGACGAAGAGCTGGAGATCGACGACGTGGAGGACGACCAGGACCTGGAGTACGATGACAATGAGGAAGATTACTGAACTTCCGGGGGATGACTTGACGGTGCCCGAACGGGGGGATACGATACGTAGGGATATGGGAAACGGTTGGGATGATGCCTGATGCAAATCAGGCTTTTTCTCTGTGCCGTGTGCGTCTGGGAGGATGAAGAATGACCAAATATATTTTTGTCACCGGCGGCGTGGTTTCCTCGTTGGGGAAGGGCATCACCGCCGCGTCCCTGGGGAGACTGCTGAAAAATCGGGGACTTCAGGTGACCATTCAAAAATTTGATCCCTATATCAATGTGGATCCCGGAACCATGAGCCCGTACCAGCACGGTGAAGTGTTCGTCACCGACGACGGGGCGGAGACGGACCTGGATCTGGGACATTATGAACGGTTTATTGATATCAGTCTGTCCCAGAACAACAATGTCACCGCCGGCCGGGTTTACTGGTCCGTGATTCAAAAGGAGCGGCGGGGAGATTACCTGGGCGGAACCGTTCAGGTGATCCCCCACATCACCAACGAAATCAAAGAGCGGGTGTTCAAGGCGGGCAGGGACACCGGAGCCGACGTGGTGATCACGGAAATCGGGGGAACGGTGGGCGATATCGAAAGCCTGCCCTTCTTGGAGGCGATTCGCCAGATCCGCAGCGATGTGGGCCGTGACAATGTCCTGTATATCCACGTGACGCTGATCCCCTATCTGCGGCCGTCCGGAGAACTGAAAACGAAACCCACCCAGCACAGCGTGAAAGAACTCCGCAGCATCGGCATCAGTCCGCACGTGATCGTGTGTCGAACGGAATACCCCCTCTCCCAGGATCTGCGCCGCAAGGTCGCCCTCTTCTGCGACGTCGATGTCGATGCGGTGATCGAGGCCAGGGACGCGGAGATCCTTTACGACGTGCCGCTGATGCTCCAGGAAGAGGGCTTGGATGAAATCGCCGTTCGCCACTTGAAATTGGATATTCCGCCCGCCGACATGAGCGAATGGAAGGACCTGGTGCAACGGGTGAAACATTTGAGAGGCCAGGTTTGCATCGCGTTGGTGGGGAAATACATCAGTCTCCGGGATGCCTACATCAGTGTGGCCGAAGCCCTGTCTCACGGCGGGTACGCCAACGATCTCAGCGTCGACATCCGCTGGATTTCCGCTGAGGATGTCACCCGGGACAACGTGGCCGAGCTGCTCGACGGAGCGGACGGGGTGCTCGTCCCCGGGGGATTCGGCGATCGCGGCATTGAGGGGAAAATCGCCGCCGTGCACCACGCCCGGGAACGGGGTGTCCCGTACCTGGGAATTTGTCTGGGCATGCAGTTGGCGGTGGTGGAGTATGCGCGCCACGTCTTGGGCTGGGACGATGCCCACACCACCGAGATTGACGAATCCACCGGGCACCCGGTGATCGACCTGTTGCCGGAGCAAAAAGAGCTCACGGACAAAGGGGGCACCATGCGTTTGGGGGCCTATCCCTGCCACCTGGTGGAAGGGACCAAAGCCTGGGCGGCCTACGGCGGGACTCCCGTTGTCTTTGAGCGCCACAGGCACCGGTATGAATTCAACAACACCTTCCGGGACGCCCTTTGCCGGGCCGGATTGGTGATTTCCGGCACGTCCCCGGACGGCCGCCTGGTGGAAGTCATCGAGTTGAAGGATCATCCCTGGTTTGTGGCCACCCAGTTTCATCCGGAGTTCACGTCGAGGCCGAATCGGCCGCAGCCTCTCTTTCGGGAATTCATTCGGGCCGCCATGGAGTATCGACGGGCCCGGCGGGCGTCATCCACCGTCACCGGCGTGTAAACGGCCACCAGGGTCTCATCCCCCTTCCCGGGCCCGGGAAGGGGCTTTTTTTCTCAGATCCATCCGTGGCTGCCTCTTTGCTAATTTTGTCGAAAAAACAGATGCGATGTCGAATTGTGTCACGGAGGATTTTACACTTGAGAAGCGAAATATTGACCAGAAGGGAGATGTCGAAAGGGGGAAACGGGCCGTGCCATCCAGGAGAATCCTTGTAGTGGACGATCAATTCGGGATTCGTGCACTATTGAAAGAATTGTTGGAGCAAGACGGCTACACCATTTATCAAGCTGCGAATGGACCTGGAGCTATCCAGGTCGTTCAGGATCAGCGGCCGGATTTGATCATCCTCGATATGAAAATTCCGGGGATGGACGGGCTGGAAATCCTGCGTCACATTCGTGCCATCGATCGCGATGTGAAGGTCATTATGATGACCGCATACGGAGAGCTCGACCTTCTGCGCGAGGCGGACGAATTGGGAGTGATGGCCCATTTTACCAAACCCTTCGACATCGAGGTGCTGCGCCAGGTGATTCGGGACTACCTGGGCTGATCCGCCTTTCATCCATACGGCGCCGGGGGCCGGTCCCGGACGCGACACGCGAAAAATTCCCGTGATATAATACGTGGGGAACGGGCATGGTCAACACGTGATTGGACAATATGTTACATAGGAGGGATGTTCGGTGCCGCTGGCGACGCTGAAGGAAGTGCTGGACGACGCATTCCGGAACGGGTATGCCGTGGGGCAATTCAACATCAATAATCTGGAGTTCACCCAGGCGATCATGGAAGCGGCCGAAGAGGAGCGGTCTCCGGTCATACTCGGCACCAGTGAAGGCGCCATTAAGTACATGGGGATCGATTATACGGCGGCGATCGCCCTGACCGCGGCGAGGAGCGCCACGGTTCCGGTGGTCCTCCATCTCGATCACGGCAGTTCGTACGATTGGGTTCTTCAATGTCTCCGAAGGGGTTGGTCGTCGATCATGATCGACGGATCGCACCATCCGCTGGAGGAAAACATACGATTGACCAAACAGGTGGTCGACGCCTGTCATGTGCTGGGGGTTTCTGTGGAAGGGGAATTGGGGCGAATCGGCGGAACAGAGGACGAACTGACGGTCGACGAGCGGGAAGCGACCCTGGCCCGGCCCGAGGAAGCCAAGCGGCTGGTGGAGGAAACCGGCATCGACGCTCTGGCGCCGGCGATCGGTTCGGCGCACGGCCGGTACAAAGGGAAGCCGCAATTGGCATTCGACCGGCTGGCCGCCATTCGCGACTTGTGCGGGTTGCCCCTGGTATTGCACGGCGGCTCCGGCATCCCGGACGACGACATCCGGCGGGCCATTTCGTTGGGGGTCGCGAAGATCAATGTGAACACGGAAAACCAGGAGGCGTTCACGGCCAAGGTGCGCGAGATTTTCGCGGCGGACAAAGAGGTCTATGATCCCCGCAAGTATCTGGGTCCCGCGCGCCAGGCGATCAAAGAGACGGTCAGGGAAAAGATCCGTCTGTTCGGGAGCAACGGCAGGGCTTAACCCATCTCATCGGGAGGGATCCGGGTGCACCTGTTTGTCGACAGTGCCAATGTGGAGGAGATTCGCCGGGTGTGCGCTTGGGGCGCCGTGTCCGGGGTGACCACCAATCCGAGCCTCATTGCCAAGGAAGGCCGCGATTTTGTGGAGACCCTGGGGGAGATTGCCGGCCTGGTGAACGGTCCCGTCAGCGCCGAAGTCATTTCGTTGGATGCCGAGGGGATGCTCGAAGAGGGCAGGAAGCTGGCCGCTGTTGCAGAGAATATCGTGATCAAAGTCCCGATGACCGCCGAAGGGCTGAAAGCGGTTCACGCGTTTGCCGGGGAAGGGATCCGGACCAATGTCACCCTTGTCTTCTCGGCGAATCAGGCCCTCCTCGCCGCCCGGGCCGGGGCCTCGTATGTGAGCCCTTTTGTCGGGCGCCTGGACGACATCGGTTATGACGGGACGGCATTGATCCGGGAGGTCGCGCAGATCTTTCGGATTCACGGGATCGGCACCGAGATCATCGCCGCCAGCATTCGCCACCCGGTGCATGTTACCCGAGCGGCTCTGGCCGGTGCGCACATTGCCACGGTTCCTTTCCAGGTGCTGGAGAGGATGGTCCGGCACCCGCTGACGGATCAGGGGATTGAACGGTTCCTGGCCGATTGGGGCAATCGGCCGGCGCCGTGACGGGAACCGGAGCGGAGATCGGCGGCACCGGCCGCCCGGCCCGGCGCGATCCGGGGCGGGGAACCCGGATCGCTTCCGTGAGGGGAACGACGTCAATGAGCGGAGGTGGATGGTTTCTTTGGATGCCCATGAGATCATCTCGTTTATCCAACACAGCAAAAAGCGCACCCCGGTCAAGGTGTATCTGAAAGGCCGGTTGGACGGTTTGGATTTCGGGCCGTCGGCCAAAGCCTTCCTCGCCGATGGAGTGGGCGTAGTGTTCGGCGAGTGGGATGAAATTCAGCCGGTTCTGGCGGCACACGCCGACCGCATCACCGACTGCGTGGTGGAGAGCGACCGGCGCAATTCGGCGATTCCCTTGTTGGACACCAAACCGCTTCAGGCGCGGATCGAGCCCGGGGCGATCATCCGGGACCGGGTGGAAATCGGCGAGCGGGCGGTGATCATGATGGGTGCGGTCATCAACATCGGGGCCGTGATCGGCGAAGGCACCATGATTGACATGAATGCGGTGGTCGGCGGCCGGGGCATCATTGGAAAGAATTGTCACATCGGTGCCGGTGCCGTGATCGCCGGGGTCGTGGAGCCGCCGTCGGCCACCCCGGTGGTGGTGGAGGACGATGTGGTGGTGGGCGCCAATGCGGTGATTCTTGAAGGCGTCCGGGTCGGTCGCGGGGCGGTGGTGGCCGCGGGGGCGGTGGTGATCGAGGACGTGCCGCCGTACACCGTGGCGGCGGGCACACCGGCCCGGGTGATCAAGCGGATCGACGAGAAAACCCGGGCGAAGACGGAGATCAAGCAGGAGCTGCGCCAACTGTGAGTCTCACCATGGCGGACCTTGTGGCCGTTCGCCGGGATTTGCACCGCATTCCCGAACCCGGCTTTCAGGAATTCCAAACCCAGCGGTACATTTTGAATGTCCTCCGCCGGCTTCCGTCCTCCAGGCTCGATGTCCGGACTTGGCGCACGGGGGTGCTGGTGCGGGTGAAAGGGTCCGCTCCCCGGCGGATCGTCGGATACCGGTCGGACATGGACGGGCTTCCCGTGGAAGAGGAGACGGGACTTCCGTTTCGCTCCGACCGCCCCGGATTTATGCATGCCTGCGGCCACGATCTGCATATGACCATCGCTCTTGGGCTGGTGGCGCATTTTGTCGATCATCCGGTTCGCGACGACCTGCTGGTGGTGTTCCAGCCCGCGGAAGAAGGCCCCGGAGGCGCAAAAATCATGCGGGAGGCTCCCGAATTCCGCCGGTGGAAGCCGGAGTGGATGGTGGCGCTGCATGTCGCGCCGGAATATCCTTTGGGCACGGTGGCCCTTCGGGAAGGGACTCTGTTTGCCAACACCTCGGAGTTGTTTATCGATCTCATCGGCCGGGGCGGGCATGCCGCGTTCCCCCACCGGGCCAACGACATGGCGGTGGCGGCCGCGCATCTTCTGGTCGGCCTCCAGACGGTGGTCGCCCGGAACCTCAATCCGCTGGATGCCGGGGTGGTGACCGTCGGCCGAATGGAGGCCGGGACCAAGCAAAACATCGTCGCCGAACGCGCCCGGCTGGAAGGGACGGTCCGGGCGTTGTCCGCCGAGTCCATGGCTCTGATGAAATCGCGAATCCAGGCGCTGGTCCGGGGAGTGGAAGAGGGCTTCGGCTGCCGGGCGACCATCGATTGGGGGGCCAATTACTGCCAAGTCTATAATACGCCGGAATTGGCCCGGGAATTCATGGATTGGGCCGCCCGGGAAGGCGGGGTGGAGGTCGTCCATTGTCAAGCCGCCATGACCGGGGAGGATTTCGGGTATTTTCTGGAGACTGTGCCGGGATTCATGTTCTGGCTGGGAGTGGAAAGTCCCCACGGCCTGCACCATTCCCGGATGAACCCGGACGAGCGGGCGATCGAGGTGGCGCTGCGGTTGCTGACCCGGTATTTTACGTGGAAAATCGGGCAGACGGAAGATTCCCGGGATTGAGCATTTCATCGCCGGAAAGGTCACGGCCCCGGCCGGCCGAAGCGAAGATCGCCGGCGTCGTCCAGACGCCGAACGAGGTCTTCATTGGGGGCATCGAGCCACAGGTCCGCCCGCTCGGTTTGATCCGGCGCGGCCGCTTTCAGACTTTCCCGCCACTGTGCCGCCGTCACCACCCGACCCAAATGCTGTTCGTACAGCGTCCGGAGCCACCGAAAAAATCGGTCGTCCCCCATCGACCGGCGCAGGTCCCGGTACATGAGAACCGGGCGGAGGTATTCCAGCACATAATACTGCCATTCCGTGTCAAAATCCGCATAAGGACGGTCGGTGGCCCCGAGGGCTGCCGAAGGCAACGGGCTGCCCGGGTCACCGGGCGAATAGGAGCGGCCTTCTTTGAACCATGTCGCCAGCCGGTTCATCGCCTCGTCATAGGCGGTGGGACCGTAGCGGGATTCCTGGTAGAGATAGGCGCTGAAATCCGCCAACCCTTCATCGAGCCACGGGGTCAGTCCCTCGTAATCCCCGACGGCGTTATACCACCACAGGTGAGCCAGCTCGTGGGCCGTCCAGTGATCGGCGTCTTGCTCCGGCATGAGACCGTTCCACAGATCCACATCAATCAATGCCAAGTTCGGCAATTCCTGGGCAAACGTGCTGCCCGAAGGCGTCTCCACTAGCGCCACGTCCGAATAGGGAAGTTTGCCGAACCGGGCGCGATAGGTGTTCACGGCCCTGGTCGCGGTGGCCTCGATCCGGCTTTGGTGTCCCGGGTCCAGCAGTCCCAGGTGTACCCTTGGTCCGCCGGGCAAATCCAGGGTGGTGTTTTGGTACCGGGCCGAGCCCACCAGGGCGAAGTGGCGCAGATGCTGTCCCTCCATGGTCAAGGTCGTACGGCCGTCCGGGCCCGGAGCGTCCGACGTCGCCGGAGCCGAGGCGTACCAGGTCATGCCGGCCGGGGCCGTCCATGTGACCCGGTAATTGGCGGTGTCCACCACGTAGGGCTCGCCGAAGCCCTTCCCTTCCGGGGGGGCGATCCAGCCCCGGCCGTCCCTGGCTGCCAGGATGGGATACCAGTAACTCAACACCCAGACTCCGTCCAGATCTCCGTACCGGGAGGACGCCGTCGGGATGTCGGTGACAAAATCGATGGTGAGCCGGCGGGGTCCCTCGCCGGGGGCGTCCACGGTCAATTGTTCTCCCTGGGTGTGAAACGAAAGGGACTGCCCGTCCCGACGGACGCCCCGAATGTGAATGCCGCCGGCGCCTTGGGGATAGAGATAGAAATGGACAGGGTTCGGAAGCGGCTGGTTCCATTCCACGGTTTCTTCTCCGCGGATCCGGTGAGTGTCCGGTTCAAAGGCGGCACGGAGGGTGTAGGTGGTCGGGGGCGCTTGGACCGAATCGCCTGGGAAAGGCCGCTCCGGGTTCCGATCGGGGGGGCGGGAGGCGGACGCCGTGGACCAGCCGGCCGCCGCGGCGCGGTGAATCCGGGCGGCGGCGGTGCCGGCCAAGTCCGCCCAGGACCGGTCGGGGAAAGCCGCGGATTTGACCACCAGAGCGGTGGAACCGGCTGCGATGACCAGGGCGAGCGCCCAACTGACCCACCATCGAAACATCGCCATTCCCCTTCCGAGCACCGATTGCCGGCCTGTTGAGTGTCTATCCATAAATTCACGCCGGATCGCAATGTTCCTGCTTTCCTTCGTCTTTTGGCGGAGCCGGCAACGTGCTATAGTAGTTTCGGAGTGTGATCATGGGGAGGCGGACCGGGTGGAACGGGAATTGGCGATGGAATTGGTTCGGGTGACCGAAGCGGCGGCTCTGGCCTCGGCCCGGTGGATGGGCACCGGGAAAAAGATGGAGGCGGACGAGGCCGCGACCACGGCCATGCGCCGCATGTTCGACACCGTGAATATGAGCGGGATCGTGGTGATCGGCGAAGGGGAAATGGATGAAGCACCAATGCTGTATATCGGCGAGCACCTCGGCACCGGAAGCGCCCCGGAGGTGGATGTGGCGGTGGATCCGTTGGAAGGGACCAACATCGTCGCCAAGGGGCTGTGGAACGCCATCACCGTGGTGGCGGCGGCACCCCGGGGAAC
>JASBVV010000002.1 GCA_029960885.1 Kyrpidia sp. | reverse complement strand
AGCTCCGCCCGGTGTCCTCTCCTCAGTTTCCATCTCGCCAGGACGGTGTACCAGCACGGTACGATGATGAGAGTCAACAACGTTGAAAATGTCAGACCGGAGATGATCGTGACGGCCATGGGCCGGAACAGGACGTCTCCCGACACCGCCAGAGGGAACAGACCGGCGACGGCGGTGGCGGACGTCAAGAGGATCGGGCGCAGGCGCGCTTCTCCGGCGCGGATCACCGCCTCCTTTAACTCCATTCCTCCCCGGCGGGCGTGTTCGATAAACTCGATGAACACAATCCCGTTGCGAACGACGATTCCCGCCAAGCTGACGACACCCATCATGGTCATGAACCCGAGGGGCGTGCGGGTCGCGAACAGCCCGATGAGACTTCCTCCGAACGCCAGATAGATGGTGCTCATCACGAGCAACGGGACCGACAGGGAATAGAACTGCAAGGTGATCAGGATCAAGATCAGAAAGAGGACGATCACAGACAGTTTTCCCATATCCAAAAAAATATCGGTCTGCTCCGACGTCTCCCCCCCGATCTCAAACCGGTATCCCGGAGGCAATTGGATCCGGGCTAACTTCGGTTTCAATTCGTTTACGACCTCGGTGGCCGTCAAACCCGGCGCCACGTCGGCATAGACGGTCACCACCCGGGACAAATCGCGGTGGGGAATGGTTGCCGTTGCAAAACCCGGTTCCGCCGATACGATTTCAGGCAGAGGAACCGGCTCTCCCCGGGCGTTGGTCACGGTCAGTTGCCGGTAAGCCGCGGCCGGATCGCTTCCTTCGCTCCTCGCCGTGGCCACAATATCGACAAGGTCCCGGCCTTCGTCGTACTGGCCCACCGACAGGCCGTCCGTCAACAGTCTGAGGGCCCGAGTCGTGTCGGAGATACTGACCGAGAGAGCATCGGCCGTCCCTTTCTGCATGTGGAACTGCAGGGTGTGATGTTCAACACCGAGCGAATCGCGAAGGTTTCGGGTGCCCGGAATGCGGCCAACCTCCTCTTTGACGGATTGAGCCGCCTGCCGCAGAGTGTCGAGATCGTTTCCGTAAATTCGCACCTCAACCGGCGGCCCGACGGGAGGGCCGGTCTCCAGTCTCTTGATGACGATGCTGGAACCGGGAAATTGCTCCTTCAACTGCTCATTCCACTTCTCAACAAAATCCGTTTTCCCGATCTTCGAACGATCCACCCGAAACACGATTTGTCCCCCAGCCTCTCCCCCGCCGTTGTTGGTCGCCCCGCTGAACATCTTGGGCGCATCGGCTCCTGCAAAGGCCGAAACGAACTGCACACCCGGACGGCTCTGCAGCCAGCCGGACACGTCCCGGACCAGCCGGTCGGTGGTGCTGAGACTGCTTCCGGAAGGAGCCCGGATATTCACATACAGTTCGGCCCGTTCGGCGGGCGGAAAGAGCTGCACCGGCGTGAAGGGAATCAACCCGTAAGCGGCCGTGCCGAGCAAAAGACCGACCAGGCCGGTGACCAGGGGCCTCTGCAACATGCGGGGCATGAGCCGTCCGCCGTACCACCGGGTGAGCGCCTCGATCTGACGCCCCAGCAAACCGGCCGGTTTTCGGTACTGTTCCTCCTTTGATCTTCCCTTCCTTCTCTCCTCGTACCATTCCCGAAAAATCGGAATGATGGTCAGTGACACAGCCATGGAAGCCAACATGGACAGGGAGACGATGAGCGGAATGACCCGGATGAACTGACCGGCGTTTCCACTTAGAAAAAACAGCGGACCAAAGGAACAAATGGTGGCCAGTGTAGCTGTGAGAATGGATCCGGAGACCTCCCGACTCCCCCGTATCGCCGCCTCCCCGGGGCGTTCCCCGAGCGCGGAGAGTCTCCGTTCGATGTTGTCGTTGACCACCACCGCATCGTCCACCAAAATGCCGAGGACGATGATCAGGCCCACGATGGAGATCTGATTTAGCGACATTCCCAAATACGGCAGCGGAATCATGCCCACGGCGATGGAAATCGGGATGGCCAAGGCCACGACAAAAGCGGTGACCGGATTCAGACCGAGGGTGCAGACAAACAGCACCGCGGCCACGGCGATGATCAGTTCTCGCACCAATTCGCCGAACAGTTCCTGCACCCGTTCGTTTTGCGAATAGATCGATGTCACGTGCAGATCGGCGGGCTTGTCCAGCTGGAGGAAGGCCATCCTCTCATCCACGCGCTTTTGCAGTGCCGGCACATCGACCCCCGACTCGGCGTTGATGCTCAGAACGACGGCCGGTTTCCCGTTGTAATAGCAGAGGTCTTTGACGCGTTCCGTGGTCATCCGGACCCGGGCGACGTCCTTCACGTACACGGGTCGGCCCTCCCGGTCCCGGACCACCAGCGCGTCGGCCAATCGCTCGACGTTTTTCTCTTCGACCAATCGCAGTTCGAACGATTGATCTCCGATCTGCAGATCTCCGAGGGGGGTCTTTTCGTTTGCCTTTTGCACAGCCGCCAGCACAGTTTCGAAAGACAAGCCCATTTGTTGAAGCTTCCGGGTATCCAACTCTACCCGCACCTGTTTTTCGGGCAATCCCTGAAGCGAGACGTCCGCCACGTGCGGAATGGTGCGCAACTGGTCCTTCCAGGATTTCAACAGATCCCGGCGGGCGTACAGCTGATCCCAAGTATCGGCATAAACAGCAAAGGTTTGCACGAAGGTGCGGTTGAGATCGTCGTTGATGACCGGCTGTTTGGCATCCTTCGGAAGAGAGGGGACGGCGTCCTGGACTTTGAGGCGCAGTTCTTCCCATTTCCTTTTTGGGTCGATGCCGTCCCGGGCTTCCACCACGATGATCGAGACGCCGGCGGACGATTCGGATACAATCGACTTCAACCCCTGCAACTCGTTGATTTTTTCCTCCAGCTTTTTCGTCACCGTTTGCTCGACCTGCTCGGGGGTCGCTCCCGGGTATGCGGTGGTCACCGTGGCGACATTGACCGTGATTTCCGGCGTTTCGCGACGGCCCAACTGCAGAAAACTGAGCAGGCCGAGCAGCACAATCATGATAAAAAACAGCAGGGTGATCTTTTTTTTCCGAATCAGGTACTCGATCACGAACCGGTTCCCCCCGTCCCGACCCGGACAGGGTCGCCGTCGAGCAGGCGATCCGCTCCTGAGACGACCACCGCGTCTCCCTGTCGGAGTCCGGAGCGAATTTCCACCCGTTCGTTCACCAGGCGGCCGACATCCACTTCCGTCTTTACCGCTTTCCCGTCTTTGACCACAAACACGTACGGTTTGCCGCCTCCCGAACGAATGACGGCCGTTACCGGAACGAAGAGCCCTGGCCATTCGCCACTTGAGTGTTCAACCGCGACAATCTGCCCCGGCACCCACTGCCCGTCCCGGTTATCCACCCGGATCTCGACACCGATGGTGCCCGAACTTGCGCTCGCGGTCGGATAGATCTGCCGGACCTTCCCTTCCTTCCGGGAGCCGTACAGGTCCAAAACCACCGGATCCCCGACGGACCAGCCGGAGATTTCGCGGTCGGGCACCTGCAGGACGACCTTCAGTTCCCGGATGTCGGCCATCAGATAAATGGGCGTACCGGGAGACACCCATTGGCCCTCGGAGGCCAGTTTCGTCACGACCACACCGCTGAAAGGCGCGTTCAACCTGGTTTTCTGGAGCGTCAGGATCGCCTCCTGTTTTTGAACCTCCGCCTGCTGCAACCCCGACTGCATGGATTGTCTGTCTTCATCCCTCGCTCCCGCCCGGATCAGAGCCAGGGCGGTCTCGGCCGCCCGGGCGTCGGCTTCCGCCGTTTGCGCCCGGAGAACCGCCTGATCCAGGGTTTCGCGGGATACGGCGCCGGCCTCGAAAAGTTTGCGAATGCGCTCCAGCTCACTTTTCGCGAAATCGGCGTTGATCCTGGCTTTCTCCGCCTGGATTCCGGCCTGCTCCACTTCTTGCGCCCGGGGTCCGTTCATGACTTTCTCCAGGGCCGCCCGGGCTTGGGACACCGCCGCATCGGCCCTCCGTACGGCTGTTTCGTAAACCGTACCGTCTAAGCGGCCGATTTCTTCTCCTGCGGCGATTCGATCGCCGGGTTCCTTCGTCAGGCGAACCACCCTCCCTCCGATTTCGAAAGAAAGAGGAGTTTGGCTCACAGGCTCCAGTGTTCCGGTCAACTGGGAGGTTTGCTCGACCGACTGTCGGGACACCACCTCCGTCGCCACCCATTTTTCTTCTCCCGCCGCGGGCTGCTGTACGTTTCCGCAACCGGCCAACCCCACCGCCATCAAGGCGGAGAGCAGAACTCCCGTCCGTCTCGTCACCCGCCGATCCCTCCAGCACCATGTTCCGGCACGCCGCCACGCCGGCGTCCCATCATCTCTCGCGGTGAAAATCGATGGAACAGGACTTCCTGTCTACTGCTCCATGTTTTCTATACACGCGAATGCGGTGCCGGGTTTCACACCGGTGGTTGGGTCCGTTATGTTTGCAAAAAAAAGAAAGGGAGTTTTACCCTCCCCCCTCATGGACGGATATAAGCCAAACTTACCGGGGCTTCCATTTCATCCCTGGCTTCTCCGTCGCGATTTGAATGTCGCAATCGGATCAGGCGGCGGCAAGGAAACCGTGCTTTTTCAGGATATCCTGGCCTTCCTTGGACAGGATGAGCTGGATAAAGGCCTCCGCCAGGTCTTTGTGTTCGGACCGCTTCACCACGGCGATCGGATAAGCCGCCGTCACATTGACGCTTTCCGGCACGGAGATCACCTGAACCTTGTCCGCCGCCGACCCCTGCACGTCAGTGCCGTACACAAAAGCCGCGTCGCCCTCCCCCAACGCAATCTTGTTGACAATCTGTTTCACATCCGTCTCCTGAGACACCACATGGGAGAGAACGGTGCTGGAGAATCCGGCGCCGAACACCTGATCGGCCTTTTTCAGCGACTGCCGCGCATAGTTGCCGACGGGGACATCCGGCACCCCGAGCACGACCTTGCCCGCCCGGGTCAGGTCCTCATATTTCTGCAATCCGACCGGGTTACTTTTCGGAGTGATCAGGACAAGGGAATTTTTCGCAAAGATCCGGTCGGATTCGACCAGCCCCTTGGTCTTCGCTTTCTCCATGTTGGACGTGTCGGCGCTGGCGAACACATCGGCCGGCGCCCCCTGATCGATCTGCGAAACCAGCGTCTGACTGCCGGCGAAATTGAACCGCACCGTAATACCCGGGTGGCTCTGCTCAAAGTGCTTCCCGAGTTCTTGGAAAGCGGCGGTGAGGGAGGCGGCCGCGTAGACGTTCAGCGTCACATTCTGCCCGGCACCGCCCTGTCCTGCCCCGGGCGGCCCGGAATCGGGCCGTGTCCCGCATCCGGCCGCCAGGGCCACAGACATCCAAAGAATCGCCAAAAGAGAAATCAGGGAAAACGTTTTCTTTTTTATCCTCGTCATGGCCATCACCCTTTCGAAAATTTCCCTTTAATATTGCGCTGTCGCAGATAATTGCGCTTTCACAGAGAACAATGTTTTTTTCTCATCATGTCACCCTTTCCCCCGTCAAGGCCGGCCAGCGCATCATCCGGCGAACCCGGGATGTGACCGGCTTCATCCAGCCTGAGGTTTCTCCCGGGAGGAGGCCGGTCGGTTTTTTTAGGTTTGAGAGATGTGAGAAGAAACAAAGCTGTCCTCCTTCTCCAGTTCTTCTACCCTTCCCTCAAAGACCATGCGTCCTTGGCGCAATACCATTACCCGATCCGCCAATTGGCGCACATCCCCCAGATCATGGGTGACACAGAAAACCGGACAGGACGCCTCTTTGAGGACGGAACGAAGGAACTCCCGAATATGTTGTTTCGTCTGAGGGTCCAGGGCGGCCAACGGCTCGTCCAGTAGGATGTAATCCGGGTTCAATACCATGGCCCGGGCCAAGGCCACGCGCTGCGCCTCCCCTCCGGATAAGCTGCCGGGTGTCCGGGAGGCGAGGCGTTCGATCCCCATCTTCTTCAACATGTTTTGCACATGGCTGTGCCGCTGCCGGGCCGGGACCTTCCTGGCCTTCAGTCCGTATTCCACATTCCCGAACACGGTCAGACGGGGAAACAGCGCGTACTGTTGCGGCACATACCCGACGTTTCGGCGTTCCGGCGGAATGAACACGCCGTCGGCCGAGGAGAACAGATCCCTTCCGCGAAACCGGATCCATCCCGCCGCTGGACGCGTCAACCCGGCCAGACAGCGCAACAAGGTGGTTTTCCCCGATCCGCTGGGTCCGAGAACGGCCGTCACCCCGCGCCCCGCTTCTCCTTTGACGACCAAGGAAAAGGACGACAAGGGGACGTGGATGTCAAACGCAAGGATGTTCCTCATGCCTCTACCCCCACTCCGTTCGGTCACGAAAGTTTCTGCCGCAGTCTGGACAACAGCCACAACAGCCCGAATCCCACGAGAATCAAGACGATGGCCAACGTCAAAGCGGCGTCAAGATCCCTTTCCAGGACGGTATAGATGGCCAGGGGCATCGTCTGGGTGACCCCCTGCATATTCCCGGCGAACAGAATCGTCGCGCCGAATTCCCCGAGCGCCCTGGCCCAGGCCATCGCCGCCCCGACCACGAGGCCGGGCATGGCCGTCGGTAGTTCCAGTCGAAAAAAAGTTCTCCACGGGCCTGCTCCCAACGTGCGGGACACTTCCGTCAACTGCCTGTCCACCGCCGCAAACGCCTGGCGAGCGCTCTGAACATAAAAGGCCGATCCCTCAAAAGCCTGGGCGATCACGACAGCCGCGGTGCTGAACGGCAGTGCCACCCCCCACTCGGCCAAATACCGACCGACCAAGCCTTCCCGACCGAAGGCCATGAGAAGGGCCAGTCCCGCTACGGCAGGCGGGGTGATCCAAGGGAGTTGCAGGAGGGCTTCCACCGCTGCCCGACCGGGAAACGGGCGACCCGTCGCCAACCGGTGAGCCAGCGGTGTCCCGAAGATCACGATCACCATGAGGGCCATCAAACTTGTTCGCAGGCTCAGCCCCAAGGCTTCCCGGACGACGTCCTCTCCGAATGCTGCGACAAACCTCTGGGGTGTCACGGCCAGAAACAGACTCAAGACCGGTAGAAACAAAAATAAAAGCAGCATCAACCCTATCGTCCATTCCGCAACCGACAGCGATGAGGCAGGAAGCGTATCCGGTGCCGGCCGCAGGGCCTGATGTCGGTCAGCCCCCGCCCGGCTGCGGTGATCCTCCCCTGGGACGGCGCGCGACGGATCGTATCGTTTCATCATTGTCGAACGTCCTGGCTATCGCCGTCCTCCGAATCTCCCTCCGGGAAGACGACTTTACGACCAGGCTTTCTCCTCCTTTCGGATCATCGTTTCCCGGCAGAGCGAAGGGAACCGGGGATGGTTTGAACGCCGGAAGAGACTCTGCTCAGCGGGCAGCGCCGTCGACTTCCGCCATGTCACCCAGACGCGTCACATCGTACCCCCACAAGGTTTCCATCTGCCGTCGGAACGCCGCGGACCTCAACACATTCGCTAGCGCGGACACCGGGGGGGCCGTCAATCGATGAAGCGGAATCACCAGGTCAAAGCTGTGTTCCTCAACAGGCAAAAACGACAGATGGAACAGATGGGCGGCAAAGGAGGTGGTGAGTCCAGCGTCGGCCATGCCGAAAGCGATCATCTCCGCCGCCCGGATATGATCGTCCGCTGTGACAGGGCTCCACCGGACCCTTCCGGGGAATCCGGCGAGCACCTCCTCGTACAGTTGTCCCACGGCGGTTCCGGGGGGGCGCCGGACCCACCGCAGATCCGGCCGCATCAGGTCCTCCAGCCCTTTCACTCCCATGGGATTGTCCGGTGCCGTCGCGATGCCCACTTCCCAGCGGGCGAAGTGAATGCGAATCAACGGCCCGGAGAGTCCGGTCCCTGTTCCTCCGGACGGCACCATGTTTTTGATGCGGTAGAGCATCGCAAAACCGGCCCCGTGTACCCCCGCCAGATGCACCCGCCCTTCCGTCATCGCCCGAACCGCGGGTTCGCTGCCCCACGACCGGGTCGCCGTCCGCACCGGGTCACCTGTCGACGACATCCACTCGCGCAACACGGACAGGGCGGGATCGCATCCCGCGATGGCCACGGTTCGGTCCGCCGTTTCAAGAAACTCCGGCGACAGCGGTTCCGGACGGCCGGACGGGTCCACCGTCCCATCCGCCGGGACCGCAGCCTCCCTGTTGTTCAACGGATAGGCGATCAGCCGACCGTCCACCCGGGCAAACCGCACCCTGCAGCCGGGGGTGGGGGGAGAATTCGGATCCCCCCAACAGACCTCTTCTTCCCGACCTGCGCCGAACAGTTCCTCCACACTGGTGCGCAGCGTCCGGGCGAGTTCCAGAGCAACCGGAACCGAGGGCAGGCTCCGTCCCCCCTCCAGCGCGCCAATGAACTGGCGGCTCACCCCGAGGCGATCGGCCAGGGTCTCTTGACTCCACCCCAGTTGTCTTCGCCGCCGGGCAATGCGTCGACCAACCTGCATCGATGTCGCGCCGGATTCTCCCTTCATTATCGGCACTCCTTTCCTGGTTCGGATTCGAGCATCGTTCACCACCGTCCGGGTCTCCGGAACCCGATTGGCGGCGAGGCCAGCATCACCCGCTCTGGAAATCTGCGACTGAGGAAACTATTAATGGCGATATGCAAATAACAATAGCGTCTTCGCTATTATACTCCGACAATTCGAACCCGTTCAAGCTCTCATCGAATAATTTTTTCGTGCACGCGCTTCCGAACCGGTACACATGTTTCCACAAACAATGCGCGATAATACAACAGAAACCCGTCGATAACCGGGTGTATTTTGCTATAATGAAGAATGCAGTCCACTATACATCAGGAGGGAACGACGTTGGCATTCGTCATCACTTCACCTTGCATCGATGAAAAAGCCGCAGAGTGCGTGGAGGTTTGTCCGGTGGACGCCATCCACGAGGGAGAGGATCAGTATTACATCGATCCGGATACCTGCATCGATTGCGGGGCTTGCGAGCCGGTCTGCCCGGTGTCCGCCATCTACCAAGAGGACTTTGTTCCGGATAACGAAAAAGAGTTCATCCAAAAGAACCGGGATTTCTTCAAGAAATAAGCGCGATCCGCATCCGGGGGCGATATGGGCAAAGACCGTGCAAAAAGCTCGGTGGACTGACGGGAAGTTCCGGCATGTCGCAACCGGCACGGCGAAATGAGAATGGACTGGAAGCGGGCGTACGGGCCACGGGGAAGAAACCCAAACGATACCGTCGCCCGTTCCCGATTTTCCGAAACAAAAAAAAAAGCGGCCGATCGCCGGGCCGCCCTTCCAACGGTTACTTCGTAGAATCGCGGGAATCCCGCTTGTACAACTTGTAAAAAGCCTCGTATTTCGACTTGCTCGGATGTTCTCCGGGATCCGGCGCCTCATCGACCCGGCGAGAATCACGCCTTCCCTCCTTGGCGGGACGGCGCCGTTGTTGAAACTGCTGGCGGTGGACCTGTAGCTCCCGGGGCGATCGAATGTTTTTCTTTTGCCATTCCAAAAGAATCCGATCGATGTAACGCAAACTCAGCGTCCCCGACAGCACGGCTTCTCGCAGGGCTTCCTGAATCATCCATTCGGGATACGCATCCTGATCCAACCACTGAATGAGCTGCTCAATCTCAATGGCGGACAGCGGACGGCCGAATTCTTCCTCAAAAAGCCGAAACAACCGGCTGGCGGCATCGGCGGTCGCCCAGGGTCGCGGCAGTTCCTCCACATTGCGTTCGAGCCATGTTCGCGCCAATCGGAGAAACAGCGGAGAAAGATCGTAACTGTCCTGCCACGTTCCCGTCTGTTCGTCCAATCGGTGGTGAAGGTCGAGCAAGCCGTGGCCGATCAACCGTTGGATCATGCCCGCGATCTCGTCCTCCGAGGCGGTCATTCGCCTGGACAGTTCCGCGTACGTGGGGAACACCGTGTTTTCCCGGTCCCTCATGTATAACAAATGCAGAATCAGCACCAATTCCTCGTCATACATCCCGATCTCTCGATACCACCGCAGCAGTTCAACGGGAATGCTCATGGCCGACCCCTCCAGGAGCCGGGCCACCGCCGCCATCCCCGTCGGATCTCCGCCTTGTGTCACCCTCCAGGACCCCCTCTTCGCGTTCCGCCGCACACCCATTGTTTCCTCAGCATACGACGAAAGAGCGGAGATCTGCAAAGTCCGTCCTTCATCTTTTTCAACCCGGACAGCATCCGGAATGGCGAAACCTGTCGAAAGAGCGTCCGTCCTCCCATTTCTCAGTATCCGGGTTGTTCATCCGACATTTGACCAATCCTGACGGATTTCGGCCAACCGTTTTCGGAAAACCGCCCCGTCGAGGTTTTCCTCTTGCACCAGCAAGCGGCTCATATCCTCGAGCTCGGCGCGGTACATCTCGAGCAGTTCCCGGGCGCCCTTTTCCCTCTCCGCCAGGATCCTGCGGACCTCTTCATCCAACAGGTTTTGCGGCAAGTTCTCGGCGTCGACGATCCCGAGGCTGGACAGTCCGCACTCCACCTCGGTGCGCGCCAGTCGCGACGCCTGTTCAAAATCGTTTTGCGCCCCGGTGCTCCGGTTGCCGTACACCAACTCCTCCGCCACCGCTCCGGCCAAGGCCACCATAATCTGCCCATCCAACTGATCCTTCGTGTACAGATACGTGTCCCCTTCGGGCACCTGACGAACATACCCCAACGCATTTCCTCTGGAAGAAATGGTAATGTGAGACACCGAGCCGGGACGCACCGTTTCGCTGACGATGGCATGTCCCAATTCGTGCACCGACACCCGAAGCAGTTCTTCCCGGCTGGGTATCCGCCCGGTCCGTTCGCCCATTAACACTTTGTCGATCGCGTCGCGAAAATGGCGCTGTTCCACCTCTTCGCGCCCTTCGCGAAGCGCGATGATCGCCGCTTCGTTGGCCAAACTCTCCAATTGGGCGCCGCTGAACCCGAAAGTCTCCCGTGCCACCTGCTCGAGGTTTACCGACTTGGACAGCGGCTTGTTGCGGGTTTGGATGCGAAGAATGTGCAGCCTCCCGTCTTTATCGGGCATATCCACTTTGATCAATCGGTCGAACCGCCCCGGCCGCAGCAACGCCGGATCGAGAATGTCCACCCGGTTTGTCGCCGCCATCACCAAAACCAACGGGTGAACCGTGGTTTGCATCCCGTCCATTTCCGTGAGCAGTTGATTCAGCGTCTGGTCATATTCCTGATGGCTGTGCTGCCCCCGCCGAGCGCCGATCACATCGATTTCATCGATAAACACGATGGCGCTGTCTTTGCCTTCCTTGCGAGCCGCCTGCCGGGCCCGCCGGAACAGGTCTCGCACCCGCTGGGCGCCGACCCCGACATACATCTCGACAAATTCGCTCCCCGAGGCGGACACGAACGCGGAATCCGTGTAGGTGGCCGCCGCTTTGGCCATCAACGTTTTTCCGGTTCCCGGAGGGCCGATCAATAAAATCCCCTTGAGCGGCCGAATGCCCAGTTGCCGGATTCGGTCCCGGTATCGAAGGAAATCCAGAGCTTCCATCAGTTCGCGTTTGGCGTGCTCCTGTCCTCCGATCTCATCAAAATTCACCGTATGCCGCACCGGCACCTCCATCCGCCCCACCGCCGTGGGACCCCTCCGATCCCACAGGAGATACGCCACACTGAGAAACACGCCGAGCAGCACAATGGGTAGGACATTCACACCGAGATACCCCAGAAACAATAAAAAGGCAACGCCCGCCCCAATCGCGATTTCCACCGCCCTCACCCCTTTTGATCCATGGACGGGAGAGCGGTGCCCATCGTCCGGTACGGCACCACCTGATAGAGGAATGACCGCTGGTCGCTGACCTGTACATAGATGCGGTCGGCGTCCATGGTCACTCGGCACTGATAATGTTGTCCCGCGGCACTATCTTGAAGGGCCTTCACAAGGTCCCGGAAACTCGATTTTTCAAGATCTTCATACAGGAGGGGCTGCTGCTCGTCCCACCACCGATCCAGGCCGGGGCTGGAATGACCTTGAACTTCCACCGCCGTCTGCGGCCCAAGTCGCTCCGCCGCCACCTGCTGGATCGTCCGGTACGTGGACTTCAGGTCGTCCACCGCTCCCAGGGTCACCCGAACCACGGCGCCCTTCCCTTGCATGGAGACCGTCGCCCGTTCCACACCGGGGATTTGGGCCACCTGCCGCTCGACGGGTCGAATCAACCCATAGGCTCGATACAGGTTCCATCCGGCGATGAACCCCCCCAGAGTGACGACAAATGCCAAGCCTGCCATCAGAAAGCGAAATCTCGCCATTCAGCCGTCTCCCTTTGGTTGGTTCCTGGGAAAGTGTAAAGTTAACATAAACAGCACGCCCACTTAGTATATCACACTTTTTCCAGACCTTCATTGCCAAATGGTTACACACCGGCAGCCGCACGCCACGACGGAGTCACGACTGCAAAAGATACGTTCGCACCACCGCTCCGGTTTCCCAATCCACATAGACGTACTCGTACAGCCCGTTGCCCGTCATGCCGAACAACTCCCAGAGAACTCTGCGCTCCGTCCCGCTTCCCGGCGGGTCGCCCGGACCCGAGGCCCCCGGTTCGGTGAGGCCGGGCACCGCATGGATGAGTTGCGCCGGCGCCGGCTGGGCGGCTTGGGCGGCGCGCCAAGCCTGGTCCGCCGTCAGCCCTTCCTCCACATACCGCTTCAGTATCGGACGTCCGCCCTGAACCCATACATACGCCGGCTTGCCGGTATCATCCTCCCCGGTGAAGACGTAAAAAGCGGGCCCCGCCCCGTAGAAATCCACCCGGTCGATCCGCGTCAACAGGCCCGACTGCACCAGGGACTGCCCGAGACTCTGCACCTCGGGCCGTGCCGCAAGGGTTTGATTCTCCGCGTACCACAGCCCGGCCCCCGCCGAAGCCAGCAAGCCCATCACCACGGCCAGAAATACGCCCCCGGAACGTTTCACGACTCATACACCGTGATCACATATTGTCCCGGATGGTCCCCCCGGGCCATTCCAAACACCAAGCCCCTTTCCTTGAGGGTGCGGTTCAGAAAATCCACAAACTTGTACAGTTCCTCGCCACCCTCGGTTCGAAATACCCCGAGCACCTTCAATTGGCTCTGATCACCCATCCATACCGCCTCACCGTCCAGACCTGGAAATCGAATTCGACATAACCGCCTCAGCCCGAGCGATACTAAACACACACCGCGAGGGGAGGTGGAGACGTGAATCAGCCGCCGGTTTCGTCGACAGTCCCGTCCGGGCGTCCGACACTTCGGCGCCCCTCGCTCGGTCAACCGCATCCTTCCTCCGGCTCCCTTTGGTTGCATCCGATATATCTGGGACGGCCATTTGTAGCCGAGGTTGATTTTCGGCCTCCGGTCCCCACGTTGGCATCCGGGGACGAATCCCCGGGCGGGTAAACCCGCCCGGGGCGATCGATTGTCGCGATCACGGAGCAAACCGAGCCGCAATCCGTTCCGCGTGATACAAGATCCGCTCGCGATCCAACGTCTGATGTTCGCGGTTGCGCAACAACCAGCGCCCATCGCACATCACGTCGGTGACGTCGCCCGACCGGGCGGCATAGACGACCTGACTGATGGGGTTGTAAAGGGGAAGTACATGGGGGGATCCGGCTTCCATGATGATCAGATCCGCCGGCGCACCGGGTTTTAACGTACCCAGTCCTTCCTCCAGGAAGAGCGCCCGGGCGCCTTCCCGGGTTCCCAGCGCCAAGGCCGTGTCCGCATCGACGATCACCGGATCCTGATGCACCCCTTTGTGCAGGGTGGCAGCCAAGCGGATTTCTTCGAGCAGATCGAGGTTATTGTTGCTCGCCGCCCCATCTGTTCCCAGACCCACCACCACGTTGCGCCTCAACAACTCCGGGAGCGGAGCCACCCCACTGCCCAATTTGAGGTTCGATCCGGGATTGTGAGATACGTGTACCCCGAACCTCCGCAACAGGTCGATATCGCTGTCGTCCAGATGCACGCAGTGAGCGGCCAACGTCGGCCGTTCAAACAACCCGTTCTCCGCGCACACGGCAACCGGCGATTTGCCATAGGCGGACATCATTTGATTCACTTCCGAACGGGTTTCCGACAAATGGATCTGAACGGCCACGTCCAACTGCGCCGAAACCTCCGCCACCCGCTTCAGAACCTGGGGAGGACACGTATACGGCGCATGCGGTCCCAGGGTCGCCGTGATCCGTCCGTCTTCCGCCCTGTGCCAACGGTTGACAAACGCCCGGCTCTCCTCGATGGCCCGGCTCCCTTCGTCCGGTCCTGATCCGATGATGCCCCGGCACAGCACCGCCCGCGTCCCCGCCTCAGCCACGGCCTCCGCCACCCGGTCCATGTGAAAGTACATATCGGCGAACGCGGTGGTCCCGTTCTCGATCATTTCAACAATGGCCAACAACGTTCCCCAGTAGATGTCCTCGCCGGTCAGTCCGTGCTCCACCGGCCAAATTTTTTTCTGAAGCCAGTCCATGAGCGGAAGGTCGTCCGCGTATCCCCGGAGCAGGGTCATCGCCGCATGTCCGTGGGCATTGACAAAGCCCGGGAGGATGTACTTCCCGCGGGCATCGACAACCTCGTCCTCCGGTGTCGACGGCCCTTCTCCCGGGCCCACGGAGACGATACGTCCTCTTTCCACCACCACATGGCCGCTGGCGTACCACAATCCCCTCTCGCTGACCGGTATGACCGTTCCGCCGATGATCCGTGTGCGCACCATCATTCCACTCCCCCGCCGATCGACGCCGTCGTCATGAAAATGTTACGCCGCATCCCACCGGAATATCATGTGTCCGCTCTGCCGTTCACCGGACGGCATCCCCGCCTCCATCCGGCATGACCCGGCGAATGGCCTCCGGTAAAGGAGGGCGGATGATTCCCCTTTCGGTGATCAGAGCGCCGATCAAATGGTGAGGGGTGACATCGAACGCCCAGTGCAGCGCCCTGGCCCCCTCCGGCGCCACCCGAACCCCGGCCATCCGCAACACTTCGTCGGGATCCCTCTCCTCGATGGGGATGGCCCGCCCCTCCGCCAGGGACCTGTCGAAGGTCGACGTTGGCGCCGCCACGTAAAAGGGGATTCGGTGATACTGGGCCAACACGGCCAACCCGTACGTGCCGATCTTGTTGGCCACATCCCCGTTCGCCGCCACGCGGTCCGCCCCGACGATCACCGCGTCGACCAGTCCTTTGGCCATCAGCGCCCCGGCGGTGGAATCGGTGACGATCGTCGCCTCGACCCCGTCTTTCAGCAGTTCATATGCGGTCAACCGGGCCCCCTGCAAAAAAGGTCTGGTTTCATCCACCCATACCTGTACGGCTTTGCCCTGTTCTCGGGCGGCCCGGATCACCCCCAACGCCGTGCCGTACGCCGCCGTGGCCAACGATCCGGTGTTACAGTGAGTCAGGATTCGCGCGCCCGAGGGAATCAATGCAGCGCCGTTTCGGCCGATGGCCCGGTTGACCCTTTCATCTTCCTCCATCATGGCCGCCGCCTCTTCCTCCAAACGATGCGCCGCTTCCCACCCGTCCCCGGCACCCTGAACCGCACGTTCCATCCTGCCCAATGCCCAAAACAGATTGACGGCGGTTGGACGCGTTCGCGCCAAACGCGCGACGGCGTCCTGCACCGCCCGCCGCACATCACGGCCGTGTTCCACCGCACGCCGTGCCGCCAGAGCCGCGCCGAAAGCGGCCGCCACGCCGATGGCCGGCGCTCCCCGCACCCTCATGCCCTCAATGGCCACGGCCACATCCTCGGGGGTGTCGCACCGAATCCACCGCTCTTCCAGCGGAAGCCGCGTTTGGTCCAACACCGACAGATGATCTCCGTTCCATACAAGAGCGCGCAATCCCATTCCCACCCTGTTCATCCGCTTCGCCGATCCGCCTGTCGAACACATTTAATCAAGGGAGCCTATAAAAGTCAAGGACGTCCATCAGGAAAACTGGACGTCCTTTTTGGCAAGGCGCGCCACACCGATCACCGTATCCGCTCCCCCGTAATAGAAGTAGTAGTGATCGGGCATCTCGGCATGGCCGCAGCTAAACACCACATTGGGGATCCATCCGCGGCACTCCCAGTCCAACTCGGGTTCCAGGATCGGGTGGTCCTGCCGGGCCAGCACCCGGGTCGGATCCCGGAGATCCAACAATGCCGCCCCGAGACGATACACATTCTGTTCATCGGCGGCATGATACACCAGGAACCATCCGTGCCGGGTTTTGATCGGCGGACCGGCAATCCCCAGACGGGCCGACTCCCAAGTGTGGGGAATCGGCGACAGAATCGACACATGGTCGGTCCAGTGAACCAGATCATCGGAGAAAGCGATCCAGATATCCGGAAAACGCCGGTGAAACATGGCGTACCTCCCGCCGATGCGCTCGGGAAACAGCGAGGCATCCTTGTTCGGCTCGTCGAGCACCACCCCGTGCCGCTCCCAATCGATCAAGTTGGAGGACGACGCCATACAGATTCGGTAGTCTCCCGGATACCGGCCCCCGTACCCCGTATACATCATGTAAAATCGATCTTCCATATGGACGATCCGCGGATCTTCCAGCCCTCTTTGCTCCTGCCCCTCCCGGTTGCTCAGGAGTGGACGATCGAACCGCCAGAATCCAAGGCCATCCCGGCTGACCGCATAACCGAGACGGGAGACATAGTCCCCGTACTTTTGGTGACACGGCAGATCCGTGGCTCGATAAATCAAATGGATAAGACCTCGATCCACCACCACAGCGCAATTGAACACCGCGGAACGCTCCCACTCGTGATGCGGATTGGGCTTCAACACCGGTTCCTTGGTCAGGCGTTCGAGTTTCATGGACATCGCCCCTCAGTTTCCACTCCCATCTAGGTTTCACCTATCATTTGTATGCAGGAGTGACGAGGTTTGTCAAGGACTTCTTTTTGGCGACAATGCGTCCAGACGCTTGAGCAAGTGCCGTATGTCCACGCCGGATTCGAGAACCGGAGCCAACAAATCTCCTTTGTCGTGCAGTCGATTTGGTAGGGTGGACAATGTCCATGTTTGAGGCGGCAGACCCCGTTCCACCTCCTCCCACTCCAGAGGGGCGGAAACTGTGGCCCAGGGGGTGGCCCGGGGAGAATACGGCGCAATCAATGTTTTGCCCGGAGCATGCTGCAAATAATCGATGTAAACCCGGGTGCCGCGATCACGCACCCGTCTGGCCGTGGTGATCAGATCGGGAACAAGGGTCTCACAGTACTCGGCGACCATCTTCATGAACGGCCGGGTCTCATCAAAGGAGACGTTGGCGGCGATCGGAACGTACACCTGCAGACCGGTGGCGCCGGAGGTTTTCGGGTAACAGGGCAACCCCAAATCCCCCAACACGTCCCGCAACAACATCGCCGTTTTGCAGACCGCGGAAAAGCCTTCCACGCTGGGATCCAGGTCGAACACCAACTGGGTCGGTCGATCCAGGGACGGAATCCGGCTGAACGTCACGTGATACTCAATGGCGCCGAGTTGTCCAAGCCAAAGCAACGTTTCCAATCGGTCGGCGATCCACACCTCTTCGCTCCCCACCCGAACACGGGTCACCCACTTCGGAGTCTCGGGAGGCGGGTGTTTCTGAAAAAATCCCTCTTCACCGACGCCGTCGGGATACCGGACGGTTGTCAGCGGCCGGCCCTGAAGGTACGGCAACATCACAGGGCCCACCGTCGACAGGTATTCAAGAAGATCTCTTTTGGTGAACCCGGCCGGCCACAGCACTTTCTCCAGATTCCCAAAGGCGATCGTACCCACCCCCTCACCTCCCCGTATTCACCGCACTCGGCACGAACCGTTTGATCGCCGGTTGTCGCAGCCGCCCGGAGGGCGTCCATTCCGCGTACTCAACGTCAGCCTGGATCTCCGGGGTCCACCAGATCGCCCCCGGAATTGTGGCCACGTTGCGAAAAGGACATCGATCCTGTCGGAGATGCGCCGACCACCGGCGGAGTTCTTCTTCCGGAACATCGGGAACACCGGATCCCGCATTACCGATATAATAGAGGCCGTCCGGATGCATTCTCCCCAGGCAAAGACTGCGCAATCGACCTTCCCGGATCACCATTCCCCCGATCCAAGCCCGCAGAGTGCGGCGATGCTTGGTCTTGCGCCACAAGGGAGAAGTGCGTCCCGGAAGATAGGGACTTCCCGCCCGTTTGGCGACCACACCTTCCAAATTGCGCGCCACCACCTGCGACCACAACGCGGCAGGCTGATCGTGCCAGGAACCGGCCGGGACAAGCTCCGCCGATTTCGGTATATTCTGTAAATATTCCAGCCGGGATTCAATGGGCTGATCGATCAACCATCGTCCGTCCCACCGCAACACATCGAACGGCACGAATTGGACCGGTATGATCTCTTGAAGCCGGCGGGCCCCCGAAGGGCCCGCCGCGTCCCGTCGAATCAGAGACGAAAAATCCGGCCGTCCATGTGCATCCGGCGCAATCAATTCGCCGTCCAACAGAAAATCATGCCTCTGCAAGACGTCCTTCAGATTTTGCAACTCCGGGTAATGTGACGTTCGTTCCTGTCCCCGCCGATTGTACAGCGCCACTTTTGACGGTTGACCTTCGGCCATCAGCCGTACCCCGTCGAACTTCAGTTGAACCCAGTACCCTTCTTCCCCGACCAGAGGGCCTCGGACCGGCTCCATCGGTTTGACCCACCCCATCTCCACGTCCACCTCGCCGCTTGACCGCCACTCCTTGGTCATAGTGTCGCCGGCGTCCAGCTCGCCATGCCCTGAAACTTATGGTTTACTCGACATAATATGCGAGGGCCTGAAGCTCACTGGTCACATCGGAATACCGAATGTGAACCTCGCCGGGCACGCGCAATGTCGTCGGGGCAAAATTCAAAATCCCGAGAATCCCGGCGCCCACCATGCGATCGACCACTGCCTGCGCCTCAGCCGCCGGCACCGCCACAATACCGATTCGGATGCCCAGTTCCCGCACCCGACTTTCCAGCCGATCGATCGGTTCGACCACCAACTCCGCGATCTTCGTCCCGATCTTTTGCGGGTCCTTGTCAAAGATCGCAGCGATGGCCAACTCCGCCTGACGCAACCGGCTGTAGTTACTCAAGGCAATGCCCAAATGTCCGGCCCCCACCAGAGCCACAGGCAGACTGCGATCCAATTTCAGGATCTGACGGATCTTCTCAATCAAGTACGGTACACTGTATCCGATCCCCTTGCGTCCGAATTCCCCAAAGTAAGCCAGGTCCTTGCGAATCTGAGCGGGGTTGATGTCGAGATCTTGCCCCATTTCCTGGGACGAAACCGTATCCACCTCGTCAAGATGCAGTTGTTGCAAATAACGCAAATAAATGGGGAGCCTCCGGATCACCGCCTGTGACACAATGGGAGTTTTTTCTTGCAACACGTCTGTCCCTCCGATATCGTCATCCCAGACTTCTTAATTTCCGATTGTACCATAACCAAATTCTGCAGGAACACCATTTAATTGATTCATATTCTCATTCTCATATACCCTGCAGAGATGGCGGCCGGAACCCGGGGAGTCTTAAGTTTACAAAAGATATATTTTGTAAACTCATTGAGGGTTTGACGGGTCCGATCCCGGAGCCTACTGCGGACCGGCGAACAAGTCCTGTATCATGGACACGGCCCAACGCTTCCACACCCCGGTGCCTTCCTCGGCCACCCGGGTCCATTTGGACGATGCCTCATCCCGCCGCCCTTCTTCTTGATCCATCCATCCCAATGCCAACTGAGATGCGTACCGCACGTTCTCATCCTCGCCCGCCCGCTCCAGGAAACGCCGGGCCGCTGCGCGATCCCCTTCCTCAAGAGCCACCCATCCCAGATACAAAAGGGGCGTTCCCTGCCGGCGATCCAGGGAAGCCGACTTTTTCCACGCCCCCCGCGCGCCGACACGATCCCCCATTCTCCACCGTGTCCAGCCCATTCCGGTCCACAGCGCCGCTTCCCGGGGATGGAGTCGAATCAATCGTTTCCAGATCAGACCGGCCTCTTCGAGATGGCCGAAATAATCCAGCAGTGACGCCAATTCCCCTCCAATTTTCCACGAATCGGGCAAAATCCGGTGCCCGTGAAATGCCCACTTGGCGGCCAACTGAAACTTGCCGAGCCGCTTCAGCGCTCCGATTCCCGCCAACCACCCGTCTTCATCCCGGCAGTCCAACTCCACAACCCGAATCCACTCGGCCACGGCGTCCCCGAGCCGGCCGATCCGCATCAACGCCACTCCGAGATTGTAGTGCAAAAGCGGAATCCCCGGCCGGGACGCCACCGCTTGCGAGAGGTCCTCGGCCGCTTCCCGCCATCTTCCTTGTGCGGCCCGAATATGGGCCCGGGCGTGATACACGCTGGTCCGAATCCAGGGGCTCCGTTCCGTGGACAACAGCAACTGGAGGTGGGGTTCCGCCTCATCGACGCGTCCCCGGGCGATATAAGCAAGGGCCAGGTATAGCCGGGCCACCGGGAAATCTCCGGTTTCCCGCACCACTTTCTCCAATTCGCCGATCGCTTCCTCATACATCCACAGGTCGAAAAATCCAATCCCCCGGCGAAACGTCCGGACGAGCTGTTCACCGTCCAAGTGGGGCGGAAAGTGCCACAGCACCGTGGGTCCTTGCCCCTTGGCCGCTTCTTGTGCGCTCCCCTGCGGTCCATCGCCCTGCGGGAAATCGAGATTTCCAGGCCCTTCGGCTTCGTTGTTCAGCGATTCCGCGGGATCCAAATCCAGGTCAAATCGTTCGCAGAGTTCCGCGATCCGGTCCTCGAGAAGCAGCCAATTCTCCATCCATTCATCGGCCCTGGCGCGCAGGGCCGCCAATTCCCGCACCCACTCCGACCGATCGCCCCCGTCGGCCGCCAACCGCTGCTCGATTTTCCGCAACTTGGCAAAGAGTTCGGAAAAAGGTTCCGACATCCAAAACTCCCCCTCGGCGACGATGCGCGTTTCCGCTTAGTATCGCCCGGCCTTGGGGTTTTATCCGCACCTCGGCACCTCCGGCGGGCGGGAAACCTAAGGCAGATCGGCCGATTGCAGCCAAGAATTCGCCTCTTGGTGCGGCTCCTCGACCATGTTCCCCATGATGCGATTGTTTTCGTCAAGAAGGACCACCCGGGGCCGATGGTTGCGCGCCTCTTCCTCGGTCATCCACCCATAGGCCATAATGATCACGATATCCCCGGGCTGAGCCAACCGGGCCGCAGCCCCGTTCAAACAAATATCCCCCCCGCCCCGGGCTCCGGGAATCACGTAGGTTTCCAAGCGCGCCCCGTTGTTGTTGTTGACCACCTGCACCCGTTCTCCGGGAAGGATTCCGGCCGCGTCCAACAATTCCGCATCCACCGTGATGCTGCCGACATAGTTCAGATTCGCCTCCGTCACCCGGGCCCGGTGCAATTTTCCCGCGAGCATATGTCGATACATCTCAGTCCCCCCTCCCCGGAACCAGAGCCACATTGTCGATCAACCGCGTTTCTCCGACCACCGCCGCCGCCATCAGCCGACAGGGCCCCGTCACCTTCTCCACCGGTTCCAGATCGTCCTCCCGAACCACGGCCACATAATCCACGGAGCATCCCGCATTCGACAACGCCCGCCGCACCACTTCCGCCAACTCATCGGCACGGGTGTGCCCTTCCCGGCACAGCCGCCGGGCCTCGGCCAACGCCCCGGGCAACGCCGCCGCCCGCCGGCGCTGTTCCGGAGTCAAATAGCGGTTGCGGGAACTCATCGCCAACCCGTCCTCCTCACGCACCGTCGGACATCCGACCACCCGGGTGGAAAAGTTCAAATCCCGGACCATGGCTTCGATAATCCGCAACTGTTGATAATCCTTTTCCCCGAAAAACGCCTCGTCGGGGCGGAAGATGTGAAACAATTTCGAAACCACCGTGACCACCCCGTCGAAGTGACCCGGCCTGGAGGCCCCGCACCACCGGTCAGCCAACGATCCCACTTTCAGGGTGACCCGGGGCGGGCGGGGATACATCTCCTCAACCGGAGGTACAAAAAGCAGATCCACTCCCACTCGCTCCGCCAAGCCTTCATCTCGGGACAGATCCCGGGGGTAGCGATCGTAATCCTCCCTGGGACCGAATTGCAAAGGGTTCACGAAAATGCTCATCGCCACCGCATGCCCTGCGGATTTTGCCCGTCGCGCCAAGGAGAGGTGCCCCTCGTGCAAATAACCCATGGTCGGCACCAACCCGATGGTCCTTTCCGCCCGGCGATGTCCGGCCGCCCAGCTTCTCGCTTCATCAATTGTTTCCGCCCGGATCATCCGACCCTCTCCCCACTTTCGGGAAAATACACATGCTCCACCGCCGGAAACCGGCGCTCCCGCACGTCGGAGGCGTATTGCCGCACCGCCTCCGCCGCGGCCCCGGCGAAATCGGCGTACCGTTTCACAAACTTGGGGGCCGGATGGTACGACCAGCCCAGCAGGTCATGCATCACCAACACTTGACCGTCACAGTACGCCCCCGCCCCGATCCCGATGACCGGAATGGACACCGTGCGCCCGATTTGTGCCCCGAGTCCCTCGGGAATGCATTCCACCACCAGTGCAAAGCATCCGGCTTCTTCCAGCCGCCGGGCGTCGTCGAGAAGCCTCGAGGCCGCATCCGGGTCTTTCCCCTGTACTTTGTACCCGCCCAGTTGATGTACAGACTGGGGAGTCAATCCGATGTGCCCCATCACCGGGATTCCTGCCCGGACCAGAGCCTCGATGCGATCCGCCACGGCCGCCCCGCCTTCCAGCTTGACGGCATCGGCGCCGCCTTCCTGCATCAATCGTCCGGCATTGCGCAGCGCATCCTCCACGCTGACCTGGTACGACAAAAACGGCATGTCCACCACCATCAACGTCTTTTCCAGCCCGCGTCGCACCGCCCGACTGTGGTGGAGCATCTCCTCCATGGTCACCGGAATCGTGGATGTGTGACCAAGCACCGCCATACCCACCGAATCGCCCACCAGCACGGCGTCCACGCCGGCATCTTCCGCCGCCCTGGCCGTCGGGTAGTCATACGCCGTGACCATGACCAGCGGGACGCTCCCCTTGCGATTTCGAAATTCCATCGCCAAACCTTCCACCATTTTTCACTCCCTTGGATCCGGCCGCGCGAACGGCAGGTGCGCCTTCCACAAAAAAAACCTTTCGGCCGAGCGGCGCGAAAGGTCTCATGGGGTTGCCCTGACACTTCCCTCTGTCTCGGTCCGTCGTGCGGCTCAGAGCAGATTCTCGAAAAACGGAGCGCTTGCCTTCGCCGGGAAAGTACAGCCCTGGGCGGTGCCGCCTTTCCCAGCACCAGTATAACCGCTCGGCCTCCCAAAATCCAGGGGATGAAAGAAGGCTCTCAGTGGGGGTCAAAGATCACGTCAGCACTGATGATTGGCTCCATTTCACCGGTGTCCGCCTCCACCCACAGGGCGCCGTCATCATCGATCCTCCGCGCCCACCCCGTCAGCCGGCCCCGGGATGTCTGCACGGCGATTCGGCGCCCCAAAGAGACATTCAGCCGCTCCCACCGATTTTTGAGCGGGGAGAACCCGTCCTCACTGTACACCGCGTAATCGCGTTCCAGATGAGCCAGCATGGATTGGATCAAGGCGATCCGGGAGATCTGCTCCCCCTCTGGGGCCAGAGCCCCCGCCACCGTGCGCAGCTCCGGGGGGAAGGTTTCCGGTCGCCCGAACACGTTGAGACCGATGCCGAGCACCACAAAGCGAATCTCTTCGGCCTCGGCGCTCAGTTCGCTCAGAATCCCGCACACCTTTCGTCCGTCGGGCAAAAGCAGGTCATTGGGCCACTTGATCCCCACCGGCACCCCCGTCACCTTCCGCACCGCGTCGGCGACCGACACCGCCGCCGTCAAAGTCAATTGCGGCGCCTTATACACCGGGAACCCCGGGCGCAACACCACGGACATCCAGATGCCGGTGCCCGGCGGGGAAAACCAAGCCCGCCCCCGCCGCCCCTTTCCCGCCGTCTGCCGTTCGGCCAGAACCGTATAACCTTCGGGAGCTCCTCGTTCCGCCTCCGCAAAAGCGTACCGGTTGGTCGAATCCACCGTTTCCAACACCGCCATCCGCTTTCCCAGCGACCTTGTCGTCAGCCCCGCCTGAATCGCCTCGGCACTGAGCACTTCACCCCGCCACAGCAACCGGTATCCCCGATTGCGCACCGCTTCGATGGGGTATCCCGCCCCTTGAAGAGACTGAATGTGTTTCCAAACCGCCGTCCGGGAAATACCGAGCTTTTGTCCCAGCTCTTCCCCCGAGACAAATCGATCCCCCGCTTCGCGAAGGGTCTGCAGAATTCGCCCTCGAATCTCCGTCATGTTGGACCCTCCCGATCTCCGTGGACCCGGGCCCACTTCCGAACAAACCGCCGAAGAGCATGTGGTTCGTTGGCCACCCGGCCTTCCAACATCGCTTCCGTCAATTCCCGTTCCAGGTCTCCCCATACCGGCCCCGGAGGCACTCCGGCTTCGCGGCACAGCGCCTCCAGCCCCACGGCCCAATCCCGTCGCTCCCACACGGGCTGTGAATTTAATGCCCGTCGGAACGAGGCGCGGCAGGCCGATTCCTGCTCCCCGGTGTACCCCCGCAAGGCCACCGTCAGCCTGAATCCGTCCCCGCTCCGGGAACGCCCGGTGTGATACAACCACCGGGCCCACTCGCCGGGGTTCGCACCGAGCGGATCAAAAGCGGCGGCTTCCCACCACGCCGACACCTCCCGTTCAAACGCCCGGCTCGCCCGCCACCTTTCCCCGATGGAGCCAACGTGCTCCCGGGAACACCCGAGCACCCGCAACAACGCCGCCGTGCGCATGGCCGGGGACGGAGGAAGCCGTGTGCAAATGTCGGCCCACCGGGCAACGGCCGGCACCAGGTTCCCCGCGTCCCATTCTTTCGGCAACGGAATCCACCAGGCCAAGAATCCGCTCACCGCCAGTTCGGAGGCCACCGCTTTCACCCGGCCGGCGACCAGGAGCCGCCACTCGGCAAACACCCGTTCCGCCGCCACATGGCGAACTTCGTCCATCTGTTCCCGAAGCGCCCGGGCGACCGCAGGATCCAGATCAAACGACAGCTCGGCCGCCAGCCGCAGCGCACGAACCATGCGCAGCGCATCTTCCGCGAACCTCCGCTTGGGTTCCCCCACCGCCGCAATCCGGCCTGCCAGCAGATCGTGCAGCCCGCCGAACGGATCGATCAACCGCCCGCTCGGGGTGAGGGCCATCGCATTCACCGTAAAATCCCGGCGAGCCAAATCCTCCTCCACCCGGGCGGTGAATACCACCTTCGACGGCCGACGCCGATCGCGATAGCCTCCTTCTCGCCGGTACGTCGTCACCTCCACCGGCACGCCGCCCATCGGCACGGTCACCGTGCCGAATGCCAAACCGGTCGGCACCGCCTGGGGAAAGACGTCCATGACCGCCTCGGGAGGAGCGGCCGTGGCCACATCCACATCCCTGGACGCCCTTCCCAACAGCAGGTCCCGAACGCACCCTCCGACAAACACCGCTTCCCATCCGGCCGCACCGAGCGCCGCGATCACCCGTCGGGCCGCCAGCCAGGGATCCCACGCCTCCGGTCCCACGCCGCCGGCCTCCTCAGTGAAGCAGATGTTCCAGCCCGTACACCATTCCGGAGTACGTCATGACACCCCGGACGGCGAGCACCACCCCGGGCATAAACGACGACCGGTCGACGGAATCATGGCGCAGGGTCAGAATTTGTCCCGGCCCGCCCAAGATCACTTCCTGGTGTGCCACGAGCCCGGGCAGTCGCACCGAATGAATCCGGACCCCGTTCACATCCGCTCCCCGGGCACCCGGCCACAGTTCCCGCTCGTCCGGGCGCCCCGAGGTGATCCCGGCGCCCGTAACCGCAATGTCTTCCGCCGTCTTGACCGCTGTGCCCGAAGGCGCGTCCAATTTACCATCGTGGTGCATCTCGATGATTTCCACGTGCGGGAAAAACCGCGCGGCCTCCCTGGCAAACCGCATCATCAACACCGCCCCGACGGCAAAATTCGGCGCGACGATTCCACCGATCCCCCGCTGCCTGCAAAAGTCATCCCAACGCCGAATCTGTTCCTGGGTGACCCCTGTGGTCCCCACCACCGGGCGGATACCCAATTCCAGCGCCTGGTTCACGTGGTCGGCGACCACGTCCGGACGGGTGAAATCCACCAACACGTCCGGGCGCGCGGCGATCAGGGTCTCGCGAAGATCCGCGGACACCGGGATGCCCATTTCCCCGATCCCGGCCACCGTCCCCGCGTCCGCCCGGGGCTGTGTCCCGACCGCACCCACCAAGCGCAGGCCGGGCTCCCGGACCACGGCCCGGATGACCTCCCTCCCCATTTTTCCCGCGGCACCCGCCACCACCACCCGGATATCCGACTCCGCCATCACATCGTTCCCTCCGTTTCCTCCGCCCCTTCGCCTTTTGCAATCGGGGTCCACCGGTTTTTATCCCTGGTGCGGAATTTCTCCATCACCGCATGGTGGACCGCCTCCAGGTCGATGTCCAGAGAATTGGCCAGACAGGTCACCACAAAGAGGATATCTCCCAGCTCCATGGCCACGCTGCCCTCGGCCTCTCCGGGTTTTTTCGGTTTCTGACCGAACCGGTGGTTCACTTCCCGGGCCAATTCCCCGACCTCCTCGGCCAGCCGGACCACCAAAGTCATGGGATGAAAATAGCCCTCCCGAAACTGCGATATGTACCGATCCACATCCTCCTGAACCTGGCGAAGAGTCATCTCGGCCAACCCGCTTCTCTCCTTCCATCGCTTACCCTGGGAATCTCCCATGAGCGTACCACATCCGCCGATCCCTTGCCCAGGCCCGGCTCATATTCGGACAGCCGCCTCATATGAATGACTGTTGAGGACGCCGGATGAAGGAGTGAGTTTCACGTATGGGTGAATGGTCTCCCAATCGGGCCCTGACGGTCATTTTGGCCCTGGTGGTCGTGGCTCTAACCCTGGCTTTGGTCGTGTATCCCGAGGAAGGGTTCAACGCCGGGGTACACGGAATGAAAATCTTCTGGGACGTGGTCTTCCCTTCCCTGCTGCCATTCTTCATCCTATCCGAGGTGATGCTGGGCATCGGGGTGGTGCACGCCCTGGGCGTCCTCCTGGAACCGCTGATGCGGCCGTTATTCAGTGTGCCGGGGGTGGGGGCCTTCGCCCTCTCCATGGGATTGGCGGCGGGGTATCCGATGGACGCCGTGATTACCGCAAAATTTCGAAAGTCGGGGATGTGCACCCGGGTGGAAGGGGAACGGCTGCTCGCCTTCACCAACACGGCCGACCCGCTCTTTATGTTCGGCGCCGTGGCCGTGGGCATGTTTCACCAACCCGCCGCGGGTGTTCTCATCGCGCTGGCCCACTACCTGGCGTCGTTCGTGGTGGGCGTATCCTTCAAATTCTACGGTCTCCGGGAGGAACGCCTGGGCCCTCGCCACGTCGAGCCACCGAAAGGGCGACTGTGGCAGCGCGCCTACCGAGAACTTCTGCGGGCCCGGAAGGAAGACGGCCGGACGCTTGGCCAACTTCTGGGCGACGCCGTGAACGACTCCATCCGTACCCTGCTTATGATCTGCGGATTCATCATTTTCTTTTCGGTTCTTCTCGAGGTGATGCGTCTGACCCGCGTCATGCCCATTCTCGCCCTGCCCCTTCGCGGCTTGTTGGCCCTGCTGGGATTGGATCCGGATCTGGTCGGTCCGTCACTCAGCGGACTTTTTGAAATCGACATCGGCACCGCGCAAACCGCGGCCGTCACCGCCCCACTCCTCGACAAATTGGTCGTCGCCGGCGCCATCATCGCCTGGAGCGGCCTTTCGGTCCATGCCCAGGTCGCCAGCGTCCTCACTGGAACGGACATTCGCATCGCCCCGTATTTTGCGGCCCGGGGGCTGCACGCCGGACTGGCCGCGTTGTTCACCGCGCTATTCTGGCACATGGGTGTCGGGCGCACCTTCGCCTACGGCTGGATTCCGGCCCTTCCCGCATTCACCCACTCTCCGGGCAGCGCCCGGGAAACGTTCCAGTGGTCCGTGGAATCGATCGCCTTCTGGCTCATCGTGGTGGCCGGCGCCGTGGCCCTGTCTCTGATAATCGACCTCATCCGACGAATGCGCATCGTGCTCTGGACCGCGCGCAGCCGATGATCAAAGCCGCCCGGGACCCGCAGACCGACCCGGGCGGCTTTCTTTTCTCCATTTTCCTTAGAATCGGTGGGCCCACTGAAGAATGCACACCCCCGCCCCCAGGGCCCAGACGTACCACGCAAACGGTTTGAGGGACTTTGTCGCGAGGATCCGGAGCATCCAGGAGATGGCCAGATACCCCGAGACTGCGGCGCTGAAAGCTCCCACGCCCTCCGCCCACCCCGGGGCTCGGCCCTCTCCCAGGGAGCCGAGCCACTCTTGAAGCGCCGCTCCGGCAATAGCCGGAACGGAGAGCAAAAACGAAAACCTGGCCGCCTCGGTGCGGTCCATCCCCCTCCACAGCGCCCCGGCCAATGTCATGCCCGATCGGGACAGGGCCGGCAGTACGGCGAGCCCCTGGCACAGCCCCACCCACCACGCGTCGGAGGTCCGCAGATCCTTGATGCGTTTTCGACCACGTGGGACCGATTCCGCCAGATAGAGGACGATTCCGGTGACGGCGAATTCCCAGGGCAGCGAGGCCCCGTCCTCAAACAGAGCGGCCACGGCGTCGTGAAGCAGGAAACCCAGGAGAGCCGTGGGAACGGTCCCGACTACTATTAATTTCCATATCCGCGAGGTCGGATGGGCCAGAAACGCCCTCACATCTTTTCGATAAGCCGTCAACACCGCCGCCAGGGTGCCGACGTGAAGCCAAACATCGAAAGCCAGACTCCCTTCCTGGACACCGAGCCACCGGTGGGCCAAAACCAAGTGTCCGGAACTGCTCACCGGCAGAAATTCCGTGATCCCCTGAATCAACCCCAAAACCATGGCCTGTACAAGATCCACTCCCATCCCCCCCGTTTAAACCATATTGGGACGGGCACCCGGGATATGCCCGGTCATGCCGGAGAATGGGAGCCCATACAGTGAACCAAGGGCGTGTTCCCGGTAAAGGGGCAGGCTCGACATACTGAAAGCCAAAGGGGCGGCACCATGAGCACATCGCAGTGGCGGTTGGCCGTCAGCGTCGGATTCACCTTTATGGGCACCATTGTCGGTGCGGGATTTGCCTCGGGGCAGGAGATTCTCACCTTTTTCACCCGGCACGGATGGGCGTCGTACGGCGCCATTGTGCTGGCCAGTCTTCTGTTCGGCGTGGTCGGGAGCCGCGTGCTGCTCCTCGGCGCAGACCTGGACGGCCGTTCCTCCCGGAGCCTGACCCTGCATCTGTTGGGTCCGTGGGTGGCCCCGGCGGTGGATGTGACGATGGGTCTGATGTTGTTCGGGGTCAGTGTGGCGATGTTGGCCGGGGCGGGCGCGCTCTTTGAAGAACGGCTGGGCCTCTCCTTCTCCCTCGGGGTGGTGATCACCGCCAGCCTCTGCTATCTCACCGTTCTCTTCGGCCTGAACGGCATCATGAAAGCCAACGACGTGGTGGTGCCCCTGATGATACTGACCACCGCATGGATTTCTTTTCATCATTTTGGGGCCGCGTCGGCCTCCTTTTCCTCACTCCCGAGTTCCGCCGTCAAGTCCGCGATCTCCGCCGTCTCTTACGCCGCTTTCAATCTGGGGCTCTCGGTTTCGGTGTTCATCCCGCTGGGGCGGCAGATTCGCGACGGCCGGATCCTGCGGGCGGGCGCGTGGATCGGCGCCCTTGGAATGGGCTTGATGCTCCTGTGCGCCAACGCGGCCATGTCCAGGTACTGGCCGGTCATCACCGACCTCGAGTTGCCCATGGGGGGGCTGGCCCGAGAACTTCATCCGGCGGTCCATGCCGTCTTCATCGCCGTTCTGTGGGGAGAAATCTACTCCACCCTGATCGCGAATGTGTTCGGTTTGATTCGCATGGTTCAGGATCTCGGACGCCGGGTGCACCCGGGAAGCGTGGCCATCCTGTTGCTCGTCGCTGCTTTTTTCATCAGTCGGATCGGATTCTCCAACCTCGTCCACGGCCTGTACCCGATATTCGGGTACGTCAGCTTGCTGCTCCTTTTTCTGCTGCTTGGGCCCCGCCGTATCCCGGGGCGCTAGCCCTCTTGTGGAAATCCATGACATATGGTACGCTGGGGCCGGGTGAGAGCCACGTGAAAGCCATCCTCTCGAAATCCGCAGGCATCGCCGCCGGTGCCTTCATCTTCTCCGTGGGCCTGAATAACTTCCTCATCGCCAACCATTTGTCCGAAGGCGGTTTCGTCGGTTTATCGGTCCTCGGCTGGTACCTGTTTCACATCCCCGTCGGCGCGACCTTTCTCGTCCTCAACGTTCCCCTGCTTTGGCTGGGCGGCAGAATGTTCGGCCGGGAGTTCGTTCTGAAGACCCTATGGGGTGTCGCGGCCGTCTCCATTTTTTCGGAACTGACCAAAGGTTTTCAAACCCCCGTGGACGACAAATTGCTCGCCGCATTGTACGGCGGGGTGCTGTCGGGAATCGGCCTGGGCATTGTCTTTCGATTCGGGGCCACCACCGGCGGAGCGGACGTCATCGCCCGGGTGGTCAAACATTTCTGGGGAATCAGTATGGGAAAAACCCTCTTCGCCATCGATGTGGCAGTCATCGGAATGATCGCCGTGCTGATCGGGCGACAGACGGCCATGTACTCCCTGGTTGCGTTGTTCGTCTCGTCCCGGGTCGTGGATTTTGTTTTGGAAGGAATTTCCGCCGCTCGAGCCGCCACCATCATCTCCGACCGCAGCGAGGAGATTGCCGACCGGATCCACCTGGAGCTCGGGCGGGGGACGACGCTGGTCCCCGCCGTCGGCGGTTATACCGGCATCCGTCGCCGGATGGTGTACACGGTGGTCCACCGGGACGAGATCATTCGCCTCCACTGGATCGTCAAAAGTGTCGATCCGGAGGCCTTCGTCGTGGTCAATGAAGTGCACGACGTCCTCGGTGAAGGATTTACCCGCTGAGAAGGCCCGCCGGTCCCACGAAGAAAAAATCCCGGCCCAACGGCCGGAATCCTTCCACGAAACGATATTGCATATTGTATCACTTTCCTTGCGTCTTGCCCGCGTAGGCACCCGTGACCCCGCGCGGATTACTTTTGTTTCTGTTTCGCCAGCCACGCCGCCACCTGTTTCACCTGATCGTCCGACTGCAATCCGCCTTTGGGAGGCATAATGGACTGATATCCCGCGACCGGCTTCGGATTGTTGATATACTCCACAAGTTGCGCTTCATTCATCTGGTTGCCGATGCCCAGCAGCTTCGGCCCCACCTGACCTTCCAAATTCGCCCCGTGGCAGCTCGCGCAACTTTGGGCGAAAATCTGCGCCCCGGGATCGTTCGGATCCACCAGCGGTCCGGCATTTCCGCCCGCCTGGGATCCGGGGGTGGCCGCCTGGGGACCCTGTTTCGCCAATTCGGTCAGGTGTTCCTCCTCCGCCACGTAGGTCAGCCAGATCATGAAAAACACCGAGAGAACCATGGTCGCCGTGGCGATCGGCCGCTTAAACGGGTGCCGGGCTTTCCGGCGATCCAACCACGGCAGGAGGAACAGACCCAGGGTGGCGATGGCCGGGATCACCACCGTTCCGAACACGACATATTTTCCGGGGAAGTACTTCAACAGTTGGTACAGGAATAGAAAATACCAATCGGGAACCGGCAAATAGGATGTATCTTCCGGATTGGCCACTTTCTCCAATCCGACGGGGTTGAACACCACCCAGAGAATGAACGCGACGAGAAACATCGCCCCGACGATCCATTCCTTGAGAAGGAAGTTGGGAAAAAACGGCTCCGTCCCCGTGGGGATCTCTTTGTCGCGTTTGAACCTGGGGGTTCCCGGGATGCGTTCCGATAATTCTCTGCCATATCTGAGACCTCCTTCTTTGCAATCCCCCGCCGCGCCAGCGATTATAGCGGACCCGAAATCCCCTGCTTACGGATCATATAGAAGTGGGCCGCCAGCAGAATCATCAAGAACGCCGGGAGGAAAAACACGTGAATCGCAAAGAACCGCGTCAGGGTGAGCGCACCCAGGGTGTCGCCCCCCACCAACAGCGTCCGGATGTACGGCCCGATGATCGGAACCGTGGCCGCGATGTTGGTGCCGACCGCCGTCGCCCAGTACGCTTTCTGGTCCCAGGGCAGCAGATACCCGGTGAAGCCGAACGCCATGACCACGAGGAAGATCAATACGCCGACGATCCAGTTGAGCTCCCGCGGCGCTTTGTACGATCCGGTGAAGAAGACCCGCAGCATGTGCAGGAACATCATAATGATGACGAGACTCGCACCCCAGAAATGCATCCCGCGTACGATATTGCCCAGCAGGACGTCATTCGTTATGTAGTCGACACTTTTATACGCGTTGACAATATCCGGGACATAGTACATCGCCAAAAACATCCCTGAGAGAATCTGCGTCACGATAATGAGAAAGGTAAGGCCTCCAAAACAGTACACGAACGCCGACATCTTGTTCGCCGGATTGACGTGCGCAGGTACGTCGTAGTCGGCAATGTCCCGCCAGATCGGCGTCACATTGAGGCGTTCGTCAATCCAGTCATACAGCTTTGCGAACATGCATTACACCGTCCTCTGATGGATGGGTCCCAACAGGACCTTCCCATTGTCCACTTTGACCTCGTACACGTCGAGGGGCCGCTGGGGAGGTGTGGCGGGATCGTTAATCCCATACTTGGTATAACGGCCTCCGTGACACGGACAGTGGAACCACCACTCGCCGTCGGTCGACGGTACGGGATTGCCCGCGGCGTCCACCGTCCCGTTCACCTGACACCCCAGATGGGTGCACCGCGGAGACATGGCCAAAATGTCCCGACCTTTTCGGATCACCCACGCCGTCATCGTCGCCTCCCCCTGGATCCATCCGTCCGTCCGTGTCACCTTGAAATGAATCTGTTTCGGCAAATCCTCATGAAAATCTCCCACGCCGCCGACCTCGACAAACCGGGCCCCCGTGGTCTTGCGCAGCGGATCCAGGGAAAACGCAACCAACGGGGCGAGAATCGACGCGCCGATGAACGCACCCGTCCCCCCCAGGGCGTATGTTAGAAATTGCCGTCTCGTCAATTCTCCGCTCTGGCGCGGGCGCACACCTTCCTCACGCATGCTTCCCGAACCTCCCCGCGATTCGATCCGCACGCGCAGGCAATCCCCGGCACACCGGCAAAAATGGCCCGGTCTCCCTTTCCCATGTTACCGCCGCCCGGATCCCGGTGTCAACGCGCCGGCGGCGGTGAACCCGGAACCGTCCCCCTGCCCGTTTTCATTGTAAACGGCGGGTTTCGACACGGGAAACAGGAGCCCGGCGCAAGAATGTGAACACTTTGTGCCAATCGCCTGGCGCGCATATGCTGTTTTTCAGGATGCCTGAATCTCTTCCCACCTATGCACCACCTCCTGCAAAAGTCTTTGACTCCACATGGCGACGGCATGATCGAGCGCCTCCGGAGTCACCGCTTGGGCCAGCACCTCTTCGCCGCTCAGCGCCAGCACCACCGGGCCCGCGCCGTCCCCGGCCGCCGCTTCCGCAAGACCCTTCCCGGGGATCCCCACCCCCACCAGGACCAGTGGCCCGGAACAGCCCAAGCGCCGTCGCCAGTTCAGGGATCGGCCGACAAACGACTCCCATCCCAGACCATCTTCCAGGAGGATCACGGGAAGCCGCAATACCCTCCCGGCCAGTCCCTGTTCCAAATCGGCAATCACCATCGACGCCACCCGGGCATACAGCCCCAACTGCCCGCGGGAATCGGTGCACAGCGGGGCTCCGCCCACGGCCAGGGTGTCAACGAAGACTTTGATCTCCTCCCACCGGCTGACTTCAATATCTCCCAGCAGCATGCCGATCTCACCTCCGCGCCATGATGTCTCTTGCAGTGTACAAAAAAAAGGAGCCCGACAAAAGTCGAGCCCGCTTCGGCCCATCGATCCCAGATTCCTCAGTGGCCGCCGTCGGACGCCACCGGGCCAATCGCGCCGTCCGGATCCCCCAATCGCCGCAGTTCCTCCCCCGCGCGTCGGAACAACTCCCGATCTCCGGTCCGAAGCGCCCGGTCGGCCTGCTCCATCCAATAGCCGTGCAGGTACCGCCGGCGCACATCGTCCATCACCCAGGAGGCCTCCAAGTCCAGTAAGAACGCCGATTGCCGTTCTGCCAACGGGACGTGCGGTTCTCGTACCGCCGCATATTCCGGACAGATGGACCGATTGCGAAAAAACAAACTAATGAATATGTCCTCGTTGGGAAATTGGCGAATGTCCCGAAACGCTTCGGCGACGCTGGTGCTGACCCGCCCGTTTTTACAGAAACGGAACGGGGCGGTGTCCACGCAGGTCGCGGAGATGAGCAGCGTCTTTGGCAAGTTTCGCAGATCGTCCGTAAAGTGAACCCGTTGCAGAATCTGCTCTTGATTGCACATGTACCGGAGAAGCCGGCCCGCCTCCGGACTTCGCAACTCATGCCGTTGCAAGAACCATTGGAGAAACTGCTTTTTATCGGAGACCCGGATGACATCCCCCACGCCGATTCCCTCCAATCCACACGGAATCCCAGAGGACCTTGCCAACGACGTCCACCGCCGTCTCGAAAAGAACAAATTTTCACTCCTTGTGTAAATATATTCGACGGAGCCCACCGATTTCCTCCCGTTACGGCGCTTTCGCCCATTGCAAAATTTGCACCTCGACGTGGCCCGGCACATCGTGGGCGGCGTACCTTCGAAGCCACCGCACCACATCCTCCCCGGTCCATCCGCGTTCCCGGGCCGCGCGGATGCTTTTCCGGCTCATGCGATACACGGACAGCCCCTCCCCGCTCACCGGTTCCGCAAAGACCGCGAGATCCAAAACCAACCGGGCCGCCCATTGGGGGGGCACCAGCACCTCGAAGTGGGGTTGGACGATGAGCCCCCACGATTCCGGCGGGGACGGTTCCGGGAGGGAATCGGCCCACCGGTCGCCCGCCGATCCGCTCGCGCGGTAGACCCGGCGGCCGTCCGGGACGGTGCCGACGCACAGCACGCCGAGATGCACCAGCATGGCATAAATGCGCCGATGTTTCACCGTCTCTGCATCGTCATAGTAATATCCGTGCACATAGGGTTCGAGCAACTGATCCAAACGGGATTCCTCGATCCATCCGCCGGCGCACGCTTCGGACACCCAGATCAAGGCCACGGGCAACTCCGGGATCGCCCGGCGGTACTCATACCGCCAGAAAACAAACAGATCTCTCCATTTTTCCGCGTCCGGACGAGCCAGCCAGCTCCGGGCCCGTGCACCCAGGGAAAGGTGATCCGCACGTTCTTCCACCAATCCTTTTGCGTAACAGAAATCGTAGATCAGGGCGAAACGGTCGGGATAGTCGTGAAACCGCCGTCCGTATCCAAAACGCCACGTCACCGGTTCCAGCGGCTTCTCCCGAATTTCCATCAAATCGAAGATCTGTTGCTGGTGCCGCCGGTACAGAACCCCTTCTCCGGTCAGGGGCGGCCGGCGCCGCTCCACATAGGCCAAAAAAACGGCGGCATCCCGAACCAGGGCCTGACCTTCCTCTTTCCACACCAGCGGTTCCGGCACCTCGGGAAGATCCCGTCGACACGTTTCCCGCAGCCAGGTCCGCACCCCTTCCCGCACCTCCGCGGGCACATGGTACAGCACCTCGGACCGCTCGGTGCGAAGGGGAAACAGCCAACCCCGATCCATCACCGGAATGAGCGCCTCCCGCCACTCCACCCCCTTGCCGAACACCCGCCTCACCACAGCTTGCAGATCTTCCGCGCTCCACACATCCCTCCCCCCGCAAACGACGGCGATTACCACCTCCCGAATCAAAGGCGGAAGGCTTTCCGCGCCCCTGCGAATGTCTTCCCGTCGCCCCAATCTCGCCAGAATCTCCTGGATCAAAGATAATTTGGACGAGGACCGGCCATCCAGACCGCAATGGGAGGCAATGCGCTGTAATGTGCGAATGTCCGATTCATTGAGGCACTCCGTTAATCGCATACTCCGCCCCTCCCGCCACCGGCACGATCCGGTATTCGTATCCTTGCTCCGCCAGGAACTGCCTCCGCCGGGCCGCCGACTCCACTTCTTCCGTGTCTTCGCTGACCAAGAGATACAGGCGGGCTTCCCCGCCGTCCCGTTTGGGACGAAGGATTCGCCCCAGGCGCTGGGCCTCTTCTTGCCTCGATCCAAAATTCCCGGACAACTCGATGGCCACCCGGGCATCCGGCAAGTCCACGGCGGTGTTGGCCACCCGGGAAAGAAACAGCACCGGGATCTCCCCCCGCCGAAATGCTTCATAAGCCGCCCGCCGGGCTGGCTCGGGCGTCTCCCCGGTGACCGCCCGGGCGCCGCACCTCTCGGCCAGATCGCGAAGTTGTTCGAGATAATGGGCGATCACCAGCACCGGCGTGCCGCGATACCGTTCGATCAACGCTTGGGCGACCTCCAGTTTTCGCGGGTTGGTCGCGGCCATTCGCCACCGTTCCCGGGACCCGCCTCGACGGTACGCCTCCCGCACCTTCGGGTCGAGGGGAACGCGCAATTCAAAACACCGGGCTTTGGCAATCCACCCGTCTTCTTCCACAATACGCCAGGGAAGATCGAAACATTTCGGGCCGATGAGGCTGAACACCTCTCTTTCCCGTCCGTCCTCCCGCACCAGAGTGGCCGTCAAGCCCAGCCGTCGGCAGTTCTGGACCGAAGCGGAAAAACGAAAAACCGGCGCGGGAACCAGATGAACTTCATCGTAGATGATCAATCCCCAGGGCCGGCGGGACAGCGCCCGGAGGTGGGGCATCGCGTTCCTGGAATTCTTCCAGGTCATCATGGTGTATGTGGAAATCGTGACCGGTCTGACCCGTTTGTCGCCGCCGGCGTACACGCCCACCGCATCGGGATCGATCTCGCACTTATCGAGGATTTCCCGCCGCCACTGATGGGCCGCGGTGGTGGTGGACGTCAAAATCAAGGTGTGCTGCCGGCATCGGGCCATCGCCGCCAAACCCACCACCGTCTTCCCCGATCCGCACGGAAGCACCACCACGCCACTCCCCCCGTGGCGCGCTTCGTCAAAAAACGATTCCACGGCCTGCTCTTGATACGGGCGCAGGGCGAATGACCCGCTGGTACGCAACTCCACGTCGAGCGGCTCACCTGGAACGTATCCCGCCGTATCCAACACCGGATACCCCGTCGACAACAGGCGACGCTTCACTTCGCCGCGCAATCGGGCCGGCACCGTCCACCGGCCGTTCGCTCCCGAAAGCCCGCATGCTTCAATCACCCGTCGGACTTCCGGCGGAACGGGCCGGCGGGCCGCCAACACATATCGGCCACCGGACCGGGATAATATCAACCCGCCCCATCGCTCCATGGTTTGCACGATCCACTCCTGTACGGCAAAAGGCATCGACCCCATGGAGTACCCGCGCAGGGCGTCCAAGACGTCCCGGGCCTCCCAGCCCAAGGCGCAAGCGTGCCAAAGGCTCAGTTCGGTGAGCCGATATTCATGCACCCGGGGCGGCGTTTTCATCAATTCGGCCGTCACGGAAAGGACCCGAACCGCTTCGGCCGATTTCGGATGGTCCATATAACACCAGATTTTGCGCTCGGTGCCGATCCACAGCGGCCCCCGCGGCCAGCCGGTTGAAACCTGCAACAAATCCGTCCCCTCCTTGACACACCACTCCCACTTTAGGATGTGTACTCGACCCATCATGTATTCAAACATAGCGGATGCCGGCGGAATCCATGAAAATCCGCGGATAGGACGAGAAATGGTTCGGAGATGCGCAGTTTTCTCAGAATCTCGCCCGCTTGCGGCACTGCATTTTCATCTCCTAGTGCTGTATGATTAAGGTTGTTATATATTCAGCTCTTCCTTCAAGGGGGTCGAACCATGAAAAAGCCATTGTCAGTGGTGACGGCGCTGCTTTTGGGCGGCGCGCTGCTCTCGGCCTGCGGTTCGGGCTCGGGCACCGCGGGCGGAGGTTCCGGCGACACCATTAAATTAGGCGCCAACCTCGAACTGTCGGGACAGGTGTCGGCATACGGGAGCTCGGCGCGGGACGGCATGCAGTTGGCGGTGGACGAGATCAACCAGACCGGAGGGGTCCTCGGGAAGCAGTTGCAGTTGATCGCTCTGGACAACCAATCCGACACCACCCAGTCAACGACCATTGCGCAAAAATTAATTGAACAAAAAGTTGTCGCAATATTGGGCCCGGCCACCACCGGCAACACCATGGCGGAGCTGAACGTGGCCACCGACGCGAAGATCCCGATTGTTACGCCCACGGGGACGGCGGCGAAGATCACCGTCGATGAAAGCACGGGCAAGGTGAACGATTTCGCCTTCCGAACCTGCTTCATCGACCCGTTCCAGGGCACGGTCGGCGCCGATTTCGCCATCAAGGATCTCAAGGCGAAGACGGCCGTCCTGTATGTCGCCAACGACAGCGACTACGCCAAAGGACTGGCCGACGCCTTCAAAAAGGAATTTGAAAAACAGGGCGGCAAGATCATCGGCTCTGAATCCTACACATCCACCGACTCCGACTTCCGCACGACCCTGACCCGAATCAAAGGCCTGAACCCGGATCTGTTATACGTTCCGAACTATTATCAGGACGTGGGCAAGATCATCAAGCAAGCCCGGGAACTCGGGATGAACCAACCGATCCTCGGCGGGGACGGATATGATTCGGATACCCTGGTCCAGATCGCCGGCGCACAGAACACCAACCATGTGTTTTTCACGAACCATTACTCGTCCGACGATCCGGATCCAAGGATTCAGGACTTCGTCAAAAAATTCCAGGCAAAATACAACCGGAAGCCGGATGGTTTTGCCGCCTTGGGTTATGACACGGTGCGTCTGGTGGCCGACGCCATCAAACGGGCTGGATCCGCCGATCCGGTCAAGATCAAAGACGCCCTGGCCCAGACGAAAAGCTTCGACGCCATCACGGGGACTATGTCCATCGACCGGTACCACAACCCGGTGAAAGCCGCGGTGGTCATTGAGATGAAAGACGGGAAACAGGTGTTCCGGACCAAGATTCAACCGACCACGTGATCGCCCGGATTCGGGGGGCCGTTCCATTGATGTCGCGCAAGGGGGGGAAACCCCCCTTTACCGTGTGAAAGAGGGGGCACCATGACGACATTTATCCAGCAGTTGATCAACGGCCTGTCCGTGGGCAGCATTTATGCCCTGATCGCCCTGGGCTATACCATGGTGTACGGGATCATCAAATTGATCAACTTCGCCCACGGCGACGTGTTCATGGCGGGAGCCTTTGTGGCGTACTTTTCGTACACCGGGCTGCACCTGGGCTTCTTCGGTTCCCTGGTCGTTTCCATGGCGGCCTGCGCCGTCCTCGGGGTCGTGATCGAACGGTTTGCTTATCGTCCGTTGCGCAAATCCACCCGGATCGCGGCGTTGATCACGGCCATCGGCGTCTCGCTGTTTCTCGAGAACGCCGGAATCATCACGGTGGGAGCCCAGGCCCGGGGCTATCCGAACATGTTGCCGGACACCGCGTTCAACCTCGGCGGTGTCACCGTCAGCACGAAACAGATCGGCATCATCGCCCTGACGGTGGTTATGATGGTCATTCTCCAGTACATCGTCCATCGCACAAAAATCGGCAAGGCCATGCGGGCGGTGGCCTACGACCCCGAGGCCGCCCAACTCATGGGCATCGATGTCGACCGCACCATTTCGTTCACCTTCGCCATCGGCTCCGCCCTGGCCGCCGCGGCGGGGGTGGTGTACGGGGCATATTACAGCGCCATCGATCCGCTCATGGGCATCATGCCTGGCCTGAAGGCGTTCATCGCCGCGGTGCTCGGCGGCATCGGCATCATTCCCGGTGCCATGGTGGGCGGTCTGGTTTTGGGGCTGATCGAAACTTTGGTCCAATCCCTGGGGTTCTCCCTGTGGCGGGACGCCGTTGCGTTCGCCCTGCTGATTCTCATCCTCCTCATCAAACCCGAAGGCCTCTTCGGCAAGCACGCCCGGGAGAAAGTGTAGGTGACGGGAATGAACGCAAATGGACGCGCGGCCAAATCGAGCCGATGGACGTTTTGGGTATGGATTGCCGCGGGGCTGGTTCTTTACGCCGTACTGGGCCTTTTGATCGACTCCGGCGTCATCGATTCGTACATGTCGCTGATCGTGTATCAAATGTGTCTCAATGTAATCCTGGCCGTGAGTCTCAACCTCATCAACGGCTTCACCGGGCAGTTTTCCATCGGTCACGCCGGGTTCGCCGGCGTGGGCGCCTACACCTCCGCCGTCATGACGGCCAAGATGCACCTGCCGTTCCCGGCGGCCCTGCTCGTCGCCTGTGTGTTCACCGCTTTCATCGGTCTTCTGATCGGCATCCCCACCCTCCGGCTCAAAGGCGACTATCTGGCCATCACCACCCTGGGCTTTGGGCAGATTATCCAAGTGGTCCTGATCAATCTGCAATATGTCGGGGGCGCGGCGGGCATGACGGTCCACAAGGAAACCAACTTCACCTGGCTGTATTTTGCGGCCCTGATTACTGTGGCGGTGATTGCCAATTTTGTCCGATCCCGGCACGGACGGGCTTGTATCGCCGTGCGGGAAAATGAAGTCGCGGCGGAGATGATGGGGATCAATGTCACGTATTACAAAGTGTTGGCGTTTACCATCGGCGCCCTGTTCGCCGGGCTGGCCGGCGCACTGGCCGCTCACACCTTCTATTTCATCAAACCCACGTCTTATGGGTTTTTGCAGAGCTTTAATATCTTGGTGATCGTGGTGTTGGGGGGACTGGGCAGCATCACGGGATCCATCCTCGGAGCGGTGGTTCTGACACTCATCACCGCGCTGCTTCAGGATTATCCACAGTGGCAGATGGTGATCTACTCCCTGATCCTCATCCTCATCATGATTTTCCGGCCCCAGGGGCTGATGGGAACGAAAGAGTTTCGACTTTCTTCCATCGGACTGGGAAGAAGGAGGGACGGACATGCCGCTCCTTGAAATGGATCGGGTGACCTGTGTATTCGGCGGACTGCGAGCCGTTTCCGGGGTTTCCCTCCATTTGAATCAAGGGGAATTGGTGGGATTGATCGGCCCCAACGGAGCGGGCAAGACCACCATTTTCAACCTTCTCACCGGGGTGTACGCGCCCTCCGAAGGCCGGATCCAATTCGACGGTGAGTCGCTGGTGGGGCGGGCGCCGTGGCGGATCAACAAAGCGGGAATCGCGAGGACCTTTCAAAACATCCGCCTGTTCAGCGACATGACGGTGCTGGACAACGTGAAAATCGCCTATCACAACCATGTCCGGCACGGGGTGTTTTCGTCGATTCTCCGGTTGCCGAACCATTTTCGCGGCGAACGGGAGATTGAGGACAAAGCCATGGCCTTCTTGTCCATCTTCCACTTGGAGGGCAAGAAAGACGAGATGGCGAAAAATCTGCCCTACGGAGAACAGCGGCGGCTGGAAATCGCCAGGGCTCTGGCCACTCAGCCCAGGCTCCTTTTGCTCGACGAACCGGCGGCCGGGATGAACCCCCAGGAAACCCGAGAGTTGATGGAGCTCATCCGCTTCATTCGGGAACGATTCTCCCTGACCATTCTGTTGATCGAGCACGACATGTCTTTGGTCATGGGGATCTGCGAACGGATCTACGTTCTGGACCACGGCACGGTGATCGCCCAGGGCACCCCCGAAGAAATCCGTTCCAATCCGAAAGTCATTGAGGCATATCTCGGGGAGGTGACCTCGTAATGTTGAACGTGCGGGATTTGAACGTGTATTACGGGGTCATTCACGCCCTGAAAAACATTTCCCTCACCGTCGGCCCGGGCGAGATCGTCACCCTCATCGGGGCCAACGGTGCGGGAAAGACCACGCTGCTGCGGACCATTTCCGGACTGATCACGCCCCGGAGCGGCGACGTGCAGTTCGAAGGCCGTTCGGTGATCAAAACCCCGGCCAAAGAGATCGTTCGTTTGGGCATCTCCCAGGTCCCGGAGGGGCGCCGGGTTTTCGCCACCATGAGCGTCGAAGAAAACTTGGAGATGGGGGCGTATCTGCGAAAGGACAAAGCGGGCGTTCAAAAGGACCTGGAAATGGTATACAGCCGCTTTCCCCGCTTGCAGGAACGGCGCAAGCAACTGGCCGGCACCCTTTCCGGGGGCGAGCAGCAGATGCTGGCCATCGGGCGGGCGCTGATGGCCCGCCCCCGACTGCTGCTCCTGGATGAGCCTTCCATGGGGCTGGCCCCGATCCTGGTCCAGGAGATTTTTCAGATCATCGGGGAGATCAACCGGGCGGGAACGACCATCCTGCTGGTGGAGCAGAACGCCCACATGGCGCTCTCGGTCGCCAATCGGGCATATGTTCTGGAAACCGGCCAAATCAAATTGAGCGGATCCTCGGCGGAACTGGCCCAGAGCGAAGAGGTCAAAAAAGCGTACCTCGGGGGATGACCCCGGGGTGCTTTTTCAATCTTCTTCGATCCGGACTCGAGCTCCGAGGGAGACGAGAAGATCGACGAATCCCGGGAAAGAGACATCCGCCGCCTCCCATCCCTCCACCACCGTTTCCCCTTCGGCCGCCAGTCCGGCCACCGCCATGGCCATCGCAATCCGGTGATCGCCGTGGCTCCGGCAGTGCGCCCCTTTCAGGGGGCCTCCGCCTTCAATGATTAACCCGTCCTCCAACTCCGCGATCCTGACTCCGAATTTGCGAAGTTCCTCGGCCACGGTGCGGATGCGGTCCGTTTCCTTCAGGCGAAGCTCCGCGGCGTCTCGAATTTCGGTCACGCCTTCGGCCGCGGCCGCCGCCACGGCGAGGATGGGAATCTCGTCGATCAACCGGGGGATGGCGGCGCCGGCGACCCGAGTGCCGACGAGAGGGAGCGAGCGAACGACGATCCGGGCGGTGGGTTCCCCGGCCTGGTCCTCCCGGGGTTCCACGGCAATCCGGGCGCCCATGGCGCCGAGCGCATCGAGGATGCCGGTACGGGTCGGGTTCACCCCCACCTCCTCGAGGACGATTTCGCTTCCGGGGACGATCAATCCCGCGACCAAAGGAAAGGCCGCGGAGGACAGGTCCCCGGGAATTCGGATGTCCAGGGGACGCAGCCGGGCCGGCCGGCCGATTTCCGTGAATCCGCTCCTTCTGGACAACGGGGCCCCGAGGGCCTGCAACATCCGTTCGGTATGATCTCGGGACGGGACGGGTTCCTTCACCCCGGTGACCCCCGAAGCAAAAAGACCGGCCAGAAGCACCGCGGACTTGACCTGGGCACTGGCCACGGGCATCTGATATTTGATGGACCGCAGGTCCCCGCCCCGGATGGATAGGGGCGCGAGATCCCCATCTTTTCGGCCGTCGATCCGGGCCCCCATACTGCGCAACGGTTTGGCCGCCCGGGCCATGGGCCGTCTCCGGATTGACTCGTCGCCCGTCAAACAACAGTGAAAGGTCTGCCCGGCCAAAAGGCCCAGCAGCAGGCGGATGGTGGTTCCGGAGTTTCCCACATCGAGAATATCCTCGGGTTCCTGCAATCCTTGCAAACCGACCCCGTGAACAACCACCGCATCTCCATCGAGATCCACAGACACCCCGAGGGCCCGCATGCACGCGACAGTCCTCAGACAGTCCGCGCCCAAGAGAAACCCTTCCACCCGGGATACCCCCTCGGCCAGCGAGGCGAACATCACCGCGCGGTGGGAGATCGATTTGTCCCCCGGCACCCGGGCTTGTCCCTTCAAGGCCGTCGCCGGTTCTACGATCAGCCGCATGCCCCTCACCTCCATGCGCACGTCCGGGATACGGCCTCGTTCCCTTACATCCGCAGATTCACGGTGAATCCCCGGGACTCCAGCAACCGCAACGCCTCGTCCCGCTCCATTTCGGTGCCGAACGTCAGGATCAATTGGCCGTCCTCTTCCTCCCGGCTTTCCAGAATCCCAATATTTCGCAGGTTGATCCCGGCTTCTCCGAGCATCGTGGCGATCCGCCCGATGATGCCCGGTTCATCGGGAACGTCGACGGTACACTGGTACGCCGGGCGAATGGCCCCCCGTCCCCGCACCGGCAGGGCGTCGCGCCAGTCGGCCGCCCGCCGGAAAAACGACTCCAGCGCCTCTCCGTCCCGGCGATCGATCCACACGAGCAACTCGTGAATCTGGGCCTGCCAGCGTTCGAGAAGCGGCCGGATCCGGTCCCCGTTGGTCAGCAGAATATCCCGCCACATCACCGGATGACCCGAAGCCACCCGGGTCACATCGCGAAACCCCCCTGCGGCCAGCACGGGATACAACGGATCCGATTCGCCCAACTCCGCCACCTGGAGGACCAATTGGGCAGCCACCACGTGGGGCAGGTGACTGACCGCCGCCACCAGCCGGTCGTGTCGCTCGGGATCCATGAGCAGGACCTGGGCGCCGGTGGCCGCGACCAGTTTTCGGGCCCGTTCCTTCATGTCGGGCCCCTCATCCTGATGCGGAGTCAGCACGTACACCGCATTTTCAAACAACCGCGGCGAAGCCGATCGTATACCCGATTTCTCCGAACCGGCCATGGGATGACCGCCGATAAACGACACGCCTTTGGGCAACACGGCCAGCGCCTCTTCGCAGATCGCACGCTTGGTGCTGCCGACATCGGTGACGAGCGTCCCCTCGGCCAGCCCATGCCGGGCGATGTCCCTGAGCAACATCAGCGATTCCCCGACCGGCGCCGCCAGCACCACCACATTGGCCTCTTCGATCGCTTCGTCCAAGGTCAGCGCCCGGTCGATGGCGCCGATTCGCAAAGCCGCCTCGAGGTGATCCATGCGCAAGTCCACGCCGATGATCTCTCCGGCCACGCCGGCCCGTTGCCATGCCAAGGCCAGAGACCCGCCGATCAATCCGCATCCGACTATCGCGATCCGATGAACCGCGGCAGCTTGTGCCTCACTCACAGCGGCGATCGCCTCGTTTCTCCTTCCCCCGCAGGGGGGCCGCCAAGCTGCGGGCGAAAACCTCAAGATCGTCCAGAACGGCCTGGGGCTCTCTCCCATCCTCCGCAATCGCGGCCAATCTTCGCACGAGCGCACTCCCCACGATCACGGCGTCCGCCCATTCGGCCACCGCCGCCGCCGTCTCCGGATTGCCGATCCCGAACCCAACCCCGATCGGAAGATCGGTGTACCGCCGGATGTCCTCGATGAGCCTCGGGAGCTTTTCCGGCAGACGTTGCCTGACCCCGGTGACCCCGGTGGACGACACCGCATAAATGAATCCCCTGGCCGTTTCGCAAATCCGCCGAATCCGCCGGTGGCTGGTGGGCGCGATCAACGGGACCAAGGCGACCCCGGACCGGTCCGCCGCATCCCGCAACGGACCGGCTTCCTCCATGGGCAAATCCGGCACGATCAGTCCGGTGTAGCCAGAATTCGCCAAGTCCCGCGGGAATGCCTCCCACCCCCAGCGATACACCGGATTGGCATAGGTGAAAGCGATGAGAGGAACCTCCCCGGCCACCTCCCGGAGATTCGGCCCCAAGCGAAACAGATCGGGCAGTTGAAACCCGCCCCGAAGGGCCCGCTCCGAAGCCGCTTGGATCGTTGGGCCATCCGCCAAGGGATCGGAATAGGGCACGCCGATCTCCACGGCGTCGGCGCCGGCCAGAACCAGCCGACGGACCGCCTCCACCGTCACCTCCAGCGTCGGGTCTCCGAGGGTGACAAACGGGATGAACGCCGTCTCTCCCCGTTGGCGCCTCTTGTTCAGGGCTTCTAGCAACGCGGTGGTCATCGGAGATCACCCCCGAGGTCCGGCCGATGGCGCATCACCGTTTCCACATCCTTGTCGCCGCGTCCGGAGAGACTGATCAGAACCACCCGGTCCGGATCCATGCTTCGGGCCAGTTCCAGGGCGTATGCCACCGCATGGGCACTCTCCAAAGCCGGGAGAATGCCCTCCAGTTCGGCCAAACGGTAGAACGCCTCCAGCGCTTGATCGTCCGTCACGCCCACGTAACGCACCCGGCCCGTTTCGTGCAGATACGCGTGCTCCGGTCCCACTCCAGGGTAATCCAATCCCGCCGAGATCGAGTGGGCGGGGGTCACCTGACCGTACGCATCCTGCAACAGATAGGTGAAGGACCCGTGGAGAATACCGGGCTCCCCCCCTTCCAACGCCGCGGCGTGAAGGCCCGTCGGGAGCCCTTTTCCCGCAGCCTCCACCCCGAACAGCCGAACCTCGGAATCGTCGAGAAACGGATAGAAAATCCCCATGGCGTTGCTCCCGCCCCCCACACAAGCGACGATCGCGTCGGGCAGGCGACCCGTTTTCTCACGCAACTGCACCTTGGCTTCTTCGCCGATGACGCGCTGGAAATTCCGAACCATCACCGGGTAGGGATGCGGTCCCCCCACGGTTCCGAGCACGTAAAAGCTGTCTTCCACATGTTCCACCCAGTGTCGAATCGCCTCATTCATGGCATCTTTCAACGTCCCCGTGCCGGAGGAAACGGCCACCACCTCGGCGCCGAGCAGCCGCATGCGGAACACGTTGAGCGCCTGGCGGCGAATGTCTTCTTCTCCCATGAACACCGTGCAAGCCAGGCCCAACCGGGCGGCCACCGTCGCTGTGGCCACGCCATGCTGCCCCGCCCCGGTTTCGGCGATCACCCTCTTCTTACCGGTATAAAGGGCGAGCAGTCCTTGCCCAATGGTGTTGTTGATCTTGTGGGCGCCGGTGTGGGTCAGGTCTTCCCTTTTCAGCCAGATCTGGGCTCCTCCGGCGTACTCCGTCAGCCGCTCGGCAAAATACAGGGGTGTCGGCCGTCCGGCGTAATCCGCCAAAAATCGATCCAGGTCCCGACAAAACCGTTCATCGTCTTTCCACGTCCAATAATCTTTTTCCAACGCCTCCAGGGCGGACATCAGGGTCTCGGGCACGTACTGCCCGCCGAACCGACCGAAGCGCCCTCGCTCATCGGGTCCCGTCATCCCATTCCCTCACCTTTCGCACGAACTGGTCCAGTTGATTCGGATCTTTGATTCCGGGACATCCCGCCTCAATTCCCGAGGACACATCCACCCCGTCCGGCCGATACTCCCGCAACAACTCTTCCACGTTGTCCGGACGGAGCCCTCCGGCGATCCATAAAAAAATCCCCTCGGCACGCCTGCGCCATTCGGGAATGTGACGCCATTCGAAGGTTTGGCCTCGCCCGCCCCTGGCGCCCGCAACCCCGGCATCCACCAGGACGGCGTCCACGGTGCCCCGATAGGCCGCCACCGCTTCCGGCACATCTTCCACGGCCGAAAACGCCTTGACCACAAAGAGCCCGGCACGCCGCAACCGCCGGCAATCCGCGGGCGATTCCCGGCCATGCAATTGAACCCCGTCCAAACCGACCCGACACGCCGTTTCCCACACCTCTTCGCGATCGGTGTCCACGAACACCCCCATACAGGGGAGCCGCGTCACCCCTCTCAGCGCCGCCGCCTGTTCCACGTCCACCCGGCGCTTGCTCGGCGCCAAAACGAATCCCAGCCAGTCCACCCCGGCTTTCTCCGCGGCTTTCACATCTTCCGCCCGGGTGAAACCGCAGGCTTTGATCGTGGTCATGGCCCACCCACCAGGGCTTCAATGCCCCGGACGACATCCCGATTGCGCATGAGACTCTCCCCCACCAGGATCGCCCGGGCCCCTGCTTCCCGCACCCGGCGCACATCCTCGGCAGAGAAAATCCCGCTCTCGCTGATGACAAGCGCCCCGGCCGGCGCCTTCGGCACCAGACGCTCGGTGACCCCCAGATCCACCTCGAAGGTCCGAAGATCCCGATTGTTCACCCCGATCACCTCGGCACCCACTGCCGCAGCCCGTCTCAGTTCCTCCTCGGAATGGACTTCCACCAAGGGGGTCATCCCCAATCGGCGGACCTCTTCTATGAACCGCGCCAATGCCGCATCGGACAGAATCGCCACGATCAACAGGACCGCGTCCGCGCCAACACAACGGGCCTCCCAAATCTGCCGCTCATCGATAATAAAATCTTTACGGAGCAGCGGAATGTCGCTCCGCTCACGGATTTGCTCGAGATAGGCGGGATCCCCTTGAAAAAAAGTTCGGTCGGTGAGCACCGACATACAGTCCGCGCCGCCGCGCATATAGTCGTCGGCGATGACCAGCGGGTTAAAATCCGGGCGTATCAATCCCTTGGACGGGGAGGCTTTCTTCACCTCGGCGATCAACCCCACCCCGGCCCCTTGCCGGCGGCGGGCGGCTCCCCGCTCCAGGGCGGCGCGGAAATCCCGCACCGGCGGGGCTGAAGCGAGCCGGGCTTCCCACGCCGATCGGCCCTCCCCCAGTTTCGGGATCTCCCGCTTTTTCTCTTCGACAATCCGCTCGAGGATCGTCACCCCGCCACCCCGCCTTTCACGGACAGCGCCCGGGTTCTGCGCTCAACCAGGGATGTCGTCGTCCGGGCCAAGCGCTCCAAGGTCTCCTTCGCCCGTCCGTCGTCCAACACCGTTTCGGCGAGCTCCACTCCCGCCCGCAGCGTGGGCGTGATTCCCGCCACGAGGAGACTGGCCGCGGCGTTCAGCACCACGATGTCCCGGGCGCCCCCTCTGCGGCCGTCCAGGATGGATCGGATGATCGCCGCATTCTCCCCGGCATCCCCGCCCGCCACCTCGGACAGGGGCGAGCGCGCCAGACCCACATCTTCCGGCGTCACAACGAATGTGCTCACCGCACCGTTTTTCACTTCGGCCACCAGGCTCGGTCCGCTGACGCTCAACTCATCGAGATGGTCCTCCAGTCCATGAACCACCCAGGCATGGTTGGCACCCAAACGCAGCAACACCTTGGCAGTCTTCTCCACCAAATCCTCGGCGAACGTCCCCATGACCTGACGCCGGGCGCCGGCCGGATTGGTGAGTGGACCGAGAATGTTGAATACCGTCCGGAACCCGAGTTCCTTCCGGGGACCCATGGCGTGACGCATCGCCCCATGATAACTGGGCGCGAAGAGAAAACAAAGGCCCGACACCTCCAGGCATTCCACAGCCTCCTCCGGGGTGAGGTCCACTTCCACCCCGAGCGCCGCCAACACATCGGCGCTGCCGCTCCGGCTGGACACGCTCCGATTGCCGTGTTTGGCCACTTTCGCCCCCGCCGCCGCCGCAACCAGCGCCGCCGCGGTGGAAACGTTAAACGTCCGGGCCCCGTCGCCTCCGGTGCCGCAGGTGTCGATGACCCCCTCCGGGTCGACCGGCAGCGTCTGGGCAAACTTCCGCATCGCCTTGGCGAACCCGGCGATCTCTTCGACCCTCTCCCCCTTGATCCTGAGCGCCGTCAAAAACGCGCCGACCTGGGCATGGGTCGCCTCTCCGCTCATGACCTGTTCCATGGCTTGTTGCGCCTGGGCTTCGGTCAAATCCTCCCCGCGAAGCAACCGTTCGAGCACATCCCTCATCTCGGCTCCACTCTCCTCTGGACTCGTCTCCACTGATCCACTCGGCTCTCCGCTCACGGACGGCTCGAATCTCACGAACCTCCTGAACTTGGTTGCATTCTACTACGCCCGCGATAGCCCGTCAAGACCGGGAAAATGCCGGGGTGCCAGGCTCCGTTCCGGTCCGCCAACGATCAATCGCCCGGTCCCTGCGGTGGAAATCCGCCATCCGGGAACTCCCTTCGATGGCGGCGAATCGCCTGTCTCACCGTCTCTGCGGGAATGCCCCTCACCGTCTTCGCCCGGCCGATCTCCTCCAGCAAAACAAACGTCAGTTTGCCGCCCACCGTCTTTTTGTCGCTGTACATCGGGCGCAGCAGGGCTTCATCCTCAAAGTCCCGGGGAACGCCCGTGGGCAGGCCGATCCTTTCCAACACGGCCGCCATGCGCTTCGCTGTCCCCGGGGCGGCTCCGAGCCACATCTCGGAGAGGAGAGCGGCAAACACCATCCCCACGGCCACCGCTTCTCCGTGGCGAAACCGGCGATAATCTCCCAGGGTCTCCAGCGAGTGGCCCAGGGTATGCCCCAGGTTCAAATGGGCGCGGACTCCGGCTTCCCGTTCGTCTTCCTCCACCACCCGGGCCTTGATGGCACAAGAGCGGGCCAGGAGACGAACTCGCTCAACGCCTCTCAGATACAAGACGGATTCCCCGAGACGTTCCACCCGGTCGAACAGCTCGGCGTCCCGAATGCTGCCGTGTTTGACCACCTCCGCCAACCCCGACGCCACATCCCGGCGGGAGAGGCTGTCCAGGGCCGTGGGATCATACAAGACCAGTCTCGGTTGGTGAAAAGCCCCCACCACATTCTTGACCCGGGGCAGATTGATCGCCACCTTGCCCCCCACCGCCGCGTCGTGAGCCAACCAGGTGGTGGGCACTTGAACAAAAGCCACGCCCCGCATATAGGTGGCCGCCACGAAGCCTGCCAAGTCCCCGACCACCCCGCCGCCGACCGCCCAGATCGATGATTGCCGGTCCAGTCCCGCCCCCAGGGCGGCCTCATAAAGCTTAGCGGCCCACTCCAGAGACTTGGACCGCTCCCCCGACGGAATCTCCGCCGTTTTCACCGTCACCCCCCGGGCACCCAGAGAGGCCGCCACCCGTTCCGGATACCCCGCCGCACGGACTGTTTCATCGGTCACGATCAGGTGGACCGACCCGGGGGACAAACCGACTTGCAGGAACCACTCTCCGGCCCGGTCCAACACTCCGTCGGCCACCACGATCGGATACCGGCGCTCCCCGAGTTCCACCCAGACCACTTCTTGAAACCCGTGCTCGGAGTTCATCGGCGACTCACCATGTCCATGTAGTGATCGAACTGAGCCCGCACCTCTTCCAACGAATCCCCGGCGAACTTTTCCCGAAAACTCGCGGCCAACACCCAGGCCACCATCGCTTCTCCGACCACCGCGGCCGCCGGCACCGCACAGGTGTCCGATCGTTCCACACTGGCCTGGAACGGCTCTTTGCTGTGAATATCCACACTGCGCAGCGGTTTATAGAGGGTGGGGATCGGCTTCATCGCCGCCCGCACCACCACGGGCTGGCCGTTGCTCACTCCGCCCTCGATGCCGCCGGCGTGATTGGTTTCCCGGGTATACCCGACCGACGGGTCGTACCCGATCTCGTCGTGTACCTCAGAGCCGGGCAACCGGGCGGCGGCAAACCCCAAGCCCAGCTCGACCCCTTTGATCGCTTGAATACTCATCAAAGCGCCGGCCAACCGACCGTCCAAACGCCGGTCGGGGTGCGCGTAACTGCCCAGTCCGGGAGGCACCCCCAACGCCACCACCTCAAAGATTCCGCCCAGGGTGTTCCCGTCCCGGCGGGCTTGGTCAATGGCCTCAACCATCCGCGCCGATGCCTCGGGGTCGGCACAACGCACCGGCGACTTCTCCGCCATCCCGGCGATGTCCTCGATTCGTTGAGGAAACCTCTCGGCTTCCACCCCGCCGATCTCCACCACATGGCTGAAAATCCGAATGCCAAAGGGCATGAGCAACTGCCGGGCCACCGCTCCCACCGCCACCAAGGTCGCGGTGTTTCGGGCGCTGGAACGTTCCAGCACATTGCGCACATCATCGTGGTTATATTTCAGAAGCCCGGCCAAATCCGCATGCCCCGGCCGGGGTTTGGTCACAGGCTTCGCTTCGGGCGGCGGATCGCCTTCCACCGCCATCTTCGTCTTCCAGTTCTCCCAGTCCCGGTTTCGAATCTTCATCGTCAGCGGAGAACCCAACGTCTTCCCGAACCGGAGACCGCCGGTAATCTCCACCCGGTCGCTTTCGATGCGCATGCGCCCCCCGCGTCCGTGGCCTTGCTGGCGCCTTCGCAATTCTTGGTCAATGAGCGCCGACTGAATCGGCAGCCGACTGGGCAATCCTTCCACGATGGCCGTCAACTCCGGCCCGTGGGACTCCCCCGCCGTCAAAAACCGCAACATCGAAGATCCTCCGGGCTGTGCCAGGATTTCTGATGCCGGGCCGTCCGAAGGAACCGGTGCCGCCCGCATCGCCCGGTGCGCGGACGGGCGGCGATTCCGACCACCGGGGGGCGCCTGCGGAAGACCCGTTTTTTCGTAAAAAAACGTATCGAACACCCGGAAACCGTATCGCTCCGGCTGGAAAATCGGCTCGGTGCTGCCCACGAACAGGATTCCCCCCGGCACCAGGGATTCGCGAAACTTCGGGTAAATCCTCGTTTTCGCCTCTTCGGTAAAATAGATCATGACATTGCGGCATACAATCAGATCAAAGCCGTGATCATAGGGGTCGGCCAACAGGTTGTGCCGGCGAAACGTCACCCGCTGCTTGACCACCGGCCGGATCGCCCAGCGTTCCTCATCCAGACGGTCAAAATATTTGGCCTTGACGCCGGAGGGGACATGTTCCAGGGAAGCTGTCCGGTATATCCCTTGTTTCGCCCGTTCCATGGCCGTTTCATCAATGTCCGTGGCGAGGATATCAAAACGGCTCGGAATCAGCCCTCCCTCCATCAGAATCATGGCGAGGGTGTACGGCTCTTCCCCCGTGGAACAGGCGGCGCTCCAGCAGCGGACCGGCCGGGACAATCCCAGATACCGCGGCACCAACCGCCGGGCGATCACTTCCCAGCGGCCCGGATTTCGGTAAAACTCCGACACGTTGATCGTCATCTTGTCGAGAAACTCCTGGTACACCCGGCGGTCCCGGCGAAGCAACTCGAAAAACGCTTCCCAACTGGAACAGTTCCATCGCTGCCTGAGCGACGTCAGTCTCCTCTCCATCTGGGGGCGTTTGTACTCGCCCAGATCCACCCCGATCCACCCCAGGATTCGGGACGCAAACCATGCGTATTCGTCTTTCTCCACCCGTCTTGTCCCCCCATGCAGCCCCACCAGACAGATGACGGGAGGGATGTCCATGGCACTGACCCACACGCCTCGCTCCTTCTTTCGGCTCGGCCTGGCTTTGAGCGGGGGAAGTCTGCGCGGCGCCGGCCACTTGGGCATTCTGCAGGTCCTGGAAGAGAACGGCATCATCCCGGACATCGTCGCCGGGGTGAGCGCAGGAGCGCTGGTCGCCGCGCTGTACGCCCGCGGAATGCCCGTTCCATCCATGATCACCCGAGCCACACAACTGGCCCTGACGAGGTTGATCGATTGGGACATCTCCTTGTGGACCGTCGGCAAATTTCTGCTGCTGTATCCCTTGTATCGCCTGGGGCTGCGGCCGAATCCCAAAACGCTGCTCCCCGCCGGTTTTATCCGGGGGAATCGTCTGGAATCCTATATCCACCGGTTGCTTCGCAGATATCCTCGTCGGCGCATACCATGCCTGCTACTGGCCACCGACCTGTATCACGCCGAAACGGCGGTGTTCGGCTCACTGCCGTCTTTCCCCTTGCCGCGGGAACACAGGTACATCCGACTACGAGAAGACGAATGGGCCCGGGCCGTCCGGGCCAGCTGCAGCCTGCCCGGCGTGTTCCAGCCGACTCCGTTCCGCGGCCGGCGCTTGGTCGACGGGGCCGTACGCAACACCCTCCCCGCCGATCTGTTGTTTCTGGCGGGGGCACAGCGGGTCATCGCCGTGGACCTCCACTTGGGAGAACTGGAGGACCGGCGACTGGAATCGTTCGTGGACATCATCGACCGATCCCTCACCCTCATGTTCGCCGACCTGGCGGGGCTGAGATTGTCCCCTTATCCGGCCCTGCGCCTGGCACCGCCCGTTCCGGATATCGGATGGACCGACTATCACCGCATCCCGGAGTGCATCGACGCCGGACGGCGATACGCCCTTTCCCGCCTTCCGGACATCCGCGCTTACCTGAAAGGCTCTCCGCCCAAGGCCTGATCTCAGATCCAGCGCCCCATGGTTCTTTCGTATTGAAGGGGCGTCTCCCCGCCGAACCAGAGGGCGATCTCCCTGGCCGCGCTCTCGGGCGAATCGGAACCGTGGACCACGTTCATTCCCACCGACAGCGCCAGATCTCCGCGAATCGTCCCCGGTGCCGCGTCCTGCGGATTGGTCTTCCCCATCATCTGCCGCACCACCGAGATCGCCCCCTGGCCCTGCCACACCATCGCGAACACGGGTCCGGAGGTGATGAACGATACCAACTCCCCGAAAAAAGGCTTCTCCCGGTGCTCTTCATAATGTTTCTCCGCCAACGCCCGGGAGACATTCATGAGCTTGGCCGCAACCAATTGGAGCCCGCGGTTCTCAAACCGGGAAACAATCTCGCCGATCAGCCCCCGTTGGACGCCGTCAGGCTTAATCATGACAAAGGTCTGTTCCAACGCCACGTCACTCTTTCACTCCTTGTTCCGGAACTCGGCCGGTGCCGCGCTCCCTGCACCGGCGCGCCCGCATCATTATACCTGACGGCCCGGCCTCGAACAAGGCCGTCCAGCGCTGACAGGATCAGCGATCCCGGGCCGCGACAAATCCCAACACCGCCTCCATCGCTTCCCTGCCCCACTCGTACGGCAGAGGCGCCAAATCCCTCCGGGCTCGCTCCACGTACCGGTGGGCCACCTGTTTGGCCCGCTCAACCGCCCCGCATGCTGTCACCGCTTTCGCCACTTTGGCCACCTCATCCGCCGTCATGCCCGGACGAATGCGCTCCGCCAACCGACGTCCCAGTGCCTCCTCCCGAACCGCCAAAAGCACCGGCAACGTCAAATTTCCTTGGAGCAGGTCGCTTGCCACCGGCTTGCCGAGAACCGCTTCACTTCCGGTGAAGTCCAGAACATCGTCGACAATCTGAAACGCCATGCCGAGATGCCCGCCAAACCGCCACAGCGCGCGCACCGCCGCCTCATCCGCCCGGGCCACCCGAGCTCCGACCAGACAGCTCACCGCCATGAGCAGGGCCGTTTTCTGGCGGATCCGGCGAAAATACCGGAGGAGCGGCTGCTCAACCCGGTACAGGTCGTGCATCTGCTCCAACTCCCCTCGGCACATGTGCGCAATCGCCCGGGCCGTCACCTCGTGGAGCCGCCGATCGGCCACTTCCGACAACAGTTCCAACGCCCGGGCCAACAAAAAATCGCCCGTGTACAGAGCCAATTGGTCGCCCCACGCCGCTTTCACCGTGGGCCGACCCCTGCGGGTCTCCGCCCGGTCGATCACGTCATCGTGCACCAAGGTCGCCATATGAATCATCTCCAGGGCCGCCGCGGCCCGGGCCAAGGACTCTCCATCCCCTTGGCGACCGAACCGGCCGGACACCAGCACCACCAAGGGCCGCAACCGTTTCCCGCCCGCCCTCAATAGATACAACGAGGCATCCTGCAATGCCGGCTCACGGCTCGCCACTTCTTCTTCGAGAATCTCCTCCACGCGTCTGAGTTCACCTTGCATGGCCAGATACAGTTCAGTAACCCTCATATCGTTCCTCTCTGCAAACAGGCCCCGGTTTTGGGCGAGACCATCAGAAATAGCGCAGGATGTCGTAATACGTGTTGCGCTGGGCGGCCATTCGCCCCGCATCCCGGATCAACCGGATGATGTCCTCCCGGGTCATGCGGAAATGTGCTCCGGCCGCCCGGACCACATTCTCCTCGATCATCGTGCTGCCAAAATCGTTGACCCCAAACTCCAGGGAGAGTTGCCCGATCTTCGGCCCCATCGTGACCCAGGACGCCTGCAGATTCGGGATGTTGTCCAACATGAGCCGCGCCACCGCCACGGTCTTCAGATATTCGGCCGCCGTCGCCCGGGTTCCCCGCAACGCAGTGTTGTCCGGTTGGTACGTCCAGGCGATGAACGCCGTAAACCCGCCGGTCCGGTCCTGCGCTTCCCGCACCCTCAGCATGTGCAACACGCGTTCTTCGCAACTCTCGCCGAACCCCACCACCATGGTGGCGGTGGACGGCATCCCCAGCCGATGGGCGGCGAGATGGACATCCATCCACGCCTCCCAAGTCCCTTTCAGCCGGCTGATGCGCATGCGCGTTCGGTTGTCCAGGATCTCCGCCCCGCCTCCGGGTAGCGAGTCCAGCCCGGCATCCCGCAAGGCCCGCAACACCTCGTCGAGGGACAGCCCGGAGATCTTTTTCAGATTCTGAATCTCTGCCGCAGAGAAAGAATGCATGTGCACCGGAAACCGCGCCTTGATCTTGCGCAGCAGCTCCGTGTAGTAATTGAGCGGCAGATCCGGATGGGTCCCGCCCTGCATGAGAATTTCCGTGCCGCCGAGGCGCACCGTTTCCTCGATCTTGTCGAAAATCACCTCGTCCGGCAACAGATAGGACTCCGGGTGACCAGGCCGCCGGTAAAACGCGCAAAAACTGCAATACGTGTTGCACACGTTGGAATAGTTGATGTTCCGATTCACAACGAAGGTGACCACGTTCTCCGGATGGAACCGCCGCGCCGCCTCCCGGGCGGCCCGGCCCAAAGCTACCAGGTCCGGGGATTCGTACAGCCGGACCCCGTCCTCCAAGGTCAACCGCTCACCGGCCAACGCCTTCTTCAGAATCTCCTCCGTCGACCCCGTCCGCACCAACATCAGAGATCCCCCCACAATCGAACCCGGGCGGCTTCCGGCAGCAGCCCCAGTTCATGCGCTTCCCGGTAATACCGGTGCAATCCCTCGATCAGATCGTCCTCGAGATCATACGAAAGACACTGATAGTATCGCCGCCAAAAAGGTTCATCCCCGCCGCACCGCTCCCGGGCGGACCCTATGACCGCGTCGATCTCCCGAAGTCCTCGGTCCCGGGCCTCCCGAAACGCCCGGTGCACCGATCCCAACAGCTCCGGCGCCTCGACCGCCACCTTTCTGCGAACCGCCCAAAGGGCAAACACCATCCCACGCCCCGTCCATTCCCGCCAGACTTCCCCCAGGTCCACCAAGAAAAGTCCCCGGGGATTCATCGCCGCCTGAAGGGCATCGTCGCCGATCAACAACGCCGCCTCGGCCCGTTCCAGCATCTGATCCAAGTCTGGGTCCATGGTAACATATTTCGGAGCAATCTCAAACCGGCGGGCGAACAAAATCTTCAGCAGTCTCACAGAGGTGGCGGAACTGCTGGTCAGGGCCACCGTCCGCCCGTGCAGGTCCCGGACGGGGCGGGTGGACACCAAAAAAATCGACCCCACCGGCCCCCGACTGCTCACGGACAAATCCCGCAACACCACATAATCGTGGGGACGAAGGCCGTACGCAAAACTGGACACGGGCCCCAAATCCACCGCTCCCTCTTCCAACCAGGCGTTGAGCCGGCTCGGCACCGACGGTTTCAAGACCACCTTTTCATGATTGAAAAAGTGATAGACCGGCAAGATGTTGGCATAGTCGATCCGCCCGACGCGCAACACGTCCCTCAATCCGGCCGCCCCCTGTCGCGAACCATTTGAAACTGTTCACTCACCCATTCGGGCACAAGGCCGGTTTCCCGAACCAGCCGTTCGAGTTGCCGGGCGTCTCCCGCCTCGATGCCCGTCAGAGGAAACGGTTCGTCCCACCTTCGCCACGGCGTCCCGGACAGGCTGTCCGCCCCGAATCGCAGCGCCGTCTGCGCCAGCTTCTCGTCCACCATCCGCCACGACACCTCCAGATGGGCATCGGGAAGCGCGATCCGAGACGCCGACACCATGGTCAGGTCATCCAAGCCCGTGGTCGGGGCCAGATCAAGTCTGTCCGACAGCGGCCAGCGCTCGGGATCCCAGGGCTCCAACCGCAGAGACACCAGTTGCCCATCCCGGGCCCACTCCGCCAGAGCCATCAGTTCACGAACCCGGGTTTGCCGGGTCTCCCCGGCTCCGTATCGAAGGGCCACGGAACTGGGAAGGCCGACCTCGTGCGCCAGCCGGTGCACCCCGAGCCACACCTCAAGGGGAAGAAGCGAACGGCCGCTACGCCACCGTTCGTCCAGCACCTCCGCATCATCCCCCCGCAAGAGAGACATCCCCGCTTCTTTGAACCGACGGAGCAACTCCTCGGCCTTGGACCGACTCGCCCCCGCCCAGCGCCACACGTGGCCCGCCGAGGGACCGCTGAGACTCCCCCGGTACCCGGTGCTTCGCAAAGTGGAGATCCTTCCGGCCAAGCTTTCGGCATCCTCGAGGTGCGGATCAAGGACGATACTTCTCGGCGGTTCACCGCCGTCCAGGAGCCCCGGGACCCGTTCCGCAGGGCCGTCCGCCTCATTCCCGCCCAACCCGGGACGTGATACATACCGCTCAACCAGAAACACCCGATCCCCGAATCGCTCCCGTTTGATGCCGTCGGCCTCTTCCCCCAAAGCCAGGACATCCTGATCAAACATTGACAAGAATTCACGTTCTGTCAACTCCGCCCGCCTCCTCTCCGGGAGCTCCCCACCGCCGAAACAGGGTGTGCGGCAATTGGAGCTGATCGAGAATCTTGCCCACCACAAAGTCCACCAAATCCATCATGGTTTGCGGCCGATGATAGAAGGCGGGCATCGCCGGAACGATCCTTGCCCCGGCCCGGGCCGCCCGAACCATGTTCTCCAGGTGGATCAGGTGGAGCGGAGTTTCCCGGGGCACCAGGATCAGCGGGCGGCCCTCTTTAAGATGAGTGTCGGCGGCCCGTTCCAGCAAGTTGTCCGACGACCCCGCCGCCACAGCGGCCAATGTCCCCATGCTGCACGGCACGATCACCATCGCCCGGGTCAGGTGGGAGCCGGAGGCCACCGGCGCCGAAAAGTCCCTGAGATCGTGGCAAAATACCCGGCCGGGTGCGATCCCGGCCCACTGCAGCAGAGCCTCACCGTCACCGGGCGGGATCGGCCACCCCATCTCCAACCGGATGACGTCCCAGGCCGCCCCGGAGACCAACAGATGCACCGGCTGTTCCAATCGCGCCAACTCCTGGAGCAAGCGAACGGCGTACACCGCCCCGCTGGCCCCGGTCATGCCGATCACCACGGGGCGAACATCCCCCGGATCCCATCCCGCCATTGCACATCGCCCCCTGCACCGTCCCGAGCCTCAGCTTGGAGCCTCGACCGGGCGGCCTTCCTCCTCGGATTCTCCATACGGCCGGCCTGGCGGCAAGGGTTTTCGACCGATGTGCAGCGCGGCCACACCGCCCGAAAACCGCCAAAAACGCACGTCGACCAACCCGATCTCCCGGAACACCGACGCCAACTCTTCCGCCCCGGGGAACTGGGTCAGCGAGTTCGGCAGATATTGATACGCGGGCGCGCCATCCCCGACCAGTATCCGGGCCACCAAGGGCATCACCTTATAAAAATACAAATAATACACCGTGCGAAAGGGCTCCCAGGTGGGTTTCGACAATTCGAGCGAAACCACCCGGCCGCCGGGTTTGACCACCCGGGTCATCTCCCGCAACACCTGGCGATAGTCTCTGACGTTGCGCAGCGCAAATCCGATGGTCGCATAATCAAACGTGTCATCGGAATACGGGAGCTCCATGGCGTCCCCCAGAACCAGCGACGTCTGACGGCCCACCCCTTCCCGGGCCACTTTTTCCTTGGCCACATCGAGCATCTCCCGGCAAAAATCAAGGCCCACCACCCGACCGCCGGCTCCCGTTGCTTTGGCCAGGGCGATGGTCCAGTCTCCGGTCCCCGCCGCCACGTCCAACACTTGGGCACCCGGGAAAACAGCCATCTGTTTCATCGTGAACGCCCGCCAGGCCTTGTGGCGCTGGAAACTGATCAGATCGTTCATCCGGTCATAATACCTGGCGATATGCGAAAAAATCGACTGCACCAGTTCCACTTTGTTCGGTTGATTTTCCGACTGATTTTGCAATCCGCTACCTCTCCTTCGCCGCGGGCACCCGGGTGGCCCAAGCCGCCTCCCACTCGGAGCACATCCGTTCCACACCTTCCGCTTCCACGCGGGAAAGGGACGCAAACAGCCGCCGAATAGCGGCGCACACCTCCGCCAGTTGGTCGCTCAGCCAACCCCCTGCATTGTATTTCGCATACAGTGCCCGCACCCGTCCGATCCATCCCGCCCCCGCTTCGTGAAGTGCCCGCCGCTCCTCGGCCGTGGCCGATCGCCACACGTACAGGTCCATCAAAGAAGGGAGCACAGCCCCCCGACCCCAAGCGCCCCCCCGGGCCAAGGCAAACCCGCGGCCGGCCGTTTTCACCAGTTCCGTCCAGGCATCCCCCAGGGACAACTGACGCCCCAGCTCCCGCACAATGATCGTCTCCATCTCCACACAAAGCCGGGCGTATCCCTCCGGGTCGGCCTCCCATCGCCAGGTCGACCTGCGCACCTTTTGCTCATTGACCCGGCGAACACCGCGCGCCAGGACGCCGATCAACGGGATCAATCCGTGCCTCGCCAGCAGGAGATAATATTTGCTGCTAAAGAAATCCCCGGCCAGGACCGCCGTGGCGGGCACCGGGCCTGAGGAACGGAATCGTTCCAATTCGTGAACCTCAAGACCCCGATGCACCAGGTACGTGGCTGCCGTGACCGCCGTCCGCAGAGCCGGGCCCAACCCCGCGGACACCCCCATACTCCAAATGAACCAGAGCAGCGAACGATCGAAAGGCCCAGACGTCCATTCTCGAAGCTCCGGATGGGCCATCTCCCGGGCGATTTCCGTCTCGATACCCCGCATTTCCATTTCCCATTCCGTGATGAGCACGCTCTATCCAACTCCCTATGGTTTTGCGGCGTTTCCTCTCGTTGAAAAGAAAGGCCGTCGGCCAACCGGCGAGTCTCCTGTCCGACGGCTTTAACTTTATCATATTTGTGTCGTCGGGGCTACGCATCGGTTCGCGGCGACGACTCTGCCCATGCCGTCACTGCTGATGAAACCGGTTCTGAACAAAAGCCGGGACGGCGTCCGTGCCGGGAGGAGGTCCGTGGACCAACGCCGGGCGGTCCGCCGTGTACGTGCGAACCACCCGGCCCATCCCATCCACCATCCGAATGCGCGCCTCGTCCACGCCGTCGGCGTCGACCAAAAACGCGTAGGCCAGGGTATATACATCCTGGATCAGGGCGGGATCCCCTTCCCGGTCCCGTCCCGCCAGATCAACGGTCACCGTCCCCGGCGCCCACCGGACACTCACCAGGCGCGCCTGCAAAGGCAGTCCGTTCAACCGGTCCGCCACAGCCGCCAAGGAATCCACCCGGACCGGGCGATGCCACAGCACCGGCAGGGAACCGTCGGCAAATCGATCGAAAGCCCGTTGGGGAATCACCGCCAACACTCCGGCCACCGCAAACGCAGCGGCCACGATCATCAGCCATCCCCGCATTCCCCGCGCCCCCCAACCGCCGTTTCGTGAGAATGTCTATGCGGGTCCGGGGAATTTTACGATTCAGTCGTCCAAAGGTTCGATGACGCCGAACTTCGTGAAGATCCGGCATTTCCCCCGGACCTTGATGGCGGAGGTGTGTTCGGTAAACTGGGCCAACATGACCTCGCCGCGATCCAGTTTCTCGGTATGGTGGAACCGGGTGTCCATGCCCCGGGTGAGCCCGATCACCGTGACTCCGTTCTCCTTGGCCTGAATGGCAAAATAATCCCCCAGAATCGACGTCGCTTCATCGCTGATCATCATCCAGACTTCCCTTCCGATTCGTGTCGATCCATCGCCTCTCATTGTACCCGAAAACTTCCGCGTTCGACACACTGCGACGAATTGTTTCAACAGACAGCGATTCCTTGTCGAAACGGGCGATTTTTTTCATTTCCGGGGCAATATCGATTACTTTTGCCGCTTGCGTTCTTTTTCCAAGGTCCTCAGTTCCACCCGGCGGATTTTTCCCGACGTGGTTTTCGGCAATGAGGAGACGTATTCGATCTCCCGGGGATATTTGTACGGCGCTGTGATATTCTTGACATGCTCCTGCAACTCGCCGGTCAACTCCGGCGACCCGTCATAACCCTCCCGTAAGACCACGAAGGCTTTGACGATGTGCCCGCGTTCGGGATCGGGACTGGCCACCGCCGCGCATTCGGCCACCGCGGGGTGTTTGACCAGGGCGTCTTCCACCTCGAACGGCCCGATGGTGTAACCGGAACTGATGATGATGTCGTCCGCCCGTCCTTCGAACCACAGATAGCCGTCCTCATCCATCCGGCCCTGGTCCCCGGTGATGTACCACTCGCCCCGAAACGCCTTGGCCGTGCGTTCCGGATCGTCCAGATAGCCCCGAAACAACGTCGGCGCCTCCCGATGGATGGCGATGTCGCCGACCTGACCGTCGGGCACCTGCTGTCCGTCTTCGTCCACCACGGCGATCCGGTAAGCCGGGAACGGTTTGCCCATGGAGCCCGGCCGAACCGGCGTGTCCACCGTGGTCCCGACCATCAGGGAGTTTTCGGTCTGACCGTATCCGTCCCGCACCAAAACGTTGAAATGGCGAAGGAAGGTGTCGATGACCTCGCGGTTCAACGGCTCCCCGGCACTCACGGCGCTGCGGAGCGACCGGAACCGATAGCGCCCGAGATCGCTCACCTTCGCCATCAGGCGGTATTCCGTGGGTGTGGCGCAAAGAAGGCTGATGGGGTATTGTTCCAGTAAATCGAGATATGTTTTCGGATCGAACCGCCCTCGATAGACAAACGCCGTTCCCCCTTTGCCCAGAATGGACACGAACGGACTCCAGACCCACTTCGCCCAACCGGGCCCCGCCGTCGCCCAGGACAACTCCCCGGGCCTCACATCGAACCAATGGGTGGCGGCCACCTGAATGTGCGCGCACGGCCACGAGTGGGTGTGCATCACCCCTTTGGGTCCTCCGGTGGTGCCTGAAGTATAAGACAAAAAGGCGAGTTCGTCCGCGCGAGTCCGGACCGGCTCGAACTCCCGGTCCGCCGCGGCCATCTCCACCCGGACGTCCACCCACCCGTCGGCTTGACCGAACAAAAGATACCGCCCGACCGACGGGCAATCCCGGCGAATGGCCTCGAATTCCTCGCGAATCCCATCAAACGCCACCACCGCTTTGGCCCCGGCGTGCTGAATGCGATAAGCCAAATCCTTGGCCCGCAGCATCTCCGAACCGGGCAGAATGACCGCCCCGATCTTCATCAAACCGAGATAGGCCACATAGGCATCCACCGACCGGGGCAACGTGACAATCACCCGATCCCCCTGTCCAAGCCCGTGGGCGGTGAGCACATTGGCGAACCGATTCGACAGATCTTTCAGACGCCAATAGGGAACCCATTCCTCCCGGAGGTCCTCGGAGACGTCCACAATTGCCAATCGACTCCGGTCTTTCGCGAATTCATCAACGACTGAAGCGAAATTGTAAAACTCCGGAATGTGGATGGATGACTGCATCGCCCGGCCCCCCTCATCTCCTTGATGACCTGACTCGTTTTACTTCTTTTTTACCTTTTCTTTATAATTTCTTCGACACCGGACGTCGAAATCCTTTCCGCCGCCGCGGCGACGATGGCAAAAAGTTAACATAAAAAAGAGGAGAGAGCCTCCAAGCTCCTCCGTGCATATGCGCACCCCATCCGGCGGTCTGTCGAACCATGGCGGTTTACAAAATAATGGCGATCAACCCCCCGCTGCCCTCGTTAATGATCCGCTCCAGGGTCTCCTGGAGTTTATACTGGGCATTCTCGGGCATCATGGCCAATTTGGCCGAGATCCCTTCGCGCACAATGGCGGCCAGGGACTTGCCGAATATGTCCGATTCCCAAATTTTGAGAGGATCTTCTTCGAAATCCTGCATGAGATACCGCACCAACTCTTCGCTCTGTTTCTCCGTCCCCACGATAGGCGCAAACTCCGACTCCACATCCACCCGGATCATGTGAATGGACGGCGCCGTGGCTTTGAGCCGCACTCCGAACCGGGAACCCTGACGGATCAGTTCGGGCTCATCCAAGGTCATTTCTTCCAGGATGGGGGAAGCGATGCCGTATCCGGTGGTTTTCACCATCTTCAGCGCATCGGCCACCTTGTCGTACTCTCGTTTGGCGCAGGTCAGTTCTTTCATGAGTTTCAGAAGTTGATCCCGCCCCCGGATCTCCGTGCCGACGATCTCCGTCAGCACACGGTCGTACAGTTCATCCGGAGCCTCCAGATCGATGTCCGCCACTCCGTGGCCCATATCCATATGGGCCAGGGCCGCCCGGGTGACAAAATCGTACTGATGGAACTGGTCGACCACGCGGTCGATATCCCGGAGGCGCCGCACATCCCGCACACTGTCCCGCACCGCCTGTTCAAACTGAGACCGCAACCAGTGGTCCGCGTCGAGAACCATCACCCAGCTCGGCAGATTCACATTCACTTCATGGACCGGGAATTCGTACAACGCCTCCCGCAGAACCCCAAGGATATCTTCCTGGCCCATGGTGGCGCAGGAGAGGGGCAGCACGGGAATGTCGTATTTTTCCGCGAGCGCCGCCCGTAGCGCCCCGGTCTCCGGGTGATAGGGGTGGGACGAATTCAGGATCATCACAAAAGGCTTCCCCAGTTCCTTCAATTCCCCGACGATCCGCTCCTCGGCTTCGATGTAGGCACTCCGGGGGATCTCGGCGATACTGCCGTCGGTGGTGATCACCAGACCGATGGTCGAATGGTCGGCGATCACTTTGCGGGTGCCGATCTCCGCCGCTTCCTGAAAGGGAATCGGCTCTTCAAACCAGGGCGTGCTCACCATGCGGGGGCCGTTCTCATCCTCATAACCCCGGGCTCCGTCCACGGCGTATCCCACACAATCCACGAGGCGCACATTGATGTCGAGACCGTCGGCGACGGTGATTTCCACGGCCTGGTTGGGAAGCGGAGACATACCTCGGCGTGGTCGGCCCGGTTCGAACGGCATCCGACATTCATCAAAGTTTATGGAATTGATTGTCATCCAAACATCAAGAACGATGCAGACCCGTCCCGGGCCACCGACAGGTTGCCCCAGAGCGCCGCGGACGCACGATCGCGGCGGCGGAACCGAAAGTTCATTTCCCAACCAGGCGCGTGAAAATCACCGTCGCCGACGATACTCGACATCACCTCCCTCAGGCTGCCCGTCGATAGCACGGTCTTTGGACGGTACATATCTATGAGCCCGAGAGAGAGAAATATGACCGCCGGACAAAAAAGAACGGCTCGGAACCGTTCCGAGGCCGCATCATTTTCGAAAATTCCACTGGTCGGAGCCGTATTTGCCCCGTTCGAGCCGTTCGACGTACTGTTTTTCCTCTTCGGTTAATTCTCCGGGAATCAGGGTGACCCCGAGCGCCTCGGCGAATCCCTCGACGAGGGCGGCCTCCACCTGTTCGGAGGAGACGGGTTTCCCCGCCAAGTCGCTCAGCGAGACGGCGTGGTCGCGGAAGGTCCGGTACAACCGCTCCCGCACGCGATCGCTCGGAATCCGCAGGACGGCAAACAGCGCCCCGGCATCCAACTCCAGAAGAATCGATCCATGTTGCAAAATCACGCCTCGCTGCCGGGTCTGCGCGCTACCGATCAATTTCTTGCCCCGGGCGACGACCTCGTACCACGACGGCGAGTCGAAACAGGCGGCGGAACTGGGTGCCGACAACCTCCGCTTCTGTTCATCGTCCGGCCGGGAAAACTGCACATCGAATCCGAGCCTCCTGAGACCGAGAACCAACCCTTCGCTGATCACCCGGTAGGATTCGGTGACGGATCCGGGCATCCCGGGGTATGACTCTGACACGACCACGCTGTACGTCACTTCGCGGTCGTGAAGCACGGCCCGACCCCCGGTCGGCCGCCGGATGAACCCGTAACCGCGGGTCCGTAGCGCCTGAAAATCCACTTCTTTCTCCGCCCGCTGAAAATACCCGATGGACAAGGTCGGCGGATTCCACGCGTACAGCCGCAGGGTCGGCGGCACCCGGCCTTCCGAATGGGCGATCAACACCGCCTCATCCACCGCCATGTTGTAGGCCGGGGAACCTTTCCCGGTATGTAACACCCGCCAAGCCGGCATCGCCATCGCCCCGTCAGGAAGCGCTGACGTGCGCGCTGTATCCGTTGGCATCCATCAACTGATCCAGCTCCTTGGAGTCCGACATCTCAACGACGATCATCCACCCCGCGCCGTACGGATCTTCATTGACCTTCTCCGGCGCATCCCCCAAGTCACCGTTGACTTCCACCACTTTTCCGGAGACCGGCGCATACAGGTCGGACACCGTTTTCACCGACTCCACCGTACCGAACGTCTCCCCGGCCTTGACTTCGGCCCCGGCGGACGGCAATTCCACGAAGACGATGTCTCCCAACTCGGACTGGGCGAAATCGGTAATGCCGATCACCGCGCGGTTTCCTTCCACCCGAACCCACTCGTGCTCTTCACTGTACTTTAATTCCTTTGGAACCTGGCTCATACCGAAGCCTCCTCTCTTCGCTCCCGCACCGTCCCGGATCCGGCCGCGGGCTTCATTTCCATTGTATCAAACGTCCCGGCCTCAACTCCAGTCGGGACTTCCCTGCCAGAGATCGGATACCCACTCCTGTTTCGGCGTGCGGCCCATGAGGTTCTCCACCGCCTGGCGGGGATGTTCGCCATCAAACAGCACGGAATAGGTCGCCTGGGCAATCGGCATCTCCACGCCGAGCCGCCGGCTGAGTTCCACCGCGGCCCGGGTGGTATGAACGCCCTCCACCACCATGCCCATCCCGCCCAGGACCTCGTCCAAGGACCGCCCTTGGGCCAGCATCAATCCCGCTCGCCGGTTGCGGCTGTGCCGGCTGGTGCACGTCACGATGAGATCGCCCACCCCTGCCAAACCCGCAAAGGTGAGCGGGGAGGCGCCGAGTCGAAAACCCAATCGGGCGATCTCGTGAAGACCCCGGGTCATGAGGGCCGCTTTCGCATTATCGCCGAACCCGAGTCCATCCGAAAGACCGACGCCGATGGCGATGATGTTTTTTAAGCTTCCTCCCAGTTCAACCCCGATGACGTCAGGATGGGTGTAAACCCGAAAATGGAGATTCATCAGCAGATGTTGCCACTGCTCGGCCGTCTCCGGGGACCGGCTGGCCACCACCACCGTAGTGGGCAGTCGACGGGCCACTTCCTCGGCGTGACTCGGGCCGGAGAGGACCGCCAGCCGATCCGGGTCCAGCACCGGACAGGCATCGAGGATCACTTCGGACATGCGCCGGCAGGTTTTGACATCAATCCCCTTCACCGCGTGAAGCAGAGAGGCGTCATCGGCCAGGTGCGGTGCGAGACGGCCCGCCACCTCCTGCACTGTTTGGGAAGGCACCGCCATGACCACATGGCGGACTCCCTGCAGGACATCGGCCAGATCGGTATACGCCCCGACCCTTTGGGGCACCGTACACCCAGGGAGATACCGCCGATTGGTCCGGAGCCCATTGATTTCCACGGCCACGTCGGTCCGCCGCGCCCACAGGCGCACGTCGTGACCGTTGTCGGCCAACACTCCGGCCAAGGCCGTGCCCCAACTGCCGGCGCCCAGCACCGCAATTTCCATGGTGGTCCTCCTTATAGCCGGCTTTTCCCTTCGCCCAGGCGATGCTCCTCACCCCGCATCAGCCGGCCGATATTGTCCCGGTGCCGCCAGACCGCCAGCGCAGCCACGGCGACGGTGAGCCAGATTTCGGCCGCCGAATGGCGAAAAACCAGGGTGAACACCGCCGTAAGGAGGGTGAACAACAAAGAAGCCAGGGACACATACCGGGTCAGGGCGAGTGCGATGACGGCAACCACGCCCGCCAGGAGGGCCGGAACCGGCACCATGGTCAACAGCACACCGATGGCGGTGGCGATCCCGCGTCCCCCGCGAAAACCGAAAAAGACAGGCCAATTGTGCCCGATGACGGCAAACAGACCCGCCAGGGCCCACAACCCCGAATGCCCCGGCGCCACGGTGGCGGCCACGGCGACGGCCGCCAGCCCTTTGGCGATATCCGCCGCCAAGACCACGGCGGCCGCCCGGGGCCCCAGCACCCGCAGGGTATTCGTGGCACCGGCGTTGCCGCTTCCGTGTTCACGAATGTCGATGCCCGCCATGAGCCGGCCAACCAGCAAACTCGTAGAAATGGAACCCAACAAGTACCCGACGGCGGCAACGAGGACGGCTTGTCCAATCATAGGATCAACCCCTGTATGGAAAGGCGTAAAGGCATTACGGTCGGCCGGACGACTTTCGTTGACGGATGAGCAGCCGGATCGGCGTGCCTGCGAATCCGAAAGCCGCCCGAAACTGGTTTTCCAAATAGCGCAGATAGGAAAAATGCATCAGTTCCGGGTCGTTGACAAAAAAGACGAACGTCGGCGGCCGGACGCCGACTTGTGAGGCGTAATACAGGCGGAGACGGCGGCCTTTGTCGGCGGGCGGCGGAACGCGCACCGCGGCATCCTCCACCACCTGATTCACCGTGGACGTCGGGATCCGCATGGCGTGCCGCTCGGCCACCCGGACCACCGTTTCGAGAATCCGGTTCACCCGCTGGCCGGTTTTTGCGGACACAAACACCACCGGCGCCCAGGTCATGAACGGGAATTCCCGGTGGATCTCCTCGGTCATTCGGATCGCCGTTTTCTCATCTTTTTCCACCAGATCCCACTTGTTGACGACCACCACCACCGCCCGTCCGGCCTCGACGGCATACCCGGCCACCCGTTTGTCCTGTTCGGCAATCCCTTGAGAGCCGTCCAGGACGAGAAGACAAACATCGCTGCGATCGATCGCCCGGAGCGCGCGCAACACGCTGTACTTCTCCGTACCCTCCCAGACTTTTCCCCGTTTGCGCATCCCCGCGGTGTCAATGAGCACAAAAGATTGGCCGTCCTGTTCAAACGTCGTATCGACGGCATCCCGCGTGGTCCCGGGCACCTCGCTCACCAGGACCCGTTCCTCACCGAGGAGTCGATTGACCAAGGAGGATTTTCCCACATTCGGTCGGCCGATGACCGCCACCCGGACGGCATCCTCGTCGACCTCGCTCGGCTCTTCCGCGGGCAAACGGCGTACCAGCTCATCCAACAGATCGCCGACTCCAAGGCCGTGTTCCGCAGAGATCGCCAGGGGATCTCCGAAACCGAGACGGAAGAACTCGTAACGGCCGGTCATGTGCCGGGCATGGTCCAGCTTATTGACAGCCAAGACCACCGGTTTTCCGGACCGGCGCAAACGCTCCGCAATCTCCTGGTCCGCGGCGGTGATTCCCTCGAGCCCGTCCACTAAGAAAAGGATGGCATCGGCCTCATCCACCGCCAACTCCACCTGGGTGCGAACCAAATCGGCCATGGCGTCCGGGCTTCCGAAATCCAAACCGCCGGTGTCAATCAGGCGAAAGGTTCGTCCGTTCCATGAGGCGGACGCGTAAAGGCGGTCCCGGGTAATCCCGGGTCTGTCCTCGACGATGGCGATCCGTTGCCCCACAATCCGGTTAAACAGCGTCGATTTCCCCACATTCGGTCGGCCGACAATGGCGACCAGCCCACCGGCCATGACGATCACACCTTTCGCTCCGTCCACCTCAAACGTCCATCTGGATTATGACAGAACCGGCGTCGGCGCGTCAATCGCCGCTCGCCGTTCGGCTTCCCGAACGGTCCGGACGAACCTGCGCAAGTCCGCACAGTGCCTTGCGATCGCCCGAGCGCTGAGCGATCGGCCGAATGAGACCTGGCCGTACCGCCGGGACATGGCTCCGCCGAGCCGGGCCAACCACCCGATTTGCGGCAGGGCCTCGGCGAACAGGATGGGCGATCCCCCAAACCCCGGGACCGTCAAAAGCGACGCGACGGATTGAAGCGCCCTGTGCCGCCGAGGGCCCAGACCCAGGGTGTACACCGGATACCCCAGGTCATCCACGCCTTTGAAGAAGAGAGTGCCGATGGACCACGTGTCCGTGGCGTCAAAGTCCGCCAGGCGAATGATGTCCCTGGCCGAGGGCCTTTCCTCCTTCAGCCGCCCCAGGTGAATGGCGGCGCAAACGATGGAAGAGTGGGCGCTTCCGTAACAATAATACACCACCCGAAGCCCGGCCTCAGTCGGGCCAGACGGATAAATGAGCCTGATGCCAGAACTGAACATACCGAATCGCCTCCCGGGCCGCCAGATCGGCCCCTTCCGGCCGCCTCCGCCACGCCCTCTCGGCCCGGATCCACCTCCGGGCGCCCGGCGTGGGAACCGGAAGGAATACGGCGGTTTCCTGGGGAAAAAGGGAGAACTGTAAAAAATACCGCCAGGCCCGCACCACCACCGGGGCGCTGGCCCCAAGGCCGCACCAGTACGCACAGCCCCGCGGTCCTTCCATCACGGACACGGCTGCGCTGGGCCGCCGGCCTATCAGGAGGTCCCGCACCGCCTGTTCTTCCCACGGACGATCCGCGGGGAGCCGGCCGACATCCAGGGCTGCCGTCAACAACGCACCCAAGCCCACACCGTGGTCGTAAAAGAGCCGAAACGTGATCCGCCGGGGTCGCTCGTCACGGCGATTCTCCTGCCGCCGGTCTTCTCTGGGCATAACGCATGAGGCCCCCCATGACCAGGTTCACCCCCAGGGCCGTCCAGGCGGCCGCGGTCATGTCGTCGAGCAAATCGTTGTCGAACCATACCACTTCCGGAACAGACACGTTGTATTGCACAACGAGCACCTCGTACACACCGCACACCACGCCCCAACCGGCGCACGCCGCGGCAAACAGCGGAGAAGGTGCCAGCAGGCCCGCCGCCACCGCTCCAATGCCGGCGCAGATGAGATCGCGAAACGGCCACACCGCCAGCGGAGTGTACGGCAAACCCGCCCACACAAGGGCCATGACCGAGGCGGTCACAACCATGCCGCCGATCTGCCGGAACCAGGCCCGGATTCCGGGGGAGGAACTGAACAGAACGCCGACAACCAGAGCGACCAGCACCAATCCTCCCGCATTCAACCGAATTCCAAATATTCCGATGACAAACCTGTTCAAACACCATGCCAGGCCGAGACCGAGGACCAAGGCCCGACGTCCCGCCGGCGAGCGCGCGACACGCCGGTGTCCCCATCCTGTACCCAAAAGGATCGCCCCGACCATCATGAAAACGTCTGCCAGAATTCCGCTGGCCACGGGCACCAACCTCCGTGACACTAGTGTCGCCGTCGGACGGATTCGCTATACCTCTTGTTGCCCGGGCCCCCGAACCGCAAAAGGCGACCGGTGCCGACGGGGATATTCCCGTCGGCACCGGTCGCCGGATTGCACACCGATCCCTCTCCCCGGACCGGACACCATCAGTGCCGGTTTTTGAACAGATCGCCGAACATCTCCCCCAGCGTCACCCCTGACCCGGAAGACGAACCCTGGCGGTCGTGATACCGCTCCACATCCCTTCGATTCCGCTCGCTTTCAGCTTCCCGGATCGAAAGAGAAATTCGCTGATCCCCCTCATTGACGTCCAAGATCTTGACCCGAACTTCCTGTCCGGGTTCGAGAACCTCCTGCGGAGTGCCGATCCGTCGATTCGCGATCTGCGAAATGTGCACCAGTCCCTCCACACCGGGCTCCAATTCGACAAACGCCCCGAACGACACCAACCGCCTGACCACCCCGGTCACCACGTCGCCCGCGTGATACCGCTGAGACACCCCCGTCCAGGGCCCCGGAGCGGCCTCCTTGATCGACAGCGAAACGCGCTCCCGCTCGGGATCCACCCTGAGAACCTTGACCTTGACCTCGTCTCCTTCTTTCACCACTTCAGAAGGATGTTCCACCCGATGCCAGGCCAACTCCGAGATGTGCACGAGTCCGTCGACCCCTCCCACATCCACAAACGCGCCGAAATTGGTGAGGCGTTGGACCTTCCCCGTCAGGATATCGCCGGGCTGCAGGCGATGGAGCACTTCTTCTTTCTGCTTTTGATATTCCTCTTCGAGGACGGCTTTCTGGGACAAAATCACTTTATTGTCGGATCGGTCCAGTTCCGCCACTTTCACCCGGAGCGTGCGACCTTTGTACCCGGAGAAGTCCTCAACAAAATGGCGTTCGACCAAGGAGGCGGGAATGAACGCCCGCACGCCGACATCGGCGACCAGCCCGCCCTTGACCACGTCGGCCACCCGAACTTCGAAGGTCTCTTGGCTTTCAAACAATTGTTGCAGGCGATCCCACGACTTCTCGGCGTCCACCGCCTTTTTCGACAAAACCAACTTGCCCTCTTCGTCATTGATCCGCTGGACGCGCACCTCGATTTCATCGCCGACCTGCACGACATCCGAAGGGGTTTCCACCCGCAGGGCGGACAGTTCCCCGATGGGAATCACTCCGTCGAACTTATAGCCGACATCGACGAAAACCTGACCGTCTTCGATCTTGGTCACCCGGCCTTTGACGATATCCCCTTTGTGCAACGCCACCAAATCGGTCATGTCACGCATTTCATCCATACGAAAAAGACCTCCTGTTCCTCACACAGCGACCCTGGCCAAACCGAAACGGACATGTGGAACGCTGTATCATTCACCCCGACCGTGCAGTTGCGGGGGTCAAGATGCCTGGCAAATCTTGCTCATGTTCAGTATGACATGAGAGCGTCAAAACCATGCAACGGCGGACCCTGCTCCTCTACCCGGATCCCGCCCGAACCGCCGAGGACCCTTCGGACCCCGGCAGCCGGTACACGGTATCCATGATCGCCGAGGCCACCTCGGCATACTCCCGGGACGACAGCCTCCGATTCATCCACGGGGAGAGATCCACCGGCGGACCAAACCGCACAGTGACCCGGGAGCCCGGCCGATACCCGGCGTCGATATGCACCGGGATGACCGGAGCCCCGCTTCGCACTGCCACCATACCGGCCCCGGGCATCGGTCGGCCGACCTTCCCCCTCCGCCGCCGGGTTCCTTCGGGAAACAGGCCGACCACCCGTCCTCCTCGGGCCAGTTGAACCGCCGTCCGCAGTGCCGCGCGGTCGGCCGCGCCCCGGCGCACCGGAAACGCGCCCAAGCCCCGCACCAACGGAGCCAGTCCGGGGACGCGAAACAGTTCTTCCTTGGCCATGAAGTGAATGGGCCGGGACACACTCAGTCCAAGCAACACCGGGTCCCAGTTACTGCCGTGATTGGCGCACAACACAACGCCCCCTTGTTCCGGTACGTGCTCCCGGCCAATCACCCGAAGGGGGAAAAGGGTCTGCATCGGGATCCGGATCAGCACCCGCCCGAAGCGGTATATGCGATCCCCCATCTGGTCATTCCCCCTCGCCCCGAAGAAACGGTCGACACAAGGTTAAAATCTCCCGCACCACGCTGTCCACATCCCGGCCCGTGGTGTCGATGAGCCGGGCATCCGGCGCGCGCACGAGGGGAGAAACATCCCGGGCGGTATCCGCCCGGTCTCGTTCCGCCAATTCCCGCTCCACCTGATCGGGATCGCACGCATGCCCTTGCCTGCGCAGTTCCTCCACCCGCCTCTTGGCCCGTTCTGCCAACGATGCGGTCAAAAAAACCTTGACCTCGGCCTCGGGCATCACCGCTGTCCCGATATCGCGCCCATCCATCACCACTCCACCCCGGCGGGCCCATTCCCGCTGCAATTCGGTCATGCGCATTCGAATGGCCGGAACCCCGGCCACGGCGGACACGGCCCGGGTCACCCGGGGATCCCTGAGAAACGGCGTCACATCCCGCCCGTTGATCCACACCCGCGCGCCTTCCCCCTCCGGCCTCAGTTCCAGGTGTACTCGATTCGCCAACCCGGCGAGGGCCGGCGCGTCCGACGGATCCACACCTTCCTGCAGCGCCGTCCAAGTAATCGCCCGGTACATCGCCCCGGTGTCCACATAAAGAAGTCCCAGCGCCTCGGCCACCCGCCGCGCAATGGTGCTTTTCCCGGCCCCTGCGGGGCCGTCAATCGCCACCCGCAATCTTTTCATTCACGCCCTCCCTCGTCGGCGCCGCAACAAGGCCAAACATATAAAAAGCAGGCAGAGCCCGCTTTTCCTACGTGTACATCTATTCAGGCCAGGGAAAAGAGAGGTCGCTCACCATCGCATCCATCACGCAAACCTGTGGACGTCCCGTGGTCCGACGTCGGCGCATCTTCATCTGTCTTGATCTAGGAATATAGTACCACAACCCTCCAAAACGGCGCAAGGGACGGATTCCGTCGAATCTTAGGGATTTATGGCGATAAAATGGACGTGCACCACCGGCGACTTTCGCCCTCCGCCCACATCCCACTCGAGGCCGGCCACCGGGGTCAACAAACGGGGGGAATCGTGGTCGATCGACACCCTGCGGTTTCCCCGGGCTCGGGTGGCGTCCACCTGAAGCGCATCCCCTTCATGAACCGTCAACCGGACCTCCGCATGGCTGAAGGCCTGAACGGGTCGGCCGTTGATGGTGACATAGGCGTCCGGCCACTCCCCGCCTCCCACCAGACTCAACGAAATTTCCGCCTCCCCCGCCGAAGCCGCCCCCTGAACCGGCGCCCCTTCCAAGCGCTCCACCGGCAACAACCACACCCGAACCTGGGGGACCATCAGGAGTCCCTGGACCGCCGCCAACATACATAGGCCCAAGGCCGCCAATCGAAACATCCACTCCGTGCTCCTTTGCACAACGTCAGCCAAAGGATTCGGGTCCCGATCCACCCGGCGCATCTTCCCGCCCCCCTTGTTCCCATCTTACGCCAATCCCCAACGTTCCATGCCAAGCCCCCGGCATGACCGGTCCTGTGCCCGCATAGACATGGGGAGAGAACGAGAGAAACGGGGAGGACAGGCAATGAAGAAAGGGAGACTGACCTTGGCCGTCATTCGGCCCGCATGGAAGCGGTGGGCGGCCGCCGGGACCCTCATTCTTCTCTGCGCCCTGCTTCTCCTGCCCGCCGGCCGGCTGCACATCGAGGCACCGGCATGGTGGCCGACCCCGACCATCGTGGTGGATCCCGGTCACGGCGGTTACGACCCGGGCGTCCGAGTCGAAGCGGCCCCTCCGGAAAAGGACATCGCCCTGCAAATTTCCAGGGCACTGGCCGCCGCCCTGAGAAATCGGGGGTTTACCGTGCTTTTAACACGCACGGACGACCGGGATTACGCCTTGCCCGGACAACGAGGCCGAGACGCCAAACGTACCGACCTCGACGCCCGGATCGCTTTTGCTGAAGCCCATCGAGCCGTTGCCTTCGTCAGTATCCACTGCAACAGTTCCCCCGAAGCCGCCCGGGGCGGTGCAGAAACCTTTTTTAACCCGGCTCTGCCGGGATCAAAGCCGCTCGCCGACGCCATTCAAGCTGAGTTGCGCACCATTCCGGGAATGTCTCCGCGAGAAGCCCACGACGGATCCGCGTATTACCTGTTGCAACACTTGACGATGCCCGCGGTGATCGTGGAAGCGGGCTACCTCCTCATCCCATCCGATCGGGTCCGGTTGACCGACCCCGCTTATCAGCGGCAGATCGCCGAGGCCACGGCCCGGGGAGTGACGAATTTTTTGCACCAATGGGCGAGGTAGCCCGGCAAACTGCCCGGCCTCACCAGCTTTGTGCGGTGCCGGGCGGCTCCCTTCGCATCTTTTCCACGCCTTCTTCGTCCCCGTTTCGGGCGTTGATGTAGATCCGGTAGGTATCCCGGTCGATCGTCCCCAAAAACTCGTAAGCCAGCACCTCCTGTTTTTCGTCATTTGGGATCAGCGCCAGATGGTGCTCCTGGACTGTGACGTGAGGGCTCAACCGCTGCCGGGCTTGGGCCATGGACAGACTGGGCACGGGAAGATTTCTGGGCCGATGGTGATAGACATAATCCTTTGCCGACAGCCCGATGACCTCACCGTTATCCAACGCCACCTTCACCGTCACCTTGTCGGGATAGAGGCGGATCCCCCGCTCCACCGGCACGAATTCAAAAACGCCGACACTGTCCGTTTGATCGGCCTGGATCATCTCCATCACCGGGTATCCATGGGCCCTGAGCCAGTTCCGGGCACCGGCCTCGGCGGCCGACAGATCGATTTTCTCGCCGCCCACCGGTCGATCGTTCATATACCACAGCACGTGACCCCCTTGTTTCGTCACGTCCAAAAAAACATGGCTCGCCCGGCCGTCCTCGACGGTCACACTGTACGTGGGGTTTGGATTGCCTTTGCCGTTCTCCTGCACCTTGACCGTTTCCTTCCCGGCCAAACCGAGAAACTGTTTGACCTTGGCGGCGACCCGGTCGGGCGGCGCATCCGAGCCGAGATTTTGCGCCGGCTGCTCTTGAATCCGGGATTCCAGCGTGCGGTGGGTGGGACCAAATGAAACCTCGGGAAACTCCGTTACCTGTTTCTCTAATTTATGAAATCCATCGATAATCTGATTGTCGTCCTTTTTCTGGTTGTCCGACATCGCCATTTCCGCATCCATCCAGCGCAGGTTATGACTGAGGATCCCGCTTTGCACTTGGCGAAGGTCGTTCTCCACCCGGGCGGCCTGCCCGTACAAAGTTTTCAGGGTCGTCCAATCCTGGGACGAAAGCGGTTTTTGCGGATCTTTCACCCCCAACCGATAACTGAACTGGCCGATGTTGTTAAGAAATTCCTGGGTCTTATGGAAAGGCATCAGGGTCAGGGGAAGTTGCCCGACGTCCGACTGAGCCGCAAACGCCAGACGCCAGATATTTGTCATGCACGGCGTCTGTTGTCGAACACTGTTGATCGCCATCGCTTTCCCCAACTCATCCTGTAACTGGTCCACATGGGTCGTCAGGTCGTGAAAAGCCCGTTGATATTGATTTTCCGCCTTGAGGAGCACAGCCTGCTTCTGACGGTGCTCCCGATACCCCCAGAAACCGGTGATCACCAGAGCGACGGCCAACACCGGGGTCAGAACCGCGGCCACACGCCTGTACATCTCGAATCGACCTCCCCCGAGACATTCTCGTTTTGGAGCTATCGGCAAAAAATATGTTTTCCAATTCGCTTGATCTGCGGCCTGGACCAAATCCATTTGGACGTGGCCGTGGCCGGATTAAAATAATACACCGCGCCTCCCGTGGGATCCCACCCCCGAACGGCGTCCATGACGGCTTTCCGCGCCTGAGGGTTGGGCGAGAGCCCAATTTGCCCGTCCGACACCGCTGTAAAAGCGCCGGGTTGGAAAATGATCCCGGGAACGCTCTTTGGAAACCGCGGATCGTCCAAGCGGTTGAGGATCACGGCCGCCACCGCCACCTGTCCGATGTAGGGCTCTCCCCGGGCTTCCCCGTACACCGCATTGGCCATCAGTTTAATGTCATTGGCCGAGAATCGGCCCACACCCCCGGCCACATGGGTACTGCTGTGGTGACGGGGTTCAAACCCCCGGGTGGCCTGCAGCAAGGCCCTCCGCGTGGCATCATCCACCTGCCCGGTGACGGGCAGCGCATGGCCACTTTGAAAAGAACCGACCGACCAGTATGTATCCCATCCGAAAATGCCGTCCACAGCCCCTCGATACATACCGAGGTACTTCAGGCGATCCTGTAATTCATACACATCCTCGCCCCGGCTGCCTTTCATCAGGGTCTTGTCCGACAGAGCCCGGGCGACACCACCGGCATCGAGGGTCGAGCACGCCGTCATCGCCAAGAGAATGAGGCGCACCAACCACCTGGCGCGCAGAGTCGGCCTCGCCATCCGTGTCCACCTTCCCCTTGAAAGTCGTATTCTAGTGTGCGTGATGACCTGTCTTTTTATGTCAGCCGCAGCACAAAAAAAAACACCGGCCACACCAGGCCGGCGGGACGGGCGCGCGGTTTTCGCAGCGGTCACCCGATGGTTTCAATATCAAAATCCCGATCATTGTCGCAGAGGCACCGTTTAAAGCCCGTATCGATTTCACCGCTTCTTTTCCGCGAACCGCGAAGAATAAAACTTTCTCCGCAGTGGCGACAGCGGATGTGCACTTTTACGCGACGGGGTGTTTGTAGCGGCATGTGCTCCACTCCTTGTGGACGTCTACCCATGTGTCCGCTCATAGTATGCCCCCAAACTGCCGTCAATTCCTTCCCAGTATGTACCGCACGATATCAAGCCATGCCCGGAAAGCCGTCTCATCCCGAGACCTTGTTCACAAAAGGCCGCGGATCCGGATCGCTTCAGCCGCGGGCCTCAGCCCGACCATGGCCGCAGCCAGCAGAGGATCGCTTTCCCCGGTACGCACCACGTCTTGCAAACGACGGTACGCCTTTATCATTCGTTCTTGAAGGCGGCTTTCCAGTTGTTCCTTACTCCATCGATACCCCTCTTTGTTTTGCACCCACTCAAAATACGACAGAAAGACGGAACCCAGCGAACTGAGAATCCCCGGAACCACCGTCACGCCCCTTTGGAGGAGCACGCGGTATGCGGACAGATGCACGCCCCCCGGAACCGCCTCGAAAACCAAGCGTCCCGATAGATGGGCGGCCCCTTCTTCGCCCAGGGCGGGCGTCGATGTGGCACCGACAAAAACGTCATGCGGTTTGTCGCAGATTTCGTCGTGGGCCAAACGGGTATGAAAAAGCCGGGTGACGGTGCCGAATGAGTCCCGGCGATCCAGCAGGGTCTCGATGTCCAGGCCGCCCTCTTCATAGAGGGCGCCATACCGATCGGACAAACCGATCACGACCCCGCCTTTTCGGTGGATCTCCGCCGCGAGATACGCCCCAAGTTCTCCGAAACCGCGGATGATGATCCGGGCACCGGTCAGGGACAGCCCGGCATCCCGGATCGATTCTTCCAGAAGCAACAGGACACTGTGGAACAACAGCCGTTCCCGATCCGCGATGCCGCCGAGCACCGCCGGTTTTCCGGTGATGAACGACCTGGCGTCGCATTCGCGCAACCGGCTGTATTCGTCGGCCATCCATGCCATGATTCGGGAATTCGAAAGCCCGTCCGGAGCGGGGATGTCCTTTGTCGGCCCGACGATTTGACTGATCGCCCGTACGTAGCCCCGGCTCAACCGCTCCAGTTCCCGAAACGACAATTCCCTGGGATCGCAGGCGATGCCCCCTTTTGCGCCGCCAAAAGGGACGCCGGCCAATCCGCACTTGATGGTCATAATCATCGCCTCTCTTATGATCGAGGCGAGATTTACATCGGGGTGGAATCGAATGCCCCCTTTGGTGGGCCCCACGGCATTGTGGTGCTGAACCCGATACCCAGTAAAGATCCGAATCGCGCCGTTGTCCATCATCACCGGAATCCGTACGGTGAGACAAAGTTGAGGCTCGATCAACTGCTCGATCACAGCCTCTCCGTATCCCATCCGGCTCAGTGCGCTCCGAATCCATTGTTGCGTGCCGTGTGCACTGATCTCCATTCGTCGCCCCACCTCGTTCTCTCTTTGGACCCACCCCTGCCTATAATGGTTCGCCGTACGTTCAAGAAATCCTCTTTCCTCTCATCGCGAACCCGGCGGATTTGTGAGGCGTCTCTCCAGATCGTCGATGATGTCTTCGACATCTTCCACGCCCACGGACAACCGCAAAAGATCGTCGGTAATGCCGATCCGCCGCCTCAGTCCGGGGTCGACATCCGCATGGGTCTGAGAGGCGGGATGGGTGATCAGTGTCTCCAAACCGCCCAGGCTTTCGGCGAACAAAACCACCTGTCCGTCGATGAGCAGCCTTCTGACATCGCGAACGTCGCGGACCCGAAACGAGATCATCCCCCCCGCCCCCGAGGCCTGGCGCCGGTGCACTTCATACCCCGGATGTCCTTCGAGGCCGGGGTAATAGACCTGGGAAACCCCGGGGTGCCCCTGGAGCCAACGGGCGACGGCATAAGCATTCTCCTGTTGCCGGGCCAGGCGAAGGGGCAGCGTTTTGATCCCTCGCAGCAGCAGCCAGCATTCCTGGGGACCCAGCACCGCTCCCACCGAATGGTGCAGCAAGGTCAGGCCATCAGCCAATTCAGGCCCTCGGCAAACCACCACTCCCGCCAAAACATCATTGTGTCCCCCCAGATATTTGGTGGCACTGTGCACCACGATGTCGGCACCGAGGGTCAGCGGTTTCTGCCAATACGGCGTCATAAACGTGTTGTCCACGATCACCAGGGCGCCGTGCTCCTTGGCCCTGCTGCAAAGACGGGGCAGATCGACCACTTTCAGCAGCGGATTGGTGGGCGTTTCCACAAACACCGCCGCAGCTCCGGCCAAACGAGGGGCCCACGAGTCCTCCGCGGTCAGGTCGACGTATTCCGACCGCAAACCGAACCGTGAAAATACGCGCTCCAGAAGTCTCCAGGTGCCACCGTACAGATCATCGGACAAAACGATCCGGTCCCCCGGCGCGAACAGTGAAAAAACCAACGCCACAGCCGCCATGCCCGACGAGAGTACAAACGCCCGGTCCCCTTCCTCCAGGTCGGCCATCACCTGCTCCGCGATGGCGCGGGTGGGATTGCCGGTGCGCGTGTAGTCGTATCCCGTACTTTTCCCAAATTCGGGATGGCGATATGTGGTTGCCGGATAGATGGGCGGGCAGATCGCCCCTGTGGCGGGATCCGTTCTGGTGCCGATATGAACATATTGGGTGTCTTTTTTCACCTCTCCGTCCTCCCCCCGATGGGTCTGCCCATTTCATTCTATGATAAGCCGATTATACGGATTTCCCGTACAAAACTCAAAGACATCCATCTTCCCGTCGCATATTCGACGGCGGACCGGCCGACACTAGCGTGGGATAGCCAAAAGAGGTGAACGCCGTGACAGAATCAACCAACCCTGGTCCCACAGCCCTTTGGGCGATCAGTTCGGTACCGTTTATCATGGTCCTGGGAAATTCGATGTTGATTCCCATCCTGCCGACCATGCAGTCCACCTTGGGCATCAGCCAGTTTCAGGCCAGTCTGGTCATCACCCTCTTTTCCGTGCCCGCCGGCCTGATTATCCCCTTGGCCGGCATTCTTTCGGATCGGTTCCGGCGCAAATGGATCATGATTCCTTCATTAGGAATGTACGCTTTGGGCGGCCTCGTTGCGGCGTTCGGCGCCTGGGCGGGCCACCGCGTGTTTCCCTGGATCCTGTTCGGGAGGGTCATCCAAGGACTAGGGGCTGCCGGGACCGCACCCATCGCCATGGCCTTGGTCAGTGATCTGTTTCAGGGCAACGCGCGAAGCCGGGCCTTGGGGCTCAATGAAGCCTCCAACGGACTGGGAAAAGTCATCAGTCCCATTCTCGGGGCTTGGGTGGGCAGATGGCTCTGGTACGGCACATTTCTCCTTTTTCCTTTGCTGACCATCCCCGTGGTAGTCGGACTTTTGCTGGGCGTGCGCGAACCCCCGGTGAAAACAGGGAGATCGCCCTCGCAATATTGGAGAAAATTTACAAAAATATGGAAGAGAGACGGCCATTGGCTGTTGGTTGGGTACTTCAGCGGGGCCACCGCCCTTTTCTTGCTTTTCGGCATTCTTTTTTACGTCTCGGAAATGCTCGAATCTCGGTATCATCTTGGAGTATTCGCCCGGGGCGGCATTTTGGCCATTCCATTGACCGGGATGTGCACGGCCTCGTATTTGACCGGGCGATGGATCAAAAAGAATCGTCCGCTGATGAAGGGGGCGGTGGTGACCGGCCTGACCACAGTCGCCGCCACCCTGTTCGCCCTGGCTTTTCTCCGTTCGCCCGCCTTACAGCTGGCCGATTTGGTGCTTTCCGGAATCGGCACGGGAGTGGTGCTCCCGTCGCTGAACACTTTGATCACGGGCACGACCGAGCGTGAAGAACGTGGGATCATCACCTCGTTCTACGGCAGTGTCCGTTTCCTGGGGGTGGCCGCCGGACCGCCGGCGTTCTCGCTGCTCATGAAACTTCCCCCGGTGTGGATGTTCGGCGTGTGCGCCGCTCTCGCGGTCACGGCTGCGGGGTTGTCTCTATGGTTCATCCGGGTGACCGGACGCCCGCCGACCGGGCGGAGCTCCGAGCCCCGCGCATTTCTGGGGAACCGCCCAGGAGCTGCGGGCATAAGATGACCGTGGTTTTTCCACTCCACTGGGCAGAAGGGAGCGAACGCGGGACAATGGGACCTTGGGAAGATATCCTGAGCGAGCCGCTGCCGGGGCGCCGGCCGAAACCGAGAAAGAACGGACTCACCATGGTGATCGACTCCGGAATGGGCATCCGCAGCATGCGGGATATCGTGGAGTGCGCGGGAGAATGGATCGACTTTTGGAAATTCGGCTTTGGAACTTCTTTTTTGTACTCTTCGGATCTGTTAAAGGCAAAAATCTCGCTTCTCAGGGAATCCCGCATGATTCCTTATCCGGGGGGAACTTTGTTCGAAACCGCATTGCTGCAGGGTCGCGCCGATCGATTTTTGACCCGGGCCGAGGAACTCGGTTTTCCCTGCATCGAAATTTCCGACGGAACCGTCGAAATCGATGGGCAAACCCGGCGCCAATGGATTCGAGAGGCAAAACGGCGCGGTTTTCTCGTCCTGACCGAAACGGGCAAGAAAAAGGCGGGATTGGCCATGACCATCGACCAATACGTCGACCAACTTGAGAAAGACCTTTCCTCCGGGTCCGATTACGTGATCCTTGAAGGGCGGGAATCGGGGCGAAATGTGGGATTCTACCGGGAGGACGGCAGTATCCTCGAAGAGGAGATCGGCCGCTTGATGGCCCGGCTTTCCTCGCCGGACCGGGTCATCTGGGAAGCTCCCCGGAAATCGCAGCAGGAATTTTTCCTCCGCCGCCTCGGGGTCAATGTCAATCTCGGAAATATTCATCCGGGGGATGTGGTGGCCGTAGAGACTCTTCGCCGGGGGCTGCGAAGCGACACCCTGCGTTGGACGATCCCTCCGTCCCGGATTGTCAGGCGGTCCGACGACCACGTGATCGCGGGGGTACAATTTTGAGCTTTCCGCCGCCGGCGACCGCCGAATCGCACATGGGATAGTGGCCTCTCTTCGCCCATATCATATAGTGTCCCCTGGGACATGGGCGGAGGGAGATCAACGTGTTGACCGGCGAACTGGTGTTGGTGCTTCTCATCGTCATCGGCCTGATTGGGCGTTCTCATGTGCTCACCACCGCGGCCTGCTTGTTGCTCATCCTCAAACTGTCGCACCTGGAGCGCTATTTCCCGACTCTCGAACGCCGTGGACTCGAATTGGGGCTGCTGTTTCTTATGGTTGCGGTGCTGGTCCCCTTGGTGGACGGCACCCTGACCATGACCGACCTGATCCGGGTGTTCGTCAGCCCGGCGGGCATCGCGGCGATGATCGGCGGGCTGGTCGCCACGTATTTGAACGGTCGGGGGTTGCATTTGCTGCGTCAAGATCCCTCGCTCATGATCGGATTGGTGATCGGCTCGATCTTCGGCATCATCTTCCTGCGCGGGATCCCGGTGGGGCCTCTGATGGCCGCGGCCATCGCCGCCATGTTGGTGGAGTTCTGGAGCTGGATCCATTTCCTCTCGCGCTGAGACGGCCACAGCCCCGCCGAGACCGGACGGGGCTGTTTGTGAAAACGACCCGGTTTCAGATTCATTCCACATGGCCCGGTCGAAAGGGAAACCGGGCGCAGAGTTCGCCTACGGCATTTTCCCGAAACACGGTGGTTCCGTATTCCTCCAACACGGCCGGAGTGGTCCGGCTGCGTTCGCCGTACTCCTCGGCCAAGGCCGTCAATGCCGCCTGTTGGGACTCCTCCACCTGATCGGCGGGGAAATACAAGTAGAACCGGGCATGATACGCAAACAGTTTCCCTGTTCCCGAAAACCTCGGGCGCAATGCATAGGCCGCCTGCACCACGTCTTCAAAATCTTGAAACGCAAAACACAGTTCGGCTTGCCCGATCTCCTCATCTATCACAGGTTCGGCTTCATCGTCTTCCTCTTCCGCCTCGGAGACCGAGGACACTTGGCTCACGACCACCACCACGCCCTCGGCGGGCATGGTGAACGCCTCCACGGCGATGGGCCCCATCACCTCGAAACCCACTTCGATGTAGGCCTTCTCCATCATGTCCCAGAACAACTCCTGGATCTTCCGGCCGTTTTGCCAAATCTCCTCGCGGCCGATTCCCCTTTCCTCAAGGTCGTCGTAACTGATAAAAATGCGTACCTT